>NZ_JBEYZX010000022.1:0-99560 GCF_040646255.1 Streptomyces sp. NPDC046203 | reverse complement strand
ACGCAGCGTGGGGGCACCTCCCGTGCCCGAAGGGCTACGGGGGAGGGCGTGCCAGGCGTCGCGGGCCAGGAGGGACTTTCGAAACACGCCCTAGCCCGCTCGGCGGTGCACCTTCGCCCGCGACCGCTTCTCGATGTACATCCGCTGGTCCGCACTGTTGAGGACTTCCTCGACGGTCATCCCGCACTCGGCCCAGCCGATGCCGAAACTGGCGCCGACCCGCACGGCCCGCCCGTCCACCCGGATCGGCGGGATGATCGCGTTGCGCAGCCGTACGGCGAGATCGGCGGCGTCGGCCGCGCCGAGGCCGTCGGCGAGGACGACGAACTCGTCGCCGCCGAGCCGGGCGACGGTGTCCCCGTCGCGAACGCCGGTGGTGAGGCGGCGGGCGACCTCGATGAGCACGGCGTCTCCGGTGTGGTGGCCGAAGCGGTCGTTGATCGACTTGAAGCCGTCGAGGTCGCAGAAGAGGACGGCCAGGCCCTTGGTGCCGTCGTCGACCTCGCCGCCGGAGGGGGCGACGAGATGGACGTGGTGGTCGTACTCGCCGGCGGCGGCGCCCGCCGGCGAGAACCCGAAGCCGTGCTCGTGGTCGTAGTCGTAGCCATCCGACGCGTACTCCACCGCGTACTCCACCGCGTACTCCGACGGGTACTCGGGCGGGTACGCGGAGGCGTATGCGGCCCCGTACTCGGATCCGTACGGCGACGGGGACGGGGACAGGGACTGCTGGTGCGGTTGGGACTGCGCCTGCTGGTGCGCCTGGTACCCGGACGACTGCGCCGGTATGTGTCCCGGAGCGCCGGCGCCGGTACCGGCAGCGGCGGGGCGGGAGCAGATCCGGGCCGAGAGCCGGGAGCGGAGTTCGGCGCTGTTGGGGAGGCCGGTGAGGGCGTCGTGCGAGGCGCGGTGGGCGAGCTGGAGCTCGTGGCGCTTGCGCTCCTCGATGTCCTCGACGTGGGTGAGGAGGAAGCGGGGGCCGTCGGCGGTGTCGGCGACGACGGAGTTGCGCAGGCTGACCCAGACGTACGTGCCGTCGCGGCGGCCGAGGCGCAGTTCGGCCCGGCCGCCCTCGGCGGAGGTGCGCAGCAGGGTGCCGATGTCCTCGGGGTGGACGAGGTCGGCGAAGGAGTAGCGGCGCATGACGGAGGCGGGGCGGCCGAGCAGCCGGCACAGGGCGTCGTTGGTGCGCAGCAGGCGGCCGTGCTGGTCGCCGCCCATCTCGGCGATGGCCATGCCGGAGGGCGCGTACTCGAAGGCCTGCCGGAAGGATTCCTCACTGGCGCGCAGCGCCTGCTGCTCGCGTTCGAGCCGGACCAGGGCGCGCTGCATGTTGGAGCGGAGCCGGGCGTTGCTGATCGCGATGGAGGCCTGCGAGGCGTACATCTGGAGGGCCTCTCGGCCCCAGGGGCCGGGGTGACGTCCGTTGCGCGGGCGGTCGACGGAGATGACGCCGAGGAGTTCGCGGGCGGAGCCGGAGGCGTACATGGGGGCGTAGAGCCGGTCGTGCGAGTGCCACTCGTCCTCGAAGCGCGGGGCGGGACCCTCGGTGTGCCACTGCGGGACGTCGTCCTCGATCAGCACCCAGCCCTCGGTGTGCGGGATGAACCGCAGGTCGCCCCAGGACTCGCCCATGGAGAGCCGGCGGTCCCAGGAGGCGCGGGAGCCGACCCGGCCGGTGATCAGCGCCTCGGCGGCGGGGCTGCCGGCGAAGGCGGCGACGACCAGGTCGCCGTCGGGCCGGACGAGATTGACGGCGGCCAGCTCATAGTTGAGGCCGGTGACGATGCCGTCGGCGACGGCCTGCAGAGTGTCCGCGAGGCTGCGGGCGGTGTTGAGGTCCGTCACGACCCGGTGAAGCTGCCGCAGGGTCGCAAGACGGACGTACGGCTCCGACTCGGTCTCCATCGCTCGCTCTCCCCGAGACCTCGACAGCTGACTCCAGGATTCTCATCGGTTACGGCTACGGCTTTGGCTACGTAATGCACTGTCCCCGCCACTGAATCACAGCGCGCTGCGCACTCGGTACACAGGGTCAACAATTACCCCCCTCTGTGACTCAAGTCACAACAACCCCGGAATGGCATATTCCGTCCGGGGTCCTAGGACCCATGAGGGAATCGCCGCTGGTCCCCGGGCCCGATGCGGCACGGGAGGGAAGCGGACTAGCGTGCGAGGGTGCTCCAGAAGACCCCCGTGACCTCCCCCGTGCCGCCCGCCGTCCACGACCTCGCGATCCCCTCGGCCGCCGCATTCCCCGGATTCCCCGTGCCCCCGGCGTCCCCCGGGACCCCGCCGGGACCCGGGACCCCGCCGGGCCTCGGGACCCCGCCGGGCCCCGCGCTCGCGGCGGCCGGCCCCGGGGCTGCCGCGATCCCTCATGCTGAGGGGGTGAGCGACGACGAGTTCCGCGCGGCCATGTCCCGCCTGGCGGCGGGCGTGGTCCTGGTGACGGCGCACGACCCGGAGGACGGTCCGCGCGGCGAGGACATCGGCATGACGGCCACCGCCTTCCTCTCCGTCTCGCTGGACCCGCCTCTGGTCCTGGTCAGCCTGCGCAATGGCTCCCGGATGGACGACGTGCTCGCGGAGGTTCCGGTCTGGGCGGTGTCGCTGCTCGCCGAGAACCAGCGGCAGATCGCGGGCCGCTTCGCGATGCGCAACCGGGTCAGCGACCGGCTGCTCTTCGCCGACCTCCCGTACCGGCGCGGCGAACACAGCGACGCGCCCCTGATCGGCGGCGCGCTCGCCACCCTCGAATGCCGTACGGAGAGCCGGGTGGTGGCGGGGGACCACACTCTGGTGATCGGCCGCGTCCTCGCGACGGAGCTGCCTCGGGCGGAGGGCGGCCCGCTGACGTACTTCCGCGGGAACTACCGCACGCTGGGCTGAGCGGGGCGGGGCGGGGCGGTTCGGCCGCCTGGGCCGGCTGTGCGGGCCGCGCCATCGCGCAGGACGGCGGGTCGGCTCGCCCCGTACGGGATCGGCTCGTACGGGATCGACCCGTACGGGTTCCGCACCGCCCCGTACGGCCCGCCACGCCCCGACCCCTACGGGGGGGGCGGCGAAGCCCGGCCCTACGCGCGCGGGGAAACCGCGCGGGGAAACCGTGGGACGCCCCGCAAGACTCCGTACCGTCAGCGCCACCCGTCAGCGCCAGTCGTCAGTGCCGACCGTCAGTGCCGACCGTCAGCACCAACGGTTCAGTGCCGACCGTCAGTGCCAGTCGCGGCCCTGCCGGCCGCGCTTGGTGTCCGCGCGCTGTTTCTTCTCCCGCAGCCGTCGTTCGTTGATCCCTCGGGGGATCTTCGTCGGGCGGCGCGGCTTCGGCGGCGGTGCGCTCGCCTCGGCGAGCAGGGCGGCCAGACGTACGGCCGCAGTCTCGCGGTTGCGCCACTGGGAGCGGTGCTCCGAGGCGCGGACGACCAGGACGCCGCCCACCAGACGGCCCGCGAGCCGTTCGAGGGCGCGTGCCTTCCACACCTCGGGCAGGGCCTCGGTGGCCGCCAGGTCGAAGCGGAGCTCCACCTGGGAGTCGCTGGTGTTGACGTGCTGGCCGCCCGGCCCGGACGACCGCGAGAAACGCCAGATCAGCTCGGCCTCGGGAAGCGAGACGGAGCCGCGGATCGGATAGGGACCGGACATGTGTCCATGTTCCCCGCCCGCGCGACCGCACGTCACGCTCTTTTCCTCCGGGACTCTGGCGGAAAGGCCGCCCGCGCGGGAGGCGGGCATGGGAAGCGGGCACGGAAGCGGGCACTGGAATCAGCCATTCCGGAAACGGTGCCGCGTGCTGGAACCGACGGGCAGCATCGCGCGTTATCGCTTTCGACGACCCGTCAGCAACCGGTGCCGCACCCCGTGCCGCACTTCGTACCGCAGAAAGGGACTTCCCATGGCTGTAAGCCTGTCCAAGGGCGGCAACGTCTCCCTGACCAAGGAGGCCCCCGGCCTCGCCGCCGTCACCGTGGGCCTGGGCTGGGACGTCCGTACGACCACGGGCACGGAGTTCGACCTCGACGCGTCCGCCATCGGCGTCGACGCCATGGGCAAGGTCGTCTCCGACGGTCACTTCGTCTTCTTCAACAACAAGTCGACGCCGGACCAGACCATCGTCCACACCGGTGACAACCGCACCGGCGAGGGCAGCGGCGACGACGAGCAGATCAGCGTCAACCTGGCGGGCCTCGCCCCCGGCATCGACAAGATCGTCTTCCCGGTCTCCATCTACGACGCGGTCACCCGCTCGCAGAACTTCGGCCAGGTCCGCAACGCGTACATCCGCATCGTGAACCAGGCCGGCGGCGAGGAGCTCGCCCGCTACGACCTGTCGGAGGACGCCGCCGTCGAGACCGCCATGGTCTTCGGCGAGCTGTACCGCAACGGCGCCGAGTGGAAGTTCCGCGCCGTCGGCCAGGGCTACGCCTCCGGCCTGGAGGGCATCGCCCGCGACTTCGGCGTCAACCTCTGATCCTCTGATCCAACGGCTGCCCGTCCGGCATCCGCACGCACGCGGCCCGTCACCCTCACGAGGGGGTGGCGGGCCGCGCGCCGTCGGCGGTCATACGCAGTCATATGCCAGGACGCGGCGCGTGGGTCTGGCATATGCCGGAACCGACCTCCGCGCCCCAGGCCGGAGACCCGGCCCCAGACCCGGATCAGGGCCCGGATCAGCGCCAGGATCAGGCCCCGACCCCGACCCCGACCCCGACCCCGGGCCCGACCCCTCTCAGGGTTTGGCGGGCTTCTTGTCCCCGTACAGCCAGACGTCCCACAGACCGGACAGGTCCTTGTCCGTCATCGACTCGGCGTAGTCCGTGAAGTCCCGGGTGCTCGCGGTGCCATGCCGGTACTTCGCCGGCCAGCCCTTGAGCATCTCGAAGAAGCTCGCGTCCCCGACCCGCTGCCGCAGCTTGTGCAGCACCATCGCGCCCCGCTGGTACACGGGCGGCGAGAACAGGTCCTCCGAGGTCGGCGGCTCGGCCGGCGGGAAGTCCCAGACGGCGTCGTTGGCGAAAGCGTGGTCGAAGGACTTCTGCGCCGGAAGGTGCGCGGTCCGCTCCTCGTACAGCCACTCCCCGTAGGTCGCGAACCCCTCGTTCAGCCAGATGTCCTTCCAGCTCGCGGGCGAGACGGAGTTCCCGAACCACTGGTGCGCCAGCTCGTGCACGAGCGTGGGCGAGTTGAAGGAGGAGACGGGCAGGATCGGCCGGGTCTGGGTCTCCAGGGCGTAGCCGAGGTCGCCCTCGCGCTCGACGATCACACCGGCGGACGAGAACGGGTACGGCCCGAAGAGCCGCTCCTGCTCCGCGAGGATGCCGGGAACCTTGGCGAGCAGCCCCGCGCTCTTCGCGGCGGCGGTCGGATCGACGGCGTTGAGCACGGGCACCCGGCCGCCGAGCGCGGTCGTGGTCGAGGTGTCGAAACGGCCGATCGCGAGCACCGCGAGATAGCTCGCCATCGGCTCGGCCGAATGCCAGACGGAGGTGACGCCGCGCCCGTCGGCGGTCTTCCGCTCGGCCGTGCGCACCCCGTTGGACAGCGCCTTCAGCCCGGCGGGAACGGTGACGGTGACGTCGTAGGTGGCCTTGTCGGAGGGGTGGTGGTTGCCGGGGAACCAGGCCATCGAGCCGGTCGGCTCGCCGACGGCGAGCGCCCCGTCGGAGGTCGGGACCCAGCCCTCCTCGTCGCCGTCCGTGTCGGTGATCGTCTTCGGGACGCCTTCGTAGGTGACGACCGCGACGAACCGCGCCCCCTTGTCGATGTCGCGGCGCGGGCGCAGCGTCAGTTCGTTGCCGGCCCGGTTGACGGCGGCGGGCGCGCCGTCGACGGTCGCGGAGCGCACGGTCATACCGCTGAAGTCCAGGTTGAAGGCGCTCAGGTCCTGGGTGGCGGTCGCGGTGATCTCGGCCTTGCCGGTGAGGCGGCGGGTGGAGGGCTCGTACGACAGGGTGAGGCCGTAGTGGCCGACGTCGTAGCCGCCGTTGCCGAGCTTCGGGAAGTACGGGTCGCGCAGCCCGGCCGCGCCGGGGGCACCATGGACCGCGCCGCCGTCCCGGCCCGCTCCGGCGGCGCAGCCGGCGGCCAGGAGGGCGAGGGCGACGGCCACGGCTCCGGCCCGGATTCGGGTACGCGTCGAGTTCACGAACCGATCCTAAACAGACGTACGAAACCAGGCGCCTGAAACGGGATCGATGGGACCGGCGCGCCGGATCGGGGGCCTCAGATGCCCGCACGACCCGTAGGACCCGTAGGACCCGTAGGACCCGTAGGACCCGTAGGACCCGTAGGACCCGTAGGACCCGTAGGGGGTGGTGCGGGCGCCGGGCGGGTCCGGGCCGCCCCGGTCGGGCCCGGATAACCGAAGAGGCTTCCGTAGGGGTCGTCCCTCCGGGCGTTCCTGGCCCGTCTCCCCCACCCGCACACCCTCCCCCTGCTACTGTCCGTTGCTTTCCGGACGCACCGTGTCATATGCCCGATGAAGATCCGTGGGAGCGCACATGAAGATCTCCGTCGTCGGGGGCGGCCCCGGCGGGCTGTACTTCGCCATCCTGATGAAACGCCAGGACCCCTGCCACGAGATCACCGTCTACGAACGGAACCCGGCCGGGTCCACCTACGGGTGGGGTGTCACCTACTGGGCGGGGCTCCTCGACAAACTGCGCGCGGGCGACCCCGAGTCCGCCGAGGCGATCGCCGCCGCGTCCGTCACCTGGACCGACGGCACGGCGATCGTCCGCGACGAGCGCACCACCCACCACGGCGACGCGGGCTTCGGCATCGGCCGCCGCCGCATGCTCGCCCTGCTCGCCGACCGGGCCCGGGAACTCGGCGTCCACGTCGCGTACGAGCACCCGGTCGACGGCCCCGGCGCGCCCGAGCTGGCCGGCGCCGACCTGGTCGTGGCCGCCGACGGGGTCCACAGCGTGCTGCGCGAGGCGCACGCCGGCCACTTCGGCGCCGAGATCACCAGCGGCCGCAACCGCTACGTCTGGCTCGGCACGACGAAGGTCTTCGACTCCTTCAACTTCGCCTTCAAGGAGACGGAGCACGGCTGGGTCTGGTGTTACGCGTACGGCTTCAGCGGCGAGCAGTCGACCTGCGTGGTCGAGTGCGCGCCGGCCACCTGGACCGGCCTCGGGCTCGACCGGGCGAGCGAGGCGGACAGCCTGCGCCTCCTGGAGAAGCTCTTCGCCGACCTGCTCGACGGCGAGCCGCTGATCGGCCGCCACCACGAGGACGGCGACCCGGCGGCGCCGGCCCAGTGGCTCACGTTCCGCACCCTCGGCAGCCGCGTCTGGCACCGCGGCCACACCGTCCTGCTCGGCGACGCCGCCCACACCACCCACTACTCGATCGGCGCCGGCACCACCCTCGCCCTGGAGGACGCCCTGGTGCTCGCCGCCGCCCTGCGCCGGTGCGGCCCGGACGGCTTCGGCTCGCTGGACCGGGCGCTGACCGCGTACGGGCGGCGGCGGCGCGCCGAACTCGTCCCGGCGCAGAGCGCGGCCCGGCACAGCGCGCAGTGGTACGAGAACCTGCCCCGCTATATGCGCCTGCCGCCGGACCGCATGTTCGCCCTGCTCGGCCAGCGCCACTCGCCGCTGCTGCCCTACGTACCGCCGCAGCTCTACTACCGCCTCGACCGCGCCGCCGACCGGCTGGAACCGCTGCGCCGCCTCAAGCGCTGGCTCGGCCCGCGCCTGGCCCGCGCCGTCCACCGGACCTGAGCCGGCGGCACGGGGCGCGGGAGCCCGCGAAGGCAAAGGGGCCGGGCGCGGGGACTGCCGGGGGGGGCGGGCGTACGCACGGAGCGGACGCACGCGGGCGGGGCGGACGCACGGGAGGCAGGGCGTACGAGGGGGCCGGGCGCCCCGCCCGGCACGAACGCCCGCCCGACCCGGCCCCGCCCCCGGGCCCGTACGCCCGCCCGGGCCCCGGCCCCCACCCCCACGTACGTCCGCGCGCCGCCCCCGCGCCGTACCGCCCTCCGGACGTGACACCATCGAGGCGTGCTCGACATCGGCTACTCGCTCTCCCGCCGCTTCCCCGACCCGCCGCAGACGGACTACCGCACGGCGGACGTCCACGCGCTGCGCCACGACCTGTTCTGCGGTGACGTGTACCTCGCGGACACCGACAAGGACGAGGAAGTATCCACAGCCTGGGGATGGGTGCCGGTGCTCGACTTCGCCTGGGCGCTGTGCGACATCGTCGAGCGGCTCGACCGCGACCCGCGCGGCAGCCGCGCGGCCCAGCCGCAGTACGCCGAACTCGACTTCACCGAGTCCTCGGACCGCATGCTGTTCGAGCGCCGGTTCGGCTGGGTGGACGTCGAGGCCGACTGGATGCCCGGCGAGCAGCCGCCCCTCACCTTCAACCACGCGGCGCTGCGCCGCGAGGCCCGCGACTTCCTGCACGACCTGATCGCCGACCTCACCGACATGCACGAGGACCTCGCCGGCAACCCCGCGATCTGGGACCTCCAGGCCCGCTTCCCCCGCGTGTCCTGACCCGGCCCCCGGCCCCCTCTTCTTTTCCCTTCCCTTTTACTCACGGATCTAGTGCCGCAACAGGCAACAGCCGCCGACAAGCGCCTCACCGCCATCGTGAGCGGGGCCAACACCGCCTGACTGGCGGGCGCCAGCCGGTGTCACCAAAGGTGCAGGAAGCTCCGGACATCGTCATAACCGTCGAGAGCCCGACCGTCCACGTCCGCCGGGTCCGTTTCAGCACGCGCCGCCAGCGACTTCGCCAGCGCAAGAGCGCCGTCGCCAAGACGGCCGAAGCGTCGAGCGGTATGGCCCAGACACAGGCCGGCCAGCCCGAGAAGCGGACTGCTCGGCACTGCGCGCGTCCCGACCTCCATGCACCAGTGCTCGACGAACTCACGGTCGTTGTCGCTCAAGGCGATTCCGACCAGGGTGTTCGCCGCCTCGCCCTCGTGCGAGCGGTCACGCAGAGCCCGCTCCAGCGTTTCGGCCACGGCCTCATGAGACAGCGCGGGAGGGTTCTCGAAACTCAGGTGCGAATGCATCCCGCGAGACTACGTGCCCCTTGTGATCCGCACTCCCCTCAGTAAGAACGGGGCGAACGTTGCCTGACGCCGCACTAGTCGGTCACCCGCAGCCCCAGGTGTGCCGCGAACACCGGTGCCAGATCGAGCAGTTGGGACGGCGAGATCACCGCACCGGCCAGCGCGTCCACGCCGCGGGCGATCTCCAGGCGCCGTACCGTCCGCAGATCGACATCCTTCATCCGCACCCCGCTGAAGTCGGCGCCGATCAGCACGCAGTCCCGGAACTCGACGCGTTCGAGGGTGGCGCGCGCGAAGTCCGGCTCGTTCAGCACGCAGCCGTCGAAGACCACGTCCTTCAGCCGCGCCGCCCGCAGATTCGGGAAGTCCGCCTTCCCGCCCCGGATCCACACCCGTTCCAGAACGGCCCCGTGCAGCTGCGCACCGCCGAGGCGCGCCTCCACGACCTCCACATCGCGCAACTGCGCCCCCGCCAGGTCGGTGCCCACGCCCCGTACCCCGTCCAGCACCGAGTCGAGGAAACGCGCCGCCGTCAGCCGGGCGCCGTCGAGCACACAGCCGCGCAGCGCGCTGTCCAGGAAACGGGCGCCCGCGCCGTCCTGCCCGGTCAGGTCGGCGCCTGTGAACTCCACACCGTCGTAGTCCCCGTCCGGCTCCAGGGCCCCCGCGTACGGGGCGAGCGGGGGCAGCCGGACCTCCGGCAGCCGCGCCGCCGCCACCGGCTTCGGCTTCACGCCCCGCGCGCCGACCCCGCGCTTGCCGCCCGCGCCACCCCTGCCATCCCTGTCGTCCCTGCCACCCCTGCCGTCCCCGCCGTCCATTTCTTCCATGTCCCTCACGCTCTCCATCGTGACGTACGCCACTGACAATCACCGGCCCGCGATGTCACGGACCCGGCCCCCTCACCCGTCCCCTGCGTGACAGCCACACCCAGCCACACCAGGGAGCCGGAGACATGCCGAACAGCCGGAGCGTCCGGAACATCACCATCGTCGGCGGCGGATTCGCCGGACTCACGGCGGCCGTCACCGCCGCGGAGGCGGGCGCCGACGTCGTCCTGTACGAGGCCCATCGCACCCTCGGCGGCCGGGCCCGCACCGCCGAGGGCCCGTATCTCACCAACGAGGGCCCGCACGCGATCTACAGCGGCGGCCCGCACTGGACCTGGCTGAAGCAGCGCGGACTGCTCGGCCCGCTCGCGCCGCTGCGCGCGCCCGACGCGGCCAGACTCCGCTTCCACCACCGGGGTGCGCTGCGGCGCGTGCCGCCGTTCGGCTTCCTCCGCCAGAGTTTCCGCAAGGCGGAGGCGGCCCCGGTCGACGTCGACTTCCGCACCTGGGCGACCGGGCTCGCCGGGCCGGCGGCGGCCGAGGCGGCCGCCGCGTACAGCGGGGTCGCGGTCTACCACCACGACCCCGGGGCGCTGTCGGCGCGCTTCGTGCAGGAACGGCTGTACCGGGGCTCGTCGGTCCCGGCGGAGGCGCACTTCGTCCAGGGCGGCTGGGGACGGCTCGTCGACCGCATGGCGGCCCGGGCCCGGGAGCTCGGGGTACGGATCGAGACCTCGGCCCGGATCGACGCCCTGCCCACCGGGCCCGGCACCGGGCCCGTGATCGTGGCCACCGCCCTGCCCGCGGCCGCCCGGCTGCTCGGGGACCCGGCCCTGACCTGGGAGTCGGGTCGCACCGTCCTGTTCGACCTGGCGCTGCGGACCCGTAAGGGTGATCCGTTCGCGATCTCCGACCTCGACGCGCCGGGCTGGCTGGAACGCTTCACCACCCAGGACCCGACCCTCGCCCCCGCCGGGGAGCAGTTGATCCAGGCCCAGTTGCCGATCGGCCCCGACGAGGCCAGGGCCGACGGCGTCGCGCACGCCGAACGCCTTCTCGACCTGGGCTTCCCCGACTGGCGCGAGCGCGCGGTGTGGCGGCGCGAGGCGGTCTCCTCCGGCCGTACGGGGGCGGTCGACCGCCCCGGCACCACCTGGCGCGACCGGCCCGCGATCGACCGGGGCGACGGCGTGTACCTGGTGGGCGACCAGGTCGCGGCCCCGGGCGTCCTCGCGGAGGTGTCCTTCACCAGCGCGGTGGAGGCGGTGTCCCTGGCGCTGCGCACGCGCCTGCCCGCGTACGTGCCGCACCGGGCGGCTTGATCCCGGGACCCCTGGCTTCCCGGCCCCGTTGCCGGGGACCAGGGGCCGGGGCCGAGGGCCGGGGGGGGGATCAGATCCCCAGCACGTCCCAGGAGTGGCCCTTGAACTCCTTCAGGAAGTCGGGGTGGTCCTCCCACATCCGGGCGATGGAGCGCAGCACATCCCAGTTGTGCTCCAGCGCCTGGTCCACGACCTGCCGCAGTTCCGGCGCCGAGTCCCGCTTCTCCAGCAGCCCGTTCACCGCCGACGCGGCCTGCACGGTGTACCGCAGCGCGCGCAGCGAGCGCGAGGTGTCGTCCATCCCGAACCCATGGTCGCTGCCGTTCTCGGGGTCGAACAGCGGCGTGAGCCGCGCCTCGATGAATGCGGTGATGCGCTCGAACCGCTGCTGAATGTCCTTGTCCATGCCCTCTTCCTACACCCCGGAGGTCACCGGCCCGATGCCGGGAGGCATATGCCGAATGGGAGCCGCGACCCGCGCCCTGGGCGGGGCGAGCCGCCCCGTACGGGCGGACCACC
This sequence comes from Streptomyces sp. NPDC046203, assembly GCF_040646255.1. Taxonomy (NCBI): domain Bacteria; kingdom Bacillati; phylum Actinomycetota; class Actinomycetes; order Kitasatosporales; family Streptomycetaceae; genus Streptomyces; species Streptomyces sp. NPDC046203. The sequence continues at coordinate 87,852 of NZ_JBEYZX010000022.1, read as the reverse complement.
CCGCCTCCCCCCGAACTCAGTTGGTGACGCGCCCGCCGGAGACGTCGACCGTGAGGCCGGTGAGCCAGGAGGCCGCGTCGGAGGCGAGGAACAGGGCGGTGTCCGCGATGTCGTCCGGCGTGCCCATGCGGTTCAGCGGATGCAGGGCGGCGACCTTGTCCCGTACGGCGGCGGGCATCCGGGCCTGTGTCGTCTCGGTCAGGATCGCCGAGGGCGCGACGCAGTTGACGCGGACGCCAGACGGGCCGACCTCGGTGGCCAGATGGCGGGTCAGCATCACCACTCCGGCGTTGGCGACACCGTAGGCGAGATTGGCCTGGCTGGGCTGGCGCCCGGCGGCCGAGGACATCGTGACGACCGAGCCCCGGCCGCGTTCCACCATGCCCGGCAGGAAGGCCCGGACGGTGAGGAACACCGAGGTGAGGTCGGAGTCGACTACCTCGCGCCAGCGCTGTTCGGTGAGTTCGACGGTCGGGACGGGCAGGCCCTGGCCGCCCGCGAAGACGGCGAGGACGTCGACCGGCCCGAACCGGGACTCGACGTGCCGGCGCGCCTCGTCCACCGCGGCGGAATCGGTGACGTCGGCGACCGCGCGGGTCGCCGTACCGCCCGCGCCGGTGATGCCGGCGACGACGGCGTCCAGGGCCTCCGCGTCCCGTCCGACGACGCAGACCCTGGCTCCCTGGGCCGCGAAGGCGTGCGCGGTCCGGGCGCCGATGCCGCGCGATCCACCGGTGACGAGGACGACCTTGCCGTTCAGGTCGGGATAGGTACCGGACATCTGTGTTGGCTCCTTGAGTCGGTGCGTGCGTTCTGAGCGAGAGCAAAGCGAAACGGCCTCAACAGGGCCTCAGCGCAAGGCCGTCAGGCCGAAACGGGACCGGGCTCCCGGCCGTTCGGCGTCCTGCGGCGGGTGCGCGGCAGGAGCGCCGCGACGCACAGCAGCCACAGGGCGCCGCCGAAGCGGACGACGGGCAGCAGATAGGCGAATCCGTCCGCCAGCAGGGTCAGCGAGGAGAGCATCCCGGCGGCGGCGATCACCAGTCCCGCCCAGCTCGCCGCCTTCGGCAGCAGGCCGGCCAGCAGGCCGGTGACGGAGACGCCGGCGGCCAGCAGGGCGTACGTCACCGCGTAACCGGGGCCGCCGGACAGGAACGACAGATCGGCGAGCGCGCGGGCCAGCGGCGCCGGGGCGTCCGCGGGCAGCCGGCCGCCGGTCCAGGTGAACAGCGCGCTCATGGTCAGCGCGGCGCTCGCGAGCACGCCTCCGACCAGGGTGATCGCCGAGCCGGGGGCGGTGATGCCGAGGGCTCGCAGCCGCCGGTAGAGCACTGCGGCGCACAGCGCCAGCGGCACGGCGGAGGAGAACAGCAGGAACGCGCCCAGTTTGATCGCGGTGCCGTGCTCGGCGGCGTAGCGCAGGACGTCGGCGCCGGAGGCGTCGGGATGCGGGGTGGCCCGGTTCACGACCACGTAGGCGACGGTCAGCGCGCAGAAGGCGAGGACGGGTGCCAGCAGCGGCGGTCCGGTCTGCGGGCGGCGCGCGTTCGCGGCGGGGAGCGGGGGTGCGGGGGCGACGGCCATGACTTCTCCCGGGATATCGATTTACCATCGATAATGATTACAGCTTGGAACGATTGTCAAGCGTGTACGACATGTACGATGCGAGGCATGAGCAGCAGCCACCACGAGGACCGCCCCGAGGGCCGCCCTGAGGACACGAGCCCCGCACTCCGCGGCGGCGCGGCCTTCCTGCTGGCGCAGTTGGGAGCCCACGCGGCGCAGCTGTTCGCCGAACGGATCGCCACCCTCGATCTGACTCCCGCGCAGGCGGGGCTCCTGCGTCTCCTCGACCGGACCCCGGGCCGCAGCCAGCGCGAACTCGCCGACGCCCTCGGCATGCCGCCGAGCCGCTTCGTGGCCTTCGCCGACGGCCTGGAGGAACGCGGCCTCATCGAGCGCCACCGCAACCCCGACGACCGGCGCCTGTACGCGCTGGACCTGAGCGAGGACGGGCGGGCGATGCTGGCCCGGCTGCGCGAGGCGGGAGCGGCGCACGAGCAGCAGGTCTGCGAGGGACTCTCCCCCGACGAACACGGGCAGTTGACCGCCCTGCTCGGCCGGCTGGCAGCACAGCAGGGGCTCACCCCGGGGGTGCACCCCGGCTTCCGTTCGGTACGCGCCGACCGCCCCGCGCGGGGGCGGTAGCCCGCACCCGGCACACCCGACACACCCCAAACACGCGGCACACCCGGCACACCCGGCACACCCCGGGCATGCGAAAGGAGCTCGTTCGCAGACCTGCGAACGAGCTCCTTGGGACTATCGGCAGCCGGGGCCGGGGCCCCCGACCGCCGCCACGATCAGCCGGTCACGCCCCCGCACCCTCCTCCGCGCCCGAGCCCGCGCCGGCCCCCGCGCCCGTCCCCAGCCGCTTCAGCGCGTCGTCCGTCAGCCGGTACACCGTCCACTCGTCCTGCGCCCCGGCGCCCAGGGACTCGTAGAAGGCGATCGACGGCGCGTTCCAGTTCAGGACGGACCACTCCAGGCGCTCGTAGCCGCGCTCCACGCAGATCCGCGCCAGCTCCGCGAGCAGCGCCTTGCCGTGCCCGCCGCCCCGCAGCTCGGGGCGGACGTACAGATCCTCCAAGTAGATGCCGTGAACCCCGCGCCATGTCGAGAAGTTGAGGAACCACAGCGCGAAGCCGGCAACCTCGCCCGTGTCGGTCTCGGCGATGTGCGCGAAGGCGGCCGGGTGTTCGCCGAAGAGCGCCTCGCGCAGGTGCTCGGGCGTGGCACGGACCTCGTGCAAAGCCTTCTCGTACTCGGCGAGATCGCGGATCATCTCGTGGACGACTGGGATGTCGGCAGGCGTGGCGGTACGGATCATGGGCCCAGCCTGCACCCGCTTACCCCGCCCTGGCCAGCAGGTTCCGCGCAATGGACACCTGTGCCGGGGCGAGCGCGACGGCGCCGTCCTCGACGTCCCACAGACCGTTCTGGAGCACCCGGCCGAGCGTCCAGGCGCGCGCCCGCGTCCGATCCAGGCCGAGGCGTTCGGTCAGCAGGTCGAAACGCCACCGGGTCTCGGCCGGATCCGGCAGGGGGCCCGGGTCCCAGGGGCTCGTCAGCGCCGGCAGCAGATCGAAGCCCGGGTCACCGGCCAGCGGCTTGGGGTCGATGGCCAGCCAGGGTTCGCGCGCGGACGCCAGGATGTTGTCGGCGTGCAGATCCCAGTGGAGCAGCCGATCGCCCGGTTCGCCCGCGACTTCCCGTACCGCCGCCGCGCAGTCCCGGAGCAGCGCGGCGTCGGCCGGATCCGCCAGGGCGGCGACGGCCGCCGGGGTACGGGCGAGCATGCGGGGCGCGATGTCACCGAGGCGGCGCAGGCCGGCCGGGGCGGGCAGGGCGACCAGCCGGGCGAGGACGTCCGCCAGGATCCGTACCGCCTCGCGCGCGTCCGGGTGCGAGGACAAGTGGCGGTTCTCGTCGGCCCGTTCCAGCAGCATGGTGCCGGTCGTTCCGTCATATGCCAGCAGTCGCACCGCCCCGTTCCCGCCCCACGCGCGCAGGGCGGGCGCCTCGCCCTCGCTCTCCTCGTCGAGCAGCTGGAACTTGAGCGCCGCCGGGGTCCCGTCCGCCCGTACGGCCACCGGCAGCACCAGCGACGCGACCCCGTGCATCGAGGGCCCCGTCACCCGTAGCCCCCACCGCTCGGTGAACTCCGCCGCCAGACCCGGCAGCGAGGCGACGAACGCCCGACCCGCCGCACCGTTGTACTTCTCCTGGGACGCCACCAGCGCCGCCGGAATCACGACCGGACGGCCCGCTGGACCACCCACCGTCCCGCGCACCGCACCACCCTCCGGCTCCCCGCTTTCCCTGTGTTCCCCGTGTTCCCCGTGTTCCCTTCCTCCCCCACCCGCTTCCCCGCGCGAAACTCCGACCGGACCCTTCACAGAGCCCTCCTCCGACGCACCCATCCCGTCAACTCCCCTTCCTCACCCAGCCGATGAAACAGCCCACCCCGCACTCACCAGGAACAACGAAATCCGCAGCCCGAAGGCTCCCCTGGAGACCACCGAAAGCTCCCCTCGAATCAGCCGTATCCACAGGCCCCGGGCCACCGGTAACCTCCCGCCCACGCACCCGGAAGAGGGATGGGACATGAGCACGAGCAGCACGGTCAACGGCGGCATATCGTTCTGGTACGCGCAGGAGGGCGCCCCCGCGCCCCGCGAGCCGCTGCCCGGCGACACGACCGCCGACGTCTGCATCGTCGGCGGCGGCTACACCGGCCTGTGGACGGCCTACTACCTCAAGAAGGCCGCCCCCTTCCTCGACATCACCGTCCTCGAAGCCTCCTTCTGCGGCTACGGCGCCTCCGGCCGCAACGGCGGCTGGCTCTACAACGGCATCGCGGGCCGCGACCGCTACGCCAAGCTGCACGGCCACGACGCCGCCGTCCGCCTCCAGCAGGCCATGAACGACACCGTCACCGAGGTCGTCGACGTGTGCGCCGCCGAGGGCATCGACGCCGACCTCCACCGCGGCGGCGTCCTCGAAGTCGCCCTCTCCCCCGCCCAGTTCGGCCGCCTCAAGGAGTTCCACGCCGCCGAGGTCGCCTTCGGCGAGAAGGACCGCGAGCTGTACGGCGCCCGCGAGACCGCCGAACGGGTCCGCGTCACCGGTGCCGTCGGCTCCACCTGGACCCCGCACGGCGCCCGGCTGCACCCGGTCAAGCTGGTCAAGGGCCTCGCCGACGCCGTCGAGGCGCTCGGCGTCACGATCCACGAGTCGACCCCCGTCACCGAGATCCGCCCGAAGCACGCCGTCACCCCGTACGGGACCGTCCGCGCGCCGTACGTCCTGCGCTGCACCGAGGGCTTCACCGCCTCCCTGAGCGGCCAGCGGCGCACCTGGCTGCCCATGAACTCGTCCATGATCGCCACCGAGCCCCTCACCGACGCCCAGTGGGAGTCGATCGGCTGGGACGGCCTGGAGACCCTCGGCGACATGGCCCACGCCTACATGTACGCCCAGCGCACCGCCGACGGCCGGATCGCGCTCGGCGGCCGGGGCGTCCCGTACCGCTACGGCTCGCGCACCGACAACGACGGCCGCACCCAGCCGCAGACCGTCGACGCGCTGCGCGAGATCCTGGTCCGCTTCTTCCCGCAGCTCGCGGGCGTCGGCATCGCGCACGCCTGGTCCGGTGTCCTCGGCGTGCCGCGCGACTGGTGCGCCACCGTCACCCTGGACCGGTCCACCGGTCTGGGCTGGGCGGGCGGTTACGTCGGCTCCGGCGTCGCCACGACCAACCTCGCCGCCCGCACCCTGCGCGACCTCATCCAGCAGGACTCGGGCCAGGCCGGCCCCACCGAACTGACCGCCCTGCCCTGGGTGAACCACCGCGTGCGCAAGTGGGAGCCGGAGCCGTTGCGCTGGCTCGGGGTGCAGACCATGTACGCGGCCTTCCGCTCGGCGGACCGGCGCGAGGCGGCCTCCCGTACGGCCGCGACGGACCGCATCGCGACGGTGGCGAACCGGCTCTCGGGGCGCTGAGGCGGGCACGGGCCCGGACACGGGCCCGGACACGGGCCCGCGCAGGCCGTCCAACCGGCCGACCGTCCCCCCGACTGCCGCCCGGGCGAAGGGGCGAGGGGGCGAGGGGGCGACCCAACTACCGAACAGCAGTACAACCCTTGGGCGCATACACGAGTCACACCAGGCGACCGACACGGCCTCCCCTCCGTGTCACGACTTCCTGGAGTACGTCTTGCGCCCCACTCGCACCGCCGCCGCCGTGGCGGCCGTCCTCGCGGCGGTGGCCGCGGGCCCCCTCGCGACCGCCCAACCGGCGGTCGCGGCCCCGGCCCCGGTCCCGGCCCCGGCCAAGCTGTCCGACGACTTCAACGGCGACGGCTACCGCGACCTCGTCCTGCTCGGCGGCACGTACCAGAAGGACTACCGGGTCGACGTCGTCTACGGCACCGCGAACGGTCCCGGCACCCGGGTGCAGACGATCCACCAGAGCCAGGCCGCCATCCCCGGCACCACCGAGGAGGGCGACTTCTTCGGACAGTCCGCCACCAGCGCGGATCTCGACCGCGACGGGTACGCCGACCTGATCGTGGCGTCCCCGGGCGAGGCGGTCGGCACCGCCACGCGCCGCGGCGGGCTCACCGTCGTCTGGGGCGGCCCCGGCGGCCTCGGCTCCGGCACCGTGTTCCACTCCCCCGTGCCCGTCGCGAACACCGACCAGAAGCAGGGCGACGCCTTCGGCCGGGAGGTCGTGGCGGGCGACTTCGACGGCGACGGCGACCAGGACCTGGCGGCCGTCAGCGAGAGCCGGGACGGCGGCGTCGTGCTGCTCAAGGGCCCCTTCACCCGGGCCGGCAAGACCGCCGGACACGCGCTCCTCGGCAAGAACTACGGCCTTCTCCAGGTCGACAGGCTGGTGGCCGGGCGGGTCGACGCCGACAGCGCCACCGACCTGTACATCGTCGGCGACGACACCTCCGACTCGGACAACGACGAGCACGCCTACCTCCACCGCGGCGGCGCCGCCTTCGCCACCCGGGCCTCGTCCGTACGGATCCCGGACCCCAGCCCCAAGACCGGAGCGTTCAGCCGCGGCCCCGTCGCCGCCGCCCTCGGCGACTTCGACAAGGACGGTTACGGCGACCTGGCCGTCGGCCGCGCCGCCGCGCCGAACGACAAGGAGCGCGGCTACGTCGTCGTGCAGTACGGCGGCGCCACCGGCCCGAACACCGCGCGCAAGCCGGTGAAGTTCACCCAGGACACGGCAGGTGTGCCGGGGGTCTCCGAGAACGGCGACCTCTTCGGCTACTCCCTCGCGGCGGGCGACGTGAACGACGACGGGTACGCGGACCTGGCCGTCGGCGCCCCCGGCGAGGACCTGGGGTCCGCGCGCGACGCCGGCGCGGTCACCGTCCTGTTCGGCCGCGCCGGAGGATTGACCGGCACCGGCTCGAAGGCGTACGACCAGAACAAGCCCGGCATCGGCGGAAGCGTCGAGCGCGACGACAACTTCGGCAACGACCTCCGGATGGCCGACTACAACCGCGACGGACGCGCCGACCTGATGGTCGAGACCGACGACTGGGTCGGAAACAAGCTCGGCATGGTCCACCTGCTCAAGGGGTCCGCGTCCGGCATCACCGGCACCGGCTCGAAGGACTACACCGCGAACTCGCTGAAGCTCTCGTACAACACCTTCGGCGGCTGGTTCGCCCGCTGACCCGCCGAACGCCGTCTACCGGCAACGGCGAAGGCCCCCGACCGCGACCGGTCGGGGGCCTTCGTCGTGAGCCCGCTGCCGGCCCGGCACAGGAGGCCAGGCGCCCCGCATATCGGCCCCGCGCCCGACCCCGCTCACCCACTCGCCCACGCACCCGCTCGCTCACCCGTACAACCATCGGGCCAGGACACGAGTCCAACCGCCAACTCGCTTTCTCCGCAAGCTCCTTGACCCCTTGGAGTGTCCCTTGCGCCCCACTCGCCCCGCCGTCGTGACGGCCGTCCTGGCGGCGCTGGCCGCAGGCGTCTTCGCGGCCGCCCAACCGTCGATCGCGGCCCCCTCGGCGACCCCGCCCTCTCCACTGTCCCTGCCCGTGTCCGGGCCCCTGCCCGACGCCTCCGCCTCCGCACCACTGTCCGCGTCCGCAGCCCCCGCCAAGCTGTCCGACGACTTCAACGGCGACGGCCACCGCGACCTCGTCCTGCTCCACGGCACGTACAAGCAGGACCAAAGGGTCGACGTCGTCTACGGAACGGCGAGTGGTCCCGGCACCCGTGTGCAGACCATCTACCAGGACCTCCCCAACATCCCTGGCATCACCGAGCAGTACGAAGGCTTCGGCCGGGCGGCCACCAGCGCTGACCTCGACCGCGACGGGTACGCCGACCTGGTGGTGGCGACCCCGAGCGAGAAGGTCGGCACGGTCGACGCCCGAGGCGGGCTCACCGTCGTCTGGGGCGGACCGCGCGGCCTCGGCTACGGCACCGTGTTCCACTCCCCCGTGCCCCTCGAAGAGAAGAACTGGGGTGATTCGTTCGGCGGCCTGGTCACAGCGGGCGACTTCAACGGTGACGGCAACCAGGACCTGGTGGCCCACAGCGACTCCACAGCCGGCGTCGTGGTCCTCCTCAAAGGCCCCTTCACGCGGACCGGCAAGACCGCCGGGCACGAGTTCCTCGGCAAGAACTTCCCTCGCCCCGTGCGCATCGACGGGCTGATCGCCGGGCGCGTCGACGGCGATCGCGCCACCGATCTCTACATCCTCGGCTGGGTCGGCGGCGAAGGCGACAAGGACGAGCACGTCTACTTCCACCGCGGCGGCGCCGGCTTCGCCACCCGGGCCGCCACCTTCCCCGTCCCGGACCCCACCACCACGGTGTCCAGCCAGTCATTCAGCCTCGCCCTCGGCGACTTCGACAAGGACGGCTACGGCGACCTGGCCATCGGCCGAGGCACCGAGCAGGTGGACAAGGGGCGCGGCTACGTCATCGTGCAGTACGGCGGTCCGGCCGGCCCGGACACCGGCCGCCCCATGGCGAGGTTCACCCAGGACACACCGGGCGTGCCGGGGGACCCCGAGGACGGCGACTACTTCGGCATGGCCCTCGCGGCGGGCGATGTGAACGGCGACGGCTACGCGGACCTGGCCGTCGGCGCCCCCGGGGAGAACCTGGGGCCCTCGGGCCGTAACGCCGGCATGGTCACCGTCCTGTACGGCCGCGCCGGAGGACTGACCGGCGCCGGCGCCCGGGTGTACGACCAGAACAAGCCCGGCATCCTCGGAGTCATCGAGCGCAACGACTACTTCGGCATGGAACTCCGGATGGCCGACTACACCCGCGACGGGCGCGCCGACCTGATGGTGCAGACCACCGACACGGTGGGCAAGACGTACGGCATGATCCACCTGCTCAAGGGATCCCCGTCCGGCATCACCGGCACCGGCTCGAAGATCTACAACGTGCCTTCGCTGAAGCTCCCTTACGACAACATCGGCACCGCGTTCGCCAACTGACCCGGTTCCGGCAGCCGGGCCCCAGGACCTCGACCGGTCCCGAATCCCCCTCTGCCCCAAGGCCGTCGCCGCCCCGGACACTCGGCGTCGACGGCCTACAGCGTCGAAGTCGCGCTATCGGCACCCGCCTTGCCGCCCACGCCTTCCCTCCGGCGCGCCCTCACCGACGCCGTCACCGCTCCGGCCGCGCAGACCAGGAGCAGCAACACCACAGCAACAAGAGTGGGATTGACGAAGGCGGGGACCATGTCGGCGTCCGCGTTGCACCGGTTGTGCAGGGGAAACCAGCGTCCGGGCTCACGCCAGTGCTCCGCACGGTAGGCGTCGTCGTAGACGGCGCCGTGCTCCGCGCAGGTCTCCCGGATGTCCAGGCCGCCGGCGGTGATCCCGCTGAACCACGCGGCACAGCCCAGGACAACGAGCAAGGCCACCGGGAAGACCCACCATCCCGGCCGCGCCCAGCCGCCGGTGCGCACTCCTCGCGCGGTCTTCCAGAGGCTCACCACCAGGAGAGCCGGAAGCAGGACGAGACCCATGACGAGGGCCGGCTCCAGGATGGTGTTCACGTTCCGGCTCACTCTCCTTGCCCGGGGCACTGCCCGGCGGCGGGTCCTACGGCTCAAACGGGTCACGCGGGTCACGGCACACGATGCCGTGGACACGAAAGCGTAACCACCCGGACCCGACCCCGGCCCCGGGCCCGGCCCCGGAAATCCAACCCGGCCCCGACCCCGGAAATCCAAGGAGAGAATCGCGTCTTCAGCACGCGAAAATCGCGGCGGTCACGGGTGTTCTATGGTTGCGGCCATGGCGATCGCGACGCATACCCCGCTCACTCTGATACCGCTGTTACGAGGAAAGCCGGCCGTGACGGTCCCACCGGCCGGGCCCACGACCTTCGAAAGCGGTGCCGCGTGAACAAACCGCTGCGCCATACGGCCGTCTTCTGCGGGCTGTTGATGCTCGCCCTGCTGCTGCGGGCCAACTGGATCCAGTACGCCGAGGCCGACAAGCTCGCCAACGATCCCAACAACCGCCGTGTCCTGATCAGCCGTTACGCGATACCCCGGGGCGACATCATCGTCGGCGACCGCGCGATCACCGGGTCGGTCCGGACGGACGGCGCGGAGTTCACGTACAAGCGCACGTACAAGAACGGCCCCATGTACGCGCCCGTCACCGGCTACGCCTCCCAGTCCATGGGCGCGACCCTGCTGGAGAGCACGTACGACAGCATCCTCAGCGGCACCGACGACCGGCTCGCGTTCGACCGGTTCACCCAGGTGCTCACCGGCAAGGAACGGCGCGGCGGGGATGTCGTCACCACCATCAACGCCAAGGCACAGGAAGCCGGTTACAAGGGTCTGACCAAGCTCGGGGCGCGCGGCTCGGTGGTGGCGCTCGAACCGAAGACGGGCAAGGTGCTCGCGCTGGTCTCGGCCCCGACCGCCGATCCCTCGCTCTTCGCGGGCAACTCCCTCAAGGAAGGCGAGCGGTTCACGAAGCTGAACGACGACAAGAGCAAGCCGCTGGCCAACCGGGCGCTGCGGGAGACCTTCCCGCCCGGCTCCACCTTCAAGATCCTCACCGCGGCGGCGGCCCTGGAGAACGGTGTGGTGACGGACGTCGACGCCCGTACCGACGCGGTGTCCCCGTACCCGCTGCCGCTGTCCACCAACAAGATCGGCAGCGAGGCCGGCGACGCCGTGTGCGACCGGGCCTCGCTGAAGACCGCCATGCAGCACTCCTGCAACAACGTCTTCCTCGACGCCGCCGTGAAGGTGGGCGCGGACAAGATGCGGGAGACGGCCGAGAAGTTCGGGTACAACGAGGACGTCTACTCCTCCGACATCGGTGATCTGCGTGCCGTCAAGAGCCTCTACCCCGCCGGCCTCGACAAGCCGGGCACGGCGCTGACGGGCATGGGCCAGGGCAGTCTCACCAGTACGCCGATGCAGATGGCCATGGTGACCGCCGCCCTGGTCAACGACGGCAAGGTGATGCAGCCGTACATCGTCGACACGCTGCGCGCCCCCAGCCTCGACATCCTGGAGAAGCACGAGCCCAAGATGATGAGCCAGGCCGTCTCCTCTCAAACGGCCGCCAAGGTACGGGAGATGATGGAGTTCACCGCCAAGGAGGGCAGTGCGCGGCGCGCGTTGATCGACGGCATCACCGTCGGCGGCAAGACCGGCACCGCCCAGCGCGGCGTGAACGTGCGCGACCAGGTCCCGTACGGCTGGTTCGTCTCCTACGGCGTCAAGCCGAACGGCGACTCGGTCGCCGTGGCCGTCTTCATCGACCCGACCGCGATGGACATCTCCCGTGAGGACATCTCCGGTGGCTCGCTGGCCGCGCCGATCGCGCGCAAGGTGATGCAGGCGGTCCTCCAGGACTGACCCCGCCGCCCGGGACCGGCCCCGCCGCCGGGGGCCGACCTCGCCGCCGGGCACGGACACGCCCGAGCCCCACGCGCCGCCCGCCCGGATGCTCCGGTGGTCCGCGGGCGGCAGGCAGGGTCGGCGGGCGGGGGCGGCGGGCGGCCGGTTCGGATCGATCGAATTCGGCCGGTTCGCCCGGAAGGAAGCCCGCGTGCGGGTGGGGGAAACCGGGACGCGCCGACGGCTTCCCCCACGCCGCCGACCCGCTTCCCCGGGGATTTCCGCACCGGGAACCACCGGGTCGGACAGGCACGACCGGCGGAAGTTCCCCCACCACCCCGAGCAGGTCCAAGAACGGGTTCGGCGACGCGAAACCGGCCCCTTTGGTTCCACATTGATTTTCGGCCATTCGGGAGCGTTGTACTCCGCTATCCATGCAAAATGATCGGTTACGCTGACTGCGCCGCCGCGTGATGATCGCCAGCCATCCCTCCAGGGCCACAGGTCGCCCGGCGAGAACCATCCGCACTCGCCTACAGGACGTGTGACGCGCCAGGTCCCCCGTCCTGCAGGACGCATGTGCCGCGACCGCACGAAGGAGACAGCGATGGCGGACCCGACTCCCGACGCCGGGGCCCACGGTCAGGACGACCCCCGGACGGAACCCTCCGGGAAAGCGGCCTTGGAGACGAAGAACGACGCCGTCACCAGGCCGTCGGACGGCATGGCCGGCACCGACGACACCGACGCCCCCGGCGGCCCGGACACCCCTGACGACACGGACCAGCCGAACGGGCCGAACAGGCCGAACGGACCTGGCGGCACGACACCGGCCGGGCCGGACGAGGACCGTCCGGCCGAAAACGGTCCGGACGCCTCGCGCGGCCGCACCCTGACCCTGGGCACCGGGCCGATAGTCGCCGAACTCTCGAAGAGCGACGGCGGCTTCGACGCGAGGGACACGCGCCCCAAGCCGCCGGCCACCGAGGCCCACACCGACGCCGACGACGCCGACGACGCCGCGTCCGCGAAGCCCTCCGAGGCCCCCGCCCCCGTCCCGGCCCCCGCCAGGACGCGCGCATCCGCGCCCCCGTCCGGCCGCACGGCCGACACCGGCACAGACGCCGGCTCGGTCTCCGCCGAGGGCTCCGGCCGGTCCGCCAGGAGCGGGCCCGGGGCGCGTACCGCCGCCGAGTCGTCCGAGACCACGCGAGCGATCCCGTCCTGGGCACTCGCGGACGAGGCCGCCGTCGAGTCCGGCAGGACGATGGCGCTCAGGGTCACCGACCTCCCCGGCGCCGGACCGGTCACCCCTCCCGGCACCACCGCCCCCGGCACCGAAGCTCCCCACAACAAGTGGGCCGACGACCCGTTCGTCTCCGCCGACCCCTCCCCCGGCCCCGCCGCCCCCGGCACCGACCGGGGCTCCGACGGCGCGCAGCCGCCCGCCGCTCCGCTCACCCTGCTCGCCCAACTCACCAACACGCCCCCGCCGCCGCCCCGGCCGGCCCGTACCCTGCTGCGCCGGCTCAAGATCTGGACGCCGATCGTGGGGCTCCTCGCCCTCGGTGTCGTCGGCGCCCAGTTGCTGCGCCCGCTGCCCGCACCCGCGGTCGTGGTCGAGTCGTCCTCGGCCACGGTCGGCGAGGGCACGTTCGACATGCCGTGGCCCGCGAAGGGACAGGCGGCGGTCATGGTGGCGGGCTCGGGCACGATCGGGACGTTCGGCGAGCAGAAGCCCGTCCCGACGGCCAGCGTCGCCAAGATCATGACGGCCTACGTCCTCCTGCGCGAGTACCCGATCAAGCGGGACGAGCAGGGCCCCAGCATCACCATCGACGCCCGCACCGTCGAGGAGGGCAAGGCCAAGGACGAGTCGCGCATCGAGGGGCTCGAGGTCGGCCAGACCTTCGCGCTCCAGGACATGCTGAAGATGCTGATGATCCCGTCGGGCAACAACGTGGCACGGATGCTGGCCCGTTGGAACACGAAGACCGACGACGAGACCGCGTTCGTCCAGAAGATGAACGAGGCGGCAGCCTCGCTCGGCATGACGAACACCACGTACACCGACCCCAGCGGGCTCGACAAGGGAACCGTCAGCACGGCCGTCGACCAGCTCAAACTCGCCGACGCCGTCATGAAGTTCGAGACGTTCCGCGCGGTGGTCGCCATGCCCGACGCCGACATCCCCGGTGTCGGCCGCATCTACAACAACAACCAGCTGACCTCGGCCGGGCTGAGCGTCCGGGGCATCAAGACCGGCTCAAACACCCCTGCCGGAGGCACCCTTTCCTGGGCCTCCTACAAGACGGTGGACGGCGTGGACCGGCTGATCCTGGGCACGATGATGGACCAGCACGCCCCGGGAGCCGACCTCAACGGCGCCGACAGCCTCGCGCTGGTCCTGAAGAACAGCAAGAAGGTCATCGAGGCGGTACGGGGCGCCCTCACCACCTCGACGGTGGTGCGCTCGGGCCAGGTCCTCGGCTACGTCGACGACGGCCTGGGCGGCCGTACGCCGGTGACGGCGACCAAGGACATGAAGGTGGTCGGGGTCCCCGGGCAGGAACTGACCCTCACCTTCCGCGACAAGGAGATCGACCTCGGCGCGGAGAGGAAGGCCGCGACCGTCGTCGGCGAGCTGGTCGTGGGCAGCGGCAAGGAGGCGCAGCGCGTCCCCGTGGCACTCCGGTCCGAGCGCCCGGAGCCGTCCTACTGGACTCGGCTGACCCGACTCGGCTGACCGACCGGGACGGGCGCCAGACCCCTGACCCCTGGCCCCGGCCTCCAAGCCCTCGGAGCCGGGGGCCGGGGCCGGGGGCCGGGCCGCCCGGCTCAGACCAGCGTGGTCACGACGTGCCGGGTGGCCTCGGCGATCAGGGCCTCGACGGGGTCGGCCTTGAAGTCGGAACGCTCGGACATGACGGCCAGAACCAGGGGCGCCGAGTGCGGTGGCCACACCACGGCGATGTCGTTGGCCCGTCCGTAGTCCCCGGTCCCGGTCTTGTCGGCGACCCGCCAGCCGCCGGGAACGCCGGCCCGGATGCGCTTGCCGCCGGTGGTGTTGCGCTCCAGGAGATCGTTGAGGAACGCGCGCCGATCCTCGGACAGCGCGTTGCCCAGGACGAGTTGCCGATAGTCGGCGGCGATGGCCTCGGGTGTGGTGGTGTCGGCCGGGTCCCCCGGGCGCATCGCGTTCAGCTCGGGCTCGTAGTGGTCGAGGCGGCTGACATGGTCGCCGAGCCCGCGCAGATAGGCGTTCAGCCGCTCCGTACCGCCGAGGTCGTGGACCAGCAGATTGGCGGCCGTGCCGTCGCTGAACCGGACGGCCGCGTCGCAGAGTTCGCGGATCGTCATGCCGTGCGCGACATGTTTACGGGTGACGGGCGAGATGGAGTTGATGTCGCTCCACCCGTAGCTGATGCGCTTGTCCAGATGGCCGAGCGAGTTGCCGTGCAGGACGGCGGCGACGGCGAGCGTCTTGAACGTGGAGCAGAACGCGAAGCGTTCGGACGCCCGGTGCACGACCGTGGCGCCCGTTCCGGTGTGCAGGGCGTACACCCCGATCCGGGCGTCGTGCTTGCCTTCGAGCGCGGCGAGCGCCGGGAGCTCCAGGGGCTTCGCGGCGCCAGGTGAGCCCGCCGGAGGGGCCGGCGCCCGCTTCGCCAGGGCGGCCGAGTCGTCCCGTCCGCCGCCGCATCCCGCCAGGGTCAGCAGGGCCGCCGCGGTGACGAAGCCGCGACGCGTCAGCCGGGCTCGCGCTAAGGGCGAGGGCGAGACCGAAGCCGAGACCGAAGACAAGGCCGGGGACGGGGCCGGGGACGAAGGCGACGACAGGGGCGAGGACATGGCGCGGTACCTGCTTTCAACCAGCCGGGTCGCATCCGCCGCGCCCGGCGCGGGAACGGTGACTCGCCGCTTGTTCTATGCCCCGGGGACAGAACGGTTCAACTCGGCTCATCCGACCGTGCGCTCTACTCGCGCAGACCTCCGAAAGCCCGTACGGACATGGCTCGCCAGTCCCCCCAACACCCGTATATCCAGCGGCCGTCGGCCCGCTGGGCCGCGTCGCGTACGGCGGGCATGGGCCGGCTCTATCCGACGGTCAGCCGCAGATACGGCTCGACCAGGTGGGGCGCCAGCATGAAGCCGTAGTGGCCGAGGTCCGTCTCCAGGATGTGTGCCGTGGCGCCCTTGATGCCCACGGCGAGCTCGCGCTGCGCCGCGGGCGGATAGGCACGGTCGGTGGTGAAGCCGACGACGTGCGTACGGGCGGTCACCCGCGCGAGCGCGTCCTCGACGCTCGCCCTCCCCCGGCCCACGGTGGCCCGGAGGGCCGCCTCGGAGAGGACCAGATTGCTGTTGGCGTCGAACCGTTCCCACAGCTTGTCGCCCTGCGCCAGCACATACGCGCGGAAGCGGTCGTGACAGCCGTCCGGGTCCTGGTTCCATGCCTCGCCGCCGAAGCGGTCCTGCCAGTAACTCTCCGTGCCGTAGCGCATGTGGGAGAAGCTGCGGGCGAGGGCGCTGCCGGTGCTGGGTCCGCAGCCCTCGGGCAGGTGGTAGAACTCGCCGCCGTGGAAGTGCGGGTCGCGCTGGATCAGTTCCAACTCGATGTTCAGCTGCCCGGCTTGCTCGATCCAGGTACGCGCGGAGGCGGCGACGAGCAGCAGCCGGTCCACCCGGTCCGGCCGGGAGACCGCCCACTCCAGGGCCCGCGCCCCGCCGATGGACATGCCGACGACGGCGTGCCAGCGCTCGATGCCCAGCGCGTCGGCCAGCGCGGCCTCGGCGTCGACCTGGTCGCGTATCTCAAGGGCCGGGAAGCGCGAGGCCCAGGGCCGGCCCTCCGCGTCGAGGCTCGCGGGCCCGGTGCTTCCGTCGCAGCCGCCGAGGTTGTTGATGACGACGACGTGGAAGCGGTCGGTGTCGACCGCCTTGCCGGGCCCGATCAGGGAGTTCCACCAGCCTTCGGCGCGATGCCCCGGCCCGGCGGGCCCGGCGGCGTGGCTGGCCATGGTGAGCGGCGGCAGGATGAGGACCGCGTTGCTCCGGTCCGGGGCGAGCGCGCCCCAGCTCTCGTACGCCATGGTCACCGGCCCCAGGTCCCGCCCGCAGCGCAGCGGCAGCGGGGCGTCGGCGGGGTGGGTGGTGACGAACCGGCGGTTGCCCGGCGGGTCGCCGGGTTGCCAGGCGCCGGTGTTGTTCAGTCGCATGCGCACTCCTTCTGCCGCCGGGGCGGGGTCCGGGGGGTCTTTGCCGCCGGACCGGGGGGACGCATCCGCTGCCGGACCGGGGCCTGGGTGATCGCTGCCGCGCGGCCCGGAGACGGGTGGATCGCCGTCGCCGGGCCGGTGTCGGTGTCGGTGTCGGTGTCGGGTGCGGCCGCCGGCCCGAGGGGATGGCCGACCCGCCGCGGACGATCCGGTCCAGCGAGCCGAACACCCCTTTCGGGGGATCCGACTCCTCCAAGTCCGGCCAGAACGCGCGTCAGCCGACCGAGAACGTGACCCGCTCCCGTTCCAACGTCCGCGCGATCGCCCCGGGTTGCGGGTGCGGACCGGTGAACCCAGGCCCGCACCCGCGAGAGCGACCGCGTAGGGCAGCCCCCGGGCGGCGGCGTGGAACAGCACGTCAGCGGAAGGAGCGCTCGGCGTACTCCCGGACTCCGTCCCGGAAGGTCGAGTGCTTCTTGAAGACGGCATCGGACCGGTACTCCATGAATTCGCCCTTCGATGGAGGAGAAACAATTCCCCGGAAGCGGGGCCGCGCCGGAAGGGAGAAAACCGCCGGAAGAGGGGGCGGATCAGGACGCGGGGGTCGCGTGCATCGTGACGTAATTGGTCCCGATCCAGTCGCCGAAGGTCGCGGTCTCGCCGTCGAGGGTGTCGACTTCGAGGCCGTACTCGCGGGCCTTGGGGACCGAGAAGCCGAATTCCGTCGAGGGGCGCAGGAAGAACACGCTCGACGTGCGGGCGCTGCCTTCGCGCAGACCGGACTCCGGGGAGCGGACATGGTGCCGGGGCGCGGGCACGGCGCCCCGGGTGACCAGTGGCGCGACGGCCCCGCACAGCACGACCACGGCGTCCGGGACGTGCGGCAGGTCGACCATGCGCCCGTCCATCTCGGCCTGCAGGCTGACGAAGCCGTTGGCGCACGGGGTCTGGTGGATCAGGGTGACGAGGGACAGGTCGTAGTGCGGGGCCATGCGCCGCGGCTCGTGCTCGGCGACCCGGTGCTCGGGCACCTCGGGAAAGTACCGCAGGCGCAGCACGGGGGCGGTGTCCAGCAGTACGTCGCTGTCCCGGTGGCCGGCCCCACCATGCGTACCGCCGCCGTGCCCGTCCCCCGGGCCCTCGCCCGTCCCCTCACCCGGGCCGTCGTACGTCCCGGCCGCCTCCATGACGATCCGGGCGGCGTCCAGGGCAGCGGTGTGCAGGCCGGTGAAGTAGTCCGTCCAGACCTTCTCGAAGCGGTCCGAGGGGAAGAGATTGTCGTCGATCCCCATCGAGAACGACATGGAGTAGTCCGTGTAGGTGCCCGTCTTGGTCACCTGGGCCGTGCTCTCGGCTTCGAGCGCGGAGAAGCCGCGGCGCATGGTGGGATTCTTCGCCCGCATGGCCTGCTTCTCCTCAGGCGTGCCCTGCGCGAAGAATTCCATCGCCGTGTCGGTGGCGAGCCGGTGGTCCTGTTCCCGGACCCCGCAGTCGGTGAGATAGAAGAACCCGGCCTTGGTCACCCAGGCCCGGAATTCCTCTTTTCCCTCACCCTTCTTCAGCTCAGGGAGGCTGAACGTGGGTACGCGGAGCCCTGACGTGTCCGTCATGGTGGGCCATTCCTTCCCGGATCAGTCGTAGAAAAGTACGGCGCGCATTTCGAGCGAGGTCCGCAGATGTCCTTCGGCGGGCCCGTTGTCGTCGTAGAACGCCGTGTGCGGGCACAGTCCCGCCACGTCGGCCGCCGCCGCCCCGGGCGTCCCGGGCGGCTCGGCTCCCCCGTCGCCGGCACCGCAGCCGACGGCACCGCCGGCATCGACATCACCGGCATCGGCATCGCCGGCGGCGAGCGCCAGCGAACGGCTCGCGCTGTCATAGCACTTGAAGAGGAGCACCTCGTCCGGCGACAGTGACCGCCAGTAGTGCCAGCGGTGCTTTGCGCTGTGCTTCACCGAGTAGCTCTCGCGGTCCTTGAGCCAGTCGGGGAAGTCCAGCCGGGTGGCCACCAGGTCCGCGCGGACGTCCAGCGACCGGTAGTCGCACAGGGCGAGCGGATAGTTGAGGACGGGTTCCAGCAGGGGCCGCCAGACGTTCACGATCTGGAACCGGCCGTAGCGGCGCTCTTCCCCGCCGCGCAGGACGGCGCGCGCCCGGGCGCTGGACGGAGTCTGGTCGACATGGACCCGCAGGTGCGGCGTCTGGTTGGGGGTCGCCCCGGAGGGGGTGGCGTCCTGCCGCCTGAGGGTGGCGTCGAAGAGTTCGACGCGGGCGGCGCCCGTGACCGAGGTCAGCAGCTCGACGGTCTCCCGCCGGTACCGGTCGAGGGCGGGCCCGGACTGATCGGCCAGGGCCCGCTGATCGACCCGGGTCGGGGCGATCACCTTCTCGAACCCCATCGTGTCGAGGGTGGGCCGCACCTCGCCGTCCCGCAGATCCGTGACGACCGTCTCGTGCGGCACCATGCGGAAGTTGAAGATCACCTCGGGGGGCCGGGACAGGGCGTCGATGCACCAGGGCTCGTCCGGGGCGTCCGGCGTCAGCGGCGCGGCGTAGTGCAGAACCGTCGACACGGCGGACACCGGAGGCACGGAAGGATCGGCGAGTTCGGCGAGTTCGGCGGACACCTCGGGCACGGCTGGGACGCGGGGTACCTCGGAGGCGGCGGGCACGGCGCCGGTCAGCCCTTCGCCGCGGTACGCCGGAAGACGCCCCGGTCCAGCTGGGGGCCGGCGTTGGCGTACACCATGTCCATGGTCAGCACGTCCTTGAAGGACGCCAGGTACTTCTCCAGCAACGTGGGGCTGTACCGGTGCCAGTACGGGATCATGTCCTCGAGGACGAAGTAGTCGCCCTCGTGCAGCAGTCGGTCGACCGCCCACCGCATGACGTTGAACGTGTCGGCGTGCGCGTCGTCGATGAACAGCAGCGGGTGGGCGACATCGCCGAGGATCTTCTCCAGCGCCCCGAGGTCCGTGCAGTCGGCCTCGTGGAGCGAGATGCCCGCCATCTCGGCTTCCGGGATACGGCAGTTGGAGAGGTTCTTCTCGACGCCGATCACCTGGCAGTCGATGCCCATGAGCTTGGCCAGGTCGCGGAACCAGAGCAGGGAACCGCCGCTGTACACGCCCAGTTCGACGATGGTGCGGGGGCGGAACTCCCAGAGCAGGTCGTGCAGGGCCGCCTGCGCCTCCGGGTCCTTGAGCAGCCGCAGCCCCCGCCAGTGGTACCGGGAGAAGTCCGAGTAGCCCAGATCGCGCGGCGCCTGCGCCCACCGGTCGAGCGGCCAGTCACGCGGGCGGTCCGTAAGGACCGGCGGCCGGTGAAGCGGGTCCTCGCCCAGCCCCCGGAATGCATTCAGATCCACGAATTCTTCGCGAGAATAGTCGTTCAATGGATTCTCGACCTCTCTCTGTTTTTCGCATCACATTTCCCGTGGATCACGCTAACCCGCACTCCTCTTGACCTCCTCTTGCCACTCTCTCGGGCACCTCTCCAGCGAATTTTGGCGCATTCCAGGGGGTTTACCTTTTCCCGGATCCGGGGTTGCTGTTATCGTCCGAAGCGTCGCTCGAATTCCGCCGGACCTGATATTCGTCCATGCATCCGGGAGAGCACGGACTGGCCTTGGCCGGCCGGGACGGCACCCGCGGCCGCACACCGTTCACCCCCACCGGGGCCCGGGTCCCGCGCCTCGGCCCGAGACGGACGGACCGCCTCGAACCGGCATGGACGGACCGCCCGTTCCGACCTCCGCCGAGACGGCCGCGACCGAGGGCCGAAGCGGCCCTCGCCGCGGGTAGCAGTGAACTTCCGCACCATCGAGGCGGAGATCGAGCACGTGGCGGGCGCGCCGCGGAAACCGCCGGCCGGCCGAGCCCCGGCCCCGCGCCCGCACTGGTTCCCCCTGCCCGCCGCCGTCAACCACCCGGTCGTTCAAGGAGCACTGAGTACCGATGGACACAGTCGTCCCCGTTTTCAGCCTGCCGTCCCTCCAGTCCGGTCTCCATCAGGAGGAATTCCGTCGATGCCTGGCCGAGAAAGGTGTGTTCTTCCTGTCGGACAGCGGCCTGACCGAGGTCGATCACAAGTCGTCCCGGGACATCGCCATCGACTTCTTCGAGCACGGCACCGAGGAACAGAAACAGGCCGTCACCGCTGCGGATCCGACGATCCGGCGCGGATTCACGGGCCTTGAGTCGGAGAGCACCGCAAAGGTCACCGACAACGGTTCGTACACCGATTACTCCATGTGCTACTCCATGGGGACATCGGGCAATCTCTTCCCCACCGCGGAATTCGAGGACATCTGGACCGGTTACTTCGACCGCATGTACGAGGTCTCCCAGGAGGTGGCCCGCCAGGTCCTCAAGACGACCGGTTCCCGGCCGGACGGAGGCGTCGAGTCCTTCGTCGACTGCGAACCCGTCCTCAGGTTCCGGCACTTCCCGGAGGTCCCCGAGCACCGCAGCGCCGAGGAGGAGCCGCTGCGGATGGCCCCGCACTACGACCTGTCGACGGTGACGCTCATCCAACAGACCCCGTGTGCCAACGGGTTCGTGAGCCTTCAGGTCGAGATCGACGGCGTCTTCGTGGACCTGCCGGCCCGGCCGGACCTGGTGCTGGTCTTCTGCGGAGCCGTCGCGACCCTCGCGACGGGCGGCCAGGTGAAGGCTCCCCGGCACCATGTCGCCGCGCCGGGACGGGACATGATGTCGGGCAGCGGCCGGACGTCCAGCGTCTTCTTCCTGCGTCCCGACCCGGACTTCGCCTTCTCGGTCCCGCTGGCCAGGGAGTGCGGCTTCGACATCTCGCTGGACGGCGCCACCGCCACGTTCCAGGACTGGATCGCGGGCAACTACGTGAACCTCCGCACGAAGACCACGGCGTGAGCCACCGGGGGCACGACGTCGGCCGTGTGACCCCGCCCCGGGACGCGGGCCTCGCCGGCCACCCGTAACCCTCTCCCCTACTCCGCTCCCCGGCACGAACGAAGGCCCAGGCCGGAACCACTCCGGCCTGGGCCTTCCCCGTCCTGCCGCCGCGCCTACGCTGATCCCCGCGTCAGCCCCGCGTGCCGGAACGCCGCATGCATCTGGTCGGCCTGGTTCGCCGCGCCGCGGACGTTCGGGTGGACGAGGGTGCACGCCTCACCCTTGGGCACACCGGCCGGCAGCTCGTCGCGCTGCGGGCACTGGTACTCGGCCGGATCGGCCGGCTTGGTCTCGCCCGGCGGGATCACCAGGTCGTCGAACACCCCGTACATCCACTGCTCCTCGCCCCTGGCGCACACACCGTGCCCCTGGCTGGACCGGTAGGTGTCGACGTAGGTGGCCCACTGCGGGTTGTCCTGCGCCTGCCGCTCGATCACCTCGTTGAGCCGCTGTTCAAGCCCGATGACGAAGTCGCCGTCCACACCGAGGCGGAGAGTACCGAGGCGCTTGAAGTTGCCCCAGTAGCAGGTGAGTTGATTGAACGGCTTGGACACGACCGTCGGGTAGCCCAGCAGGAACACCTTCGCGTGCGGCGCACGCTGATGGATCCGCCCCATCATGGTGGTGTACTCGCGGGCCAGGGTGGCGAACTTGGCCTCCAACCACTCCCTGCCCGCCCCGTGCTCGTAGTGGTCGCTGCACCCCGGGCCCAGGCTCGGCGGATTCCCCTGCTCCACCCCCATCTCCAGGCAGGTGGCGAGGACTTCGGCGAATCCGAGGGTGTTGCCGCCGATTCCGACGGTGACGACGTCCTCGTCGCCCTTCAGCGCGTCGATCTGCGCGGACTTGGCCGGCCAGCCGCATTTACCCCGGTTGAACGGCGGCCCCAGGAGCAGTTCACAGGGCTGCTCGTCCAGCACACCCTGGTCGATCGCGGCGGCACCACAGCTGACATCGGTGAGCCGGACCCCACCAGAGCCCTCGGCATCCAGCCGCCGGGCCAGCTGCCGCTCCCAGTTGTGGTTCGACCGGCCGCAACCGTCGCTGGGGTCCCAGCGGGGAATGAGCGCCCCGGCACTGTACGAGTCGCCGAGCGCGGTCCACTTCAGCGGCGCGGCAGCCTGCTGCCGGGCCGCCGGGGCGGATACCGCCACCCCCATGTCCGCGCTCCGGCCCGCGGCCGGAACGGAGTGGGCGGCGGGACCGGTCAGCAGACTCGCGGCGATACCGGCGGCGAGGGTGACGCTCAGGGCGAGGGAAGGTAGACGCATCCCACTCCTTCATTGACCGCGGGGAGTACTCGACCGCTCACCCATAGCACGCACCCCACACCCCCGCGCCACCGACGCCGCCCCCGGGACAGCGCTTCACCCGCCCTGTCCAAGACCTCCCCGCCGCCCCCACCCCGCCACGGCCCCACCCGCACGCCCACCCACGCAAAACGGCCCCGGACGAAACGTCCGAGGCCGATCAGGGCGTCCGCCCCGGGGAGAAACCCCAGGTCAGAAATTCACACCAGGGCCCCCTGTCGGGTTCGAACCGACGACCCCCGCTTTACAAGAGCGGTGCTCTGGCCAGCTGAGCTAAGGAGGCAACGGATGCAGTGTAACGAACGCCCGCGTGCCGGATGCGGGAAATCTCAGGGTCCCCCGGCTGCTGACAGATCGGACCGGGCCAGGTAGCGTCACACGCGGTTCACCCAGGTGGACTAGACCTCCATCCTTCCTTTACTCGGATCGTCCGGCACGTTCCTGCCGGTGAAGGGACGCATCACCATGGCTTCCGTCACGTACGACAAGGCGACGCTGGTCTACCCCGGCGCCGAAAAGCCCTCCGTCAACCAGCTCGACATCGAGATCGCGGACGGCGAGTTCCTCGTTCTCGTCGGCCCCTCCGGCTGTGGCAAGTCCACGTCGCTGCGCATGCTGGCCGGCCTGGAGGACGTCAGCTCCGGCGCCATCCGGATCGGCGACCGCGACGTCACGCACCTGCCGCCGAAGGACCGGGACATCGCGATGGTGTTCCAGAACTACGCGCTCTACCCGCACATGACCGTCGCCGACAACATGGGCTTCGCCCTGAAGATCGCCGGCGTCAACAAGAGCGAGATCCGTTCCAAGGTCGAGGAAGCCGCCCGGATCCTCGACCTCACCGAGTACCTGGACCGCAAGCCGAAGGCGCTGTCCGGCGGTCAGCGCCAGCGTGTCGCCATGGGCCGCGCCATCGTCCGCGAGCCGCAGGTCTTCCTCATGGACGAGCCGCTGTCGAACCTCGACGCCAAGCTCCGTGTCTCGACCCGTACGCAGATCGCCTCGCTGCAGCGCCGGCTCGGCATCACCACCGTGTACGTGACGCACGACCAGACCGAGGCTCTGACCATGGGCGACCGCGTCGCGGTCCTCAAGGACGGTCTGCTCCAGCAGGTCGACACCCCGCGCAACATGTACGACCGCCCCGCGAACCTCTTCGTCGCCGGCTTCATCGGCTCCCCCGCCATGAACCTGGTCGAGGTCCCGATCACCGACGGCGGCGTGAAGTTCGGCGCGAGCGTCGTCCCGGTCTCCCGTGAGGCGATCGCCGCCGCGGCCGCCAAGGGCGACACCACGGTGACGGTCGGCGTGCGCCCCGAGCACTTCGACATCGCCGGCGCCACCAGCAAGGACGGCCTGGCCGTGCACGTCAACGTGGTCGAGGAGCTGGGCTCCGACGGCTTCGTGTACGGCACGACCCGGGTCGGCGGCGAGGAGAAGGAGATCGTGGTCCGCGTCGGCGGCCGCGAGGTCCCGGCGAAGGGCTCGACCCTCCAGGTCACCCCGCGCGCGGCCGAGCTGCACGTCTTCTCGACCACGACCGGCGAGCGCCTCTCCAACTGACCCGGCGGGCCCCAGCGGCCCCCACCGGTCCCGGACCGACCCCGGACCGGCCCCGGCCGGTCCCTGTCGGCCCCAGCGCCCCGGCGCACCGGCACCCCCGCGGCCCCAACCGACCGGCCCGCCCGGCCCGTTGACCGCCACAGCCGCACACGGCCCCGCCCCCGACCACGGGGGGCGGGGCCGTCGCCGTACGGCGCCACGCCATCCGGCATGAAATGCCGAACAGTCGAAAACCCTGGCGGAACTGGCCCTTCGCTCCCGCGCCGACTCCCGGGCGTCAACACGGAATTCGAACTACCCGAGAGATTCATCCCCCGCAAGGGTGACTAAATGACGTCGGATCATTACCGACCGCTACGCTCGGCTCCGTGACCCACTCTGCCCGCCGTATCGGCCGCTCCCTCGCCCTCGTCCTCCCCGTCGTGCTGGTGCTCTCCGGAACGCTCGCGGTGTCCGCCGTTCCGTGGGCGGGCCAGGACGGGACCCAGCTGCTGACCGCGTCGACCGCCTCGTCGGCGATGAACGCGTCGGCGACGAACGCCACTTCCGCCGCCGACGCCACCGGCGCCCGGGCCGTCTCCCGCGCCCCGCAGGACGTCCTGCGCGACCGGCTCCTCGCCGAGCTCCAGGAGAAGGACCCCGGCACCGCCCTCACCCACCTCCAGCGCGAGGTGGAGAACCGCCCGTCGCTCGCCAAGCACTGCATGTCGATCGCCCGGTCCCTCGGCGCCGCCGCCGTCCGGCACTACGGCCCCACGCGCGCGCAGTCCTTCTCCCGCCCCGTCTGCGACACCTCCTTCGCGCTCGGCGTCATGCGCGCGAGCTGAGGCGCCGCCGGACCCGCATATCGTTCCCGGTATGCATACCTTCCCGACGCAGGCCGTGATCCTCGCGGGCGGCCAGGGTTCGCGGCTGCGCCCGTACACCGACGACCGCCCCAAGCCGATGGTCGAGATCCCGGGCACCGGGACCCCGATCATCGGCCATCAGCTGTCCTGGCTCGCCGCCGAGGGAGTCACGGACGCCGTCGTCTCCTGCGGCCATCTCGCCGAGGTGCTCCAGGAGTGGCTGGAGAGCGCCGATCTGCCGCTGCGCGTGACGACGGTCGTGGAGTCCGAGCCGCTGGGCCGCGGCGGCGGGCTCAAGTACGCGGCCGCGCACCTGCCCGAGCCGGGCCGGCCCTGGTACGCCACCAACGGCGACATCTGGACCCGTTTCTCGCTGCGCGAGATGGCCGAGTTCCACGCCGAGCGCGACGCCACCGCGACCCTCGCCCTCGCCCGGCCGCGCATCCCCTGGGGCGCCGTCGAGACCGACGCCTTCGGCCACATCACCGACTTCATCGAGTCGCCGCCGTCCCCGTATCTCATCAACGCGGGCGTGTACGTCTTCTCCGCGGCCTTCACCGGCCTGCTCCCGGACCTCGGCGACCACGAACGCACCACCTTCCCCCGGCTCGCGCGCGAGCGCCGCCTCGCGGGCTTCCCACTGCCCCAGGGCGCGTACTGGCGGGCCATCGACACCGCCAAGGACCTCACGGAAGCGGCCCGGGAGCTGGCCACCCAGCGCTGACCCGGCCCGGCGGTACGGAGCGGCGGGGGCGGCGTCCGTCGTACGTACGGCGGGCCCCCGGGCGCGCGCCACGGCAGCGCTCGCGTACGTACGACGGTACGGCGGTACGGCGGTACGGCGGTACGGACGGTACGACGGGACTCCCGCACCCCACGGCACCCCCGTAGCTCCGTCTCCCGTACGTACGAACCGCGGCCCCGCCCCCTCCGGCACGCCCTCACAGGCAGCGCGGCGCGCGGGCAACCGTACGGAACGCGCACTCGCACGCACCGCCGACGCGCGCCCGCCGCGCCTCCTCTCCCCCACGCCCAGCGCAGCCGCCGAAACCACGCCGACGCCACGCGGAGGGGCCCCGGGTGTCTCCTGACACCCGGGGCCCCTTCCTTGCCCATTGCCCCCTGCGCACGGGCGGGGCGGTGATTCAGCCCAGCAGGCCGCCGATCGGGTTGTGCGCCCCGCCGGAGGACGAGCCGCCGTCCGAGGAACCGCCACCGCTGCCGCCGTCGCTCGCGCCGCCCGGGGCGCCGCTCGTACCGCCGGCGCCCGTCGAACCGCCCGCGCCGCCGGCGGGGGCGCCGGTCGTCGAGGAGACGGGCGGCGGAATGACCGTCCCGCCACCGGGCCGGCCCGGGGTGCCGGTGCCCTGCGTCGCGGTCGGGCTCTGCGAGGTGCTCTGCTCGGGCTCGCGCGCCGCCTCGGTCGGCTTGGCCTCCTGCGCGCTCTTCTCCTGCGTCCCGGCGGTCCCGCTCGCCCCACTGGTCGCGGCCGGCTTCGGCGGGACCGTGGTCGTACGGGTCGTGTCGACGGCCCCGGGCTCGTGCGGGAGCGGCCGCCCCGGCAGGTGGTTGACCGGGTCGTCGTTCGGTCCGGGCACCGTGACCATCTCGGTGGAGCGCACCGCGCCGCCGAGCACCGAGCCGACGAGGAGGGTGACGCCGATGACGACCGCGGTGATGATCGTGCCGCGGCGCAGCACCCGGCGGCGCAGCTCCCAGATCTCGGAACGCGGTCCGAGGGTGCGCCAGGCCTCGCCGGCGAGCCGGCCGTCGAGGGAGTAGACGGGGGCGCCCGCGATGATCAGCGGCGACCAGGCGGCCAGATAGATGATGTCCGGCGTCTCGTAGGCGGGGACGGACTTCCAGCTGAGCGTCAGGATCAGTGCGGCCGACAGCACCGCGCCGACGGCCGCCGCGATCCGCTGCCACAGGCCGAGGGCGGTGAGGACGCCGACGATGATCTGGAGGAACGCGACGGTGAGTCCGGAGCCGACGGGGTGCTGGAGCGCGAAGTCCCGCAGGGGCTCGGCCGGCGGCCAGGGGTGCAGCGCGTGCAGGGTCTTGACCAGGGAGCCGCGCTCGCCGCCGTCGAAGTAGACGGGGTCGCAGAGCTTGCCCATGCCCGCGTAGACGGAGATGCAGCCGAGGAACACCCGCAGCGGCAGCAGCACCACCCCGAGGTTCATCCGGCGGCCGGGGTAGTAGGCGTGCCGGACCGGGTCGACGCCGTGCCGCTGGGCGGCGCGGGCGCGCGGATCGGCCCCGGCACCGTCGTACTCGCCGTGCCCGCCGTGGCCGCCGTGAGCCCCGTCGTAGGAGTCGTAGCCCTCGTCGTCGTACGGGCCCTCGTCGTACGGATCGCCGGGGGCGGCCGCGTACAGGTTGTCGTACGCCCCCTCGGCGCGCCGCATCGGCGGCAGCAGCGGGGTGGTGGGCGGCGACGGCACCACCGGGGTCGGCATGGTGTCGTCGAAGCGCGGGAAGGCGCGGGTGCCGGGGTCCAGGGTGGTGACCCCGCCCCCGGCACCGGCGCCGGGGGCGCGCGGGGTGACGGTGTCGCGGACGGCCTGGAGCAGACCGGCGGCGGCCGGCGAGGACTTCCCGGTCCATACGACGGGCCTGCGCCGGGTGCCGACGGTGAGCCCGGCGGCTCCGGCGAGCTGGGCGATACGGGGGCTCGCGGGGAACTTCGGCTGGTGGGCCGGCGCGAGGCGCACACGGAAGCTGGCGTGGTTCACGATCACCTGGGCGGGATCGCAATCCACCTTGAGCATGCTCAGCGCGGGCTGATCGTCGAACCCCGGCCGGGGCGTTCTGGTGTCCACACTCATCTAACCGAGTGACGCGCGGTTAGGACACTGCCTTGACGGCGCGGGAATGTCCGAGGCCCGTCAAGATCGGGGGCGGGGCGGACGCTGCCGAGGTCAGCGGGGGTGGGCGCGGCCGCGCCGGGCGTGCGCCGGGCGCGAGCCCGCGCGTGTCGCGGGCTCGCGGAAACGGCCGGAGACGGGCGGGAGTGCGGGTGGAAGTGCGGCGGGGGCGCGGGCGGGAGTGCGGGCGGGGGCGGCATCCCTGGCGACAGGAGACGAAACGGCCCGGCTGCGGGTTGGCATATGCCGCCCCGCAGCCGGGCCGTACGTCTTCTCGGGTGTCCGTCGTCCGGGACCCCGGACGACGGGCGGACACCCCTGGGCGTCAGCCCTTGCGGCGGCGGGCCGCCTCGTACAGCACGACACCCGCCGCGACACCGGCGTTCAGCGACTCGGCGCCACCCGGCATCGGGATGCGGACGAGGAAGTCGCAGGTCTCGCCGACGAGCCGGGACAGGCCCTTGCCCTCGGAGCCGACCACGATGACGACCGGGCCGGACAGCGCCTCCAGCTCGTGCACCTCGGTCTCGCCGTCGGCGGACAGACCGACGACCGTCAGACCGGCCTTCTGGTACTGCTCCAGGCAGCGGGTGAGGTTGGTGGCGCGGGCCACCGGCGTACGAGCGGCGGTACCGGCGGAGGTCTTCCACGCGCCCGCCGTCATGCCGGCGGCGCGGCGCTCGGGCACGACGACACCGTGACCGCCGAAGGCGGAGACGGAACGGACGACGGCGCCGAGGTTGCGCGGGTCGGTGACGCCGTCGAGGGCGACGATCAGCGGGTCGTCGTGGTCGTCGTACGCGGCCTCGGCGAGGTCCTCGGGGTGCGCGTACTCGTACGGCGGGACCTGCAGGACGAGACCCTGGTGGTTCAGGCCGTTCGTCATCCGGTCCAGCTCGGGGCGCGGCGCCTCCATGATGTTGATGTTGCCGCGGCCGGTGGCGAGGTTCAGGGCCTCGCGCACGCGCTCGTCGTTGTCGATGAACTGCTGGACGTAGAGCGTGGTGGCGGGCACGCCGTCGCGCAGCGCCTCGAAGACCGGGTTGCGGCCGACGACCATCTCGGACTGACCCTTGCCGCCGCGGCGGGCGATGGGCTTGCGCTTGGCCGCGTTCCGGGCCATCGCGTTGGAGACGCGGTACGCCTTGTGGCCCTTGCGGTCCTCCGCCTTGGGCGTCGGGCCCTTGCCCTCCAGGCCGCGGCGCCGGTTGCCACCGCTGCCGACCGTCGCGCCCTTCTTGTTGGACGTGCGACGTCCCCTGCGCTGGCTGTTCCCGGCCATGAGTGCTACCTGTTTCCTCTACCTGCGTACCTGATGTACGCGCGCGTACGTGCGTAAGTCTGTATGTGTCTGTAAGTGAAGTGTGCCGCCCGGAGACCCGGACGGCACACTCATCGGTACATCGGCGGCTCGGCGAAGCCGCTCAGCGGCCGGAGCCGGCGATCGACCAGCGGGGGCCGTCGGGGCCGTCCTCGATGGCCAGACCGGACTGGTTCAGCTGGTCGCGGATGGCGTCCGCGCTGGCCCAGTCCTTGCGCTCGCGCGCCGACTCGCGCTGCTGGAGCACCAGCCGGACGAGGGTGTCGACGACGCCGTGCAGCTCCTCGCCGCGGTCGCTCTCCTCGGCCCAGTGCGGGTCGAGCGGGTCGAGACCGAGGACGCCGAGCATGGCGCGCACCTCGGCGAGCCGGGCGATCGCCGCTTCCTTGTCGTCGGCGGCGAGCGCGCTGTTGCCCTGGCGGACGGTGGTGTGGATGATCGCCAGCGCGCCCGGCACGCCCAGGTCGTCGTCCATGGCCTCGGCGAACGCCGGCGGCACCTCGTCGGCGGGGGCGACCGGCGCCCCGGCCTTCTCGGTGGCGCGCTGGATGAAGCCCTCGATCCGGCCGAACGCGGCCTCGGCCTCGCGCAGGGACTCCTCGCTGTACTCGATCATCGAGCGGTAGTGCGGGGTGCCCAGGTAGTAGCGCAGGACGATGGGACGCCAGTTCTTCACCATCTCGGAGACGAGGACGCTGTTGCCCAGCGACTTCGACATCTTCTCGCCGCTCATGGTGACCCAGGCGTTGTGCACCCAGTAGTGGGCGAAGTCGTCACCGAAGGCGCGGGCCTGGGCGATCTCGTTCTCGTGGTGCGGGAAGACCAGGTCGAGACCGCCGCCGTGGATGTCGAAGGCGGAGCCCAGGTACTTGTGCGCCATCGCCGAGCACTCCAGGTGCCAACCGGGACGGCCGCGGCCCCACGGGGTCTCCCAGTCGGGCTCGCCGGGCTTGGTCGCCTTCCACATGGCGAAGTCGCGCGGGTCGCGCTTGCCGGAGACGCCCTCGTCGGGCTGGCGCAGGTCGTCGATGTCCTGGTTGGACAGCGACAGGTACTCCGGGAAGGAGCGCACGTCGAAGTAGACGCTGCCGTCGGAGACGTAGGCGTGGCCACGCTCGATCAGACCGCGCATCATCTCGACCATCTCGGTGACATGGCCGGTGGCGCGCGGCTCGTAGGTGGGCGGCAGGCAACCCAGGGACTCGTAGCCCGAGTTGAAGGCGCGCTCGTTCTCGTAGCCGATCGACCACCACGGACGGCCCTGTTCGGCACCCTTGGCGATGATCTTGTCGTCGATGTCGGTGACGTTGCGGATGAACGTCACTTCGTAGCCTCGGTAGGCGAACCAGCGGCGCATGATGTCGAAGTTCAGCCCCGACCGGATGTGCCCGATGTGCGGTGCGGCCTGCACGGTCGCGCCACACAGGTACATCGAGACACAGCCCGGCTTGATCGGGGTGAAGTCACGGGTCTGCCGGGCGCTGGTGTCGTACAGGCGAATAGTCACCACACCAGAGTAGTGGGAGAGCGGCGATGCCCCGAGACCTGCCAGGGGATCACCGCGACTTTCCCGGCTACGGACACCCGCCGCCGCGCCCGCGGACGCGCTCCTTGGCCGAATCGCGCCCCTGGGGGCCGGTCGGTTCCGTGGCGCGCCGGCTGTCCTGGTGGCCCTGACGGCTCTGGTGGCTCTGGTGGCTCTGGTGGCTCTGGTGACTCTGGTGGTCCCGGCGGCCCTGACGTACTTCGGTACGGAAGTACGACGGAAGTACGTCAGAGCCGACGATGCCGGGATATCCGCCCGGGGTCAGCGCTGCACGGGGTAGACCAGCGCGGTCGCGAGCGCGGCCAGGCCCTCGGCGCGGCCGGTGAGGCCGAGTCCGTCGGTGGTGGTGCCGGAGACGGAGACGGGCGCGCCGGCCGCCTCGCTCAGCGCCTTCTGCGCCTCGGCGCGGCGCTTGCCGACCTTCGGGCGGACGCCGACGACCTGTACGGCGATGTTGCCGATCTCGTACCCCTCGGCGCGGACGATCCGGGCGGCCTCGGCGAGCAGGGTGACCCCGGAGGCGCCGGACCACTCGGGGCGGGAGGTGCCGAAGTGGGCGCCGAGGTCGCCGATGCCGGCGGCCGAGAAGAGCGCGTCACAGGCGGCGTGCGCGGCGACGTCGCCGTCGGAGTGCCCGGCGAGCCCGTACTCCTCGCCCTCCCAGAGAAGGCCGGCGCACCACAGCTCGCGGCCCTTCTCGAAGGCGTGGACGTCGGTGCCGATGCCGGTCCGGGGAAGGACCGGCGCCTGGGACCCGGTGGCCGGGGCTGGGGCGGTGCTGTCAGAAGCCATCGTTGGCCCTCCTGCGGGCGAGTACGGCCTCGGCGAGGACGAGGTCGAGGGGACGGGTCACCTTGAACGCCTCTTCGTGGCCGGGCACCACGACGACGGGCGCGCCGAGCTTCTCGACCATGCCGGCGTCGTCGGTGGCTCCCTCGCCCGCGAGGGCGATGGTGGCGTGGGCGTTCACCAGGGTGTCGCGGTCGAAACCCTGAGGAGTCTGGACGGCGCGCAGCCGGGCCCGTACGGGTGTCGCGACGACCTGCTCGGGGTCGCCGGGCCGCTCGGCCGGTTCGACCTCCTTGACGGTGTCGGCGAGGGGCAGCGCGGGCACGACGGCCACGGCCCCGCCCCGTACCGCCTCGACGACGGTGTCGACGACCTCGGCGGGGACGAGCGGGCGGGCCGCGTCGTGGACGAGGACGGTGGTGACGTCGGCGGGCAGCGCCTTGAGTCCGAGGTGGACGGACTCCTGGCGGGTGTCGCCGCCGGGGACGACGACGTAGTCGGTCCGGTCGGGCAGGGTGTGGGCGCCGAGGAGGTTCTCGACCTCGGCCGCGCCGTCAGCGGGGGCGACCACGACGACGAGGGAGACGGCGCGGGAGGCGGCCATCGCCCGGACGGCGTGGACGAGGATGGGCGTGCCGTCCAGCGCGCGCAGCGCCTTGGGGGCGCCCGGGCCGAGGCGGACACCACGGCCGGCGGCGGGGATCACCACGGCGGTCCGGCTTTCACGCGCTTGGTCTGTCATCGGTTGCACTCCGGCAGGTTTGTTTCCGAGGGCGACGTGGGTATGGCGTCGATGAGCTTGACGGTGACGCCTTGACCGGGCCCCTTCCGGCCCCTTCCGTGAGTACGGTCGGGTGGCGCCGTGCAGAGCCGCGGGAGGAACCCGGTGATCCGGGTCCGGGGTGATCCCCGGATGGTCCCCGGGTCGTCCCTGGATGATCCCGGAGGTCCGGCGGTCACCCGGGTCCGGTGCCGAGCCAGGCGTGGGATCAGCCGGGTACGGGACCGGGTGGGCGACCGGGATCGAGCCTCGGGGATCGGGAATCGGGGATCGATCAGGGTCGGTGGTCGGTATCGGGGATCGTCGTGATCGGGATCAGGGGATCCCTGATCAGGGGATCGGGGTCTGGGTCAGGGGGTCCGAGCAGGCCGAGCAGAGAGACGAACATGCCGCAGTGCCCGGCGACGGCACTGTGGAACCTTTCGGTGAACCACTTCTCAGTGGTCCACCGCGATTCACAGGACGTCTACGGGCACTGCGGCATCGTGCGTCGTGCTGATGACATGGCGGGTGTGCCAGGCGTCAGGCGGTCGGCTCGGGTGTCGGGCTCAGGACGCGAGGACCTCGTCGAGAAGTGCCTCGGCCTTGTCCTCGTTGGTGTTCTCCGCGAGGGCCAGCTCGCTCACCAGGATCTGGCGCGCCTTGGCGAGCATGCGCTTCTCACCGGCGGAGAGTCCGCGCTCGCGCTCACGACGCCACAGGTCACGCACCACTTCGGCGACCTTGATGACATCGCCGGAGGCGAGCTTTTCCAGATTTGCCTTGTAACGACGGGACCAGTTCGTCGGCTCTTCCGCGTACGGCGCGCGCAGCACCTCGAAGACCCGGTCCAGCCCGTCCTGGCCGACCACGTCGCGAACACCGACAAACTCGGCGTTGTCCGCCGGCACGCGCACCGTCAGGTCACCCTGCGCGACCTTGAGCACCAAGTAGGTCTTGTCCACGCCTTTGATCTGGCGAGTTTCGATGGCCTCGATCAGCGCGGCCCCATGATGGGGATAGACCACGGTGTCGCCAACCTTGAACGTCATGTGACAGGTACCCCTTCCGTGGCTATCCAGGGTAACACGGATACAGCTTCTTCTGAATGGCGTTTTCGCAGGTCAGGGCATATCTCGGGGCTTGACAACAACGCGGCGGACGTGCTGCGGACGCCTTCCGGCATGCGGTATTCGCAGGTCGGAGCGGCTGCGCGGACGCAGAGAAACAGTGGCGTCACAGGTGCCGGGAGGGGGTCGTGGCGGGTGTGATGCCCTGGTTCGCCTGGTTCGGTGTGGCGCTCTTCACGTACTCCGTTCGAGCACCGGCGACGTGATCGACCACCCGTCCGGACCGATTCCCGAATTGATCACCGGGCTTTCTCGAATGCCTCCGGAAGGACCCGGACGGAGGAATGTGCGCGCGGTGGCCGAATTGATCACGGCGGATATGTGAACGCCGGGTCAAACGAGGGGCAAACGGCGAGGCAATGAGTTGAGATCCGGCCATGTAGGCGCGTTATCGACGGTGAGGGAAGCGGAGGGTAGGGGCGGAGGATAGGGGCGGAGGGTGCGGAGGGTAGAGGGATGAGCGAGGGCCCGGAGCCGGGCGAGGTGGGTGAGGCGGACGGGGCGGCTGGAGCGGGTGGGGTCGGTGGGGCGGCTCGGTGACGGCCCCGCAGTGGCTCCGTGGCGGCCCCACAGCGCCCCTGCGACGGCTCGTGGCGGTGCGGAGGGGCTCGCCGGCGGGGCAGGGGGCGGCCCGTGGCGAGGCGGGCAGCGGGGCAGGTCAGGGGTCCGCCGTGGAGTCCGGCGAAGGGTGCGTGACGCGCCAGAGGCGGGCAAGACACCCCCGGACAGTCCCAAGGGGGCGGGTCGGGTGCGGGGTGAGGAGAGCGGCTCGGTAACCTACCGCTGACACACCTTTAGCCCGTCCTTAGCCTGTCCGTTCGTCCTAGGAGTTGCCGCCGCCGTGAGCCGCAGCCTTCGACGCGGCGCCCTCGCCGCCACCGCCCTCGTGATCTCGGTCGCCTCTCTGTCCGCCTGTGCCGCGGGCAACAACGCACAGACGCTCGGCATCCGCCCGGACAACGCCGGTGTCTCGGTCGATGACGTCAAGATCCTCAACGTCCTGGTCATCACCCAGCCCGAGCACGGTGCGGAGGGCCCCGCGGTCGTGTCCGCCACCGTCTTCAACAACGGTGACAAGCAGCAGACCCTCGACTCGATCACCCTGCCGGGCACCTCGGCGACGGTGAAGCTCGCGCCGGCCAAGGGCAGCGGCCCGGTCGTCGTCCCCGCCGGCGGCTACACGCTGCTCGGTGGTGCGGGCAACGCCTCCGCCACCATCGAGAACGGCCACGAGGCCGCCAAGAACGGCGACGCGCAGCCGGTCGTCTTCAAGCTGAGCAAGACCGGCGAGGCCAAGGTGAACGCCCTCGTTGTCCCGGCGACCAGCCACTTCTCGAAGTTCGGCCCGTCCTCCGTGCCGACCCCGCCGGCCGGCACCACCGCGCCGGCGACCCCGACGGGCACCGCCAGCCCGACGGGCGAGGCCACCCACGCAGCCGGTCACTGACCTCCGCGGGAGTCACCGGCTCCGTACGTACGTGAAGGGCGCCCCCTCTCGGAGGGGGCGCCCTTCACGCATGCGGTGGCCCGGCCACGTCCGTGCGGGGCGGGCAGAGGTACGACTGACCCGGTACGGGCAGCAGAGATACGGCCTACGGCTCGATCCCCTGCCGCTACCGCCGCCGGACTCCGTCCGGCTGCAGGGAGCCGACCGCCGGCCTACGGCTCGAACTTGTAACCCAGACCGCGCACCGTCACCAGGTAACGGGGCGCACCCGGGTCCGGCTCGATCTTGGCGCGGAGGCGCTTGACGTGGACGTCGAGGGTCTTGGTGTCGCCGACGTAGTCCGCGCCCCAGACCCGGTCGATGAGCTGCATACGGGTGAGCACGCGGCCCGCGTTGCGCAGCAGCATCTCCAGGAGGTCGAACTCCTTCAGCGGCAGGTCGACCTTGCCGCCCCCGACCGTGACCACGTGGCGGTCGACGTCCATGCGGACCGGGCCGGCCTCCAGGGCCGCCGGGGTGACCTCCTCCGGCTCGCCGCGGCGGCGCAGGACCGCGCGGATGCGGGCGACCAGCTCCCGCGAGGAGAAGGGCTTGGTGACGTAGTCGTCGGCTCCTATCTCCAGGCCGACGACCTTGTCGATCTCGCTGTCCTTGGCGGTCACCATGATCACCGGGACGTTCGAGCGGCCGCGCAGCTGGCGGCACACCTCGGTGCCGGGCAGGCCCGGCAGCATCAGGTCGAGGAGGACGAGATCCGCTCCGTTGCGCTCGAACTCGTCGAGGCCGTCGGGCCCGGTCGCCGCCACGGCGACCTCGAAGCCTTCCTTGCGGAGCATGTACGACAGGGCGTCGCTGAAGGATTCCTCATCCTCGACGACAAGCACACGGGTCACGGAAGGACCTCCGGGGCGATGAGCGATTCGGTCATGAGTTCTGGTGTAGTTACGGGGGTGGCGGAGGCCGCTGCCGGGGCGGACCGATCGCCGCCGCCGACGCGCCCGTTGCCGCCGTGGTGTCCACGGGTGTCGCCGTGGACACCGTCACTGCCATGGCCATTGCCATTGCCATTGCCGAAGCCGTCACTGTCGCCGTCGGCACCCTCGCCGGCACCTTCGGTGAAGGCGTCGTCCGCGTCGGGATCGGCGTCGAAGTCGTCTCCGGCGTAGTCCCCACCGACGCCGGCGGTGTCGGTGGAGCGGCGGGAGCGCGCCGCGCCCGCCTCCGGCAGCCGCAGGGTGAAGGTCGAGCCCTGGCCCTCGGTGCTCCACACCGTGACCTCCCCGCCGTGCGAGGCGGCCACGTGCTTGACGATGGCGAGGCCGAGCCCCGTACCGCCGGTGGCACGGGAGCGGGCCGGGTCGACCCGGTAGAAGCGTTCGAAGATCCGCTCGCGGTCCCGGTCGGAGATGCCTATGCCCTGGTCGGTCACGGCGATCTCGATGAGGTCGCCCCCGGGGGCCGCGACGCGGCGGGCGGCGATGCCGACCCGGGTGCGGGCGGGCGAGTAGTTGACGGCGTTCTCGACGAGATTGCCCAGGGCGGCGGCGAGCTGGCCGCGGCTGCCCCAGACATGGAGATCGGCCGCGCCTCCGGCGGCCATGGTGATCTGCTTGGTGGAGGCGGTGTGCCGGGAGCGGTCGATCGCCTCGGCGACCAGTTCGTCCACCCGTACCGGCTCGGAGTCCTCCAGCGGGTCGTCGTTCTGCACCCGGGAGAGGTCGATGAGTTCCTGGACGAGGTTGGTCAGGCGGGTGGCCTCGATCTGCATCCGGCCCGCGAAGCGGGTGACCGCCTCGGGGTCGTCGGAGGCGTCCATGACCGCCTCGGAGAGCAGGGAGAGCGCTCCGGTCGGGGTCTTCAGCTCATGGCTCACGTTGGCGACGAAGTCGCGCCGTACCGCTTCGATCCGGCGGGCCTCGGTGAGGTCCTCCACGAGCAGCAGGACGAGCCGGGAGCCCAGCGGGGCGACTCGGGCGGAGACCGCGAGGGCCTCGCCACGACCGGTGCCGCGCCGGGGCAGGTCGAGTTCGACCTGCCGTATCTCTCCGTCGCGACGGGTGTCGCGGGCCATGTTGAGCATGGGCTCGACGGCCAGTTTCCCGCCGCGGACCAGGCCGAGCGCGTACGCCGCCGAGCTGGCCTTGACCACGGAGTCACTCTCGTCGAGGACCACCGCGGAGGACCGCAGCACGGAGAGCACGGTGTCGACGCCGGGCGGCAGCACGGCGTCGGTGTGCAACGAGGTACGGGTGGGTTTCGCCTGGTCGCGCTCGCTCCAGCGGAACGCCAGCATGGCGATCACGCCGGTACATACTCCGGCGATCGCGGCCAATGCGGCAACCGCCGCGTTCACGTCCATGCGTCCAGGTTATGCGGGTCCGCCGACACTCTCCCAGCCGTCCCGGTGACTGCTCGAACACTCGTCGCCCAGAGTTCACCGAGGGGACGGGTGTGATTCACATGCTGCGGAGGGTAACGGAGGCCGCGTCGCCCAGAGTTCACCTGGAAGACGCATCCGGTTCACGCGGGCGGCCGGATCAGGACGCGTACGGGCCGGACCGTGGGACCGTGGGGGTCCGAGCCCTCGCGGGACGGACCGATTCCGGGAACGATTCCGGGAATGGTGCCGGGAACGGTGCCGTACGAGGACCCGTACGGCACCGGACCACGACACCGGACCACGCCATCGGGCACGGACCGGAGCCGGACACGGGACCGGACACGGGACCGGTTGTACGGCCCCGGACCACGGCCTTCGGCCCACGGGCTCCGAGCCGGCCGCCCACGCTCCAGCAACGCGACGCGACGAAGGGACACCCATGCGGGACGCGTACCACGAGGAACTTGACTCGATAGGCGAGGGCCTGGTCGAGATGGCCCGTCTGGTCGGGTCCGCGATCGGGCGGGCCACCACGGCCATGCTGGACGCCGACCTGAAGCTCGCGGAGCATGTGATCGCCGCGGACCGGAAGGTCGACGACCTCCAGCACGACCTGGAGGCGCGCGCGATCGCGCTGCTCGCCCGGCAGCAGCCGGTGGCGACGGACCTGCGGATCGTGGTGACCTCGCTGCGGATGAGCGCCGACCTGGAGCGCTCGGGCGACTTGGCCCAGCACGTGGCGAAGCTGGCACGGCTGCGGTTCCCGGACCGCGCGGTGCCGGACGACCTCCACGCGACGATCCTGCAGATGGGTCAGCTCGCGCAGCGGCTGATGGCGAAGGCCGCCGAGGTCATCATCACCAAGGACGTCGATCTCGCGCTCCAGCTGGAGCAGGACGACGACGAGATGGACCTGCTGCACCGGACGCTGTTCCAGCACCTGATGGACGACCGCTGGAAGCACGGCATCGAGACGGCCGTGGACGTCACCCTGCTCGGCCGTTATTACGAGCGGTTCGCCGACCACGCGGTGTCGGTCGCGAAGCGCGTGGTCTACCTGGTGACGGGCGAGCACGCGGACGAGCTGCAGCCGGTGGAGGCACCCGTCGAGGGTGTCTGACCGTGTCCGACGCGTGAGGGCGCGCGGGGGCGCGTGAAGGGCAGGGCGCGCGGGGCGTACGGGTGTGCCGGAGCAGGGCTTCGCACACCTGTGCGCCGTTGATGCGCCGTACGGGACAGGGTTGGAATGGCGGGAGGGCGAGGTACGCCTCTCACGGAGCCAGGGAGGAACCCCATGGCCGAATCCGCTCCGAACACCGTCCCCCCGATACCGGAGCCCGCGCGTGTCGCGAAGTTCCTGCCCGTCCTCGGCGCCTGCGGGTGCGGTTCGGGTTGCGGCTGCGGCTGCCAGTCCGGCGGGTCGTGCAGCTGCGGCGGCAGCTGCGGCTGACCGCCGGCGTCGGCGCCGCCAACCGCGACTGCGGCTGCGGCTGTGGCTGTGGCTGCGGCTGTGGCTGCGGCTGTGGCTGCGGCCCGTGCGGCTCCCGCCGGTGTGACGGTGCGGGCCCCGCTCTCCTGACAAGCGGGGCCCGCACTGTCACGCGCCCGTGGCGGTGGAGGTGCTGCCGGTGTCGACCAGGTCCAGGACGCCCACCGCCTGGTCGCCCGCCAGCTCTCCGGTCTCCCGGAAGCCGAGCCCTCGGTAGAAGGCGCCGGGGCCGTGCGCGCCCTGATGCCAGGTCACGTACATCTCGTACGTCCCGCGCCGTCGCAGTTCCTCGGCGACGGCCCGGACGGCGTACCGCCCGTACCCCTTGCCCTGCTGCCCGGCCTCGATGTTCAGCCGCCACAGGCCGCTGCGGCGCTCGGCAGGGCGCGGGCCGTCGTCGCCATCCCCGCCCCACGGGAGATCGAGGAAGGCCATCAGGAAGCCGACGAGCCGGTCCCCGTCGAAGATCAGCCGGGGCCAGGCGTCGTCCCCGTACGCGTACGCCTCGGCGAGCGAGCGGACGACGGGCGCGACGTTGTCCTCCTGGTGGGGGTGGACCCGCAGGTCGAGGGCGGCGTCGATGTTCCCGGGGGTGACGGGCTCCAGCCGGAGGTTGTCCGGGCTTTCCGTGCTTTCCAGACTTTCCGTGGTCATGCCACGGGACGCTAGACGAGCCGGGGCCTCCCCCGCGCGCGAATATGCCGCCCCGGCCCTCTGACCGGTCCTCTGCCGCTCAAGGGCGACGTCGCCCAGGATGGCCGCCATGACGTCGTCCGCACCCGCACCCGCTTCCCGTACCCGCAGCACCGCGTCCCCTGGCCCCAGCGTGCTCCTCGCCCGGGCGGCGACGCCCGGAGAGGTCCCGCCCGGGCTGCGGCGGCGGCTGATCGACTGCTGGATCGTGGTGACGAACGCGGGTGGCGCCGCCGGGTTCCCCTTCCCGCCGGTCGGGGAGGCGGAGGTCGCCCCGGTCCTGGACAGGCTGCTCGCCCGGCTCGCCCCGGACGGCCACCGGCTGATCACCGCGACCGCCGGCGGCGCGCTCGCCGGCTGGGTCGTCCTCGGCCGCGACCAGGACCCGCTCGTCGCGCACTGGGGCACGGTCCACCACCTCCAGACCCACCCGGACTTCCGCGGCCGAGGCATCGGCACCGCGCTCATGCGCGAGCTCCACCGCGTCGCCCGCGACGAACTCGGCCTCGACCACCTGCGCCTGGCCGCCCGCGGCGGCGAGTGCCTGGAGTCCTTCTACTCCGCTCTCGGCTGGCACGAGACCGGCCGCTGGCCGAACGCCCTGCGGCTGCGCCCCGACGACACCCGGGACGAGGTGCTGATGCGGTACGACTGCGGGAGCGCGGGCTGACCCGTTCCCCGCGCGTACGGAGAACGCGTACACGGAGCGCGTACGAAGAAGGGGACGC
This sequence comes from Streptomyces sp. NPDC046203, assembly GCF_040646255.1. Taxonomy (NCBI): domain Bacteria; kingdom Bacillati; phylum Actinomycetota; class Actinomycetes; order Kitasatosporales; family Streptomycetaceae; genus Streptomyces; species Streptomyces sp. NPDC046203. The sequence goes on along the minus strand of NZ_JBEYZX010000022.1, from coordinate 47,388 downwards.
CGCGCGGCATCCCCTTCCTCACCCCCCGGGGCGGTCAGTCCCCCTTCTCCAGGAAGAGCACCGAGCGCAGCTTGAGCCGGTCCGTGGCGGGGCGGCCGTGCGGGCGCAGTTTCCAGGAGTCGCCGCCGCAGTCCCGCCCGGTGAAGACCAGGGCCGGCGCGTCGGTGTCGTTGTGCGGCGCGAAGGCCGGTTCGGAGGCACCCTGGTCGGCGACCTCGGGCAGCGTGACGCACGTGCCGGTCTCCGGGTGGTGCAGGACGGCCGACCGGGGTTTGCCGTCGGGCCCGGCGAAGCGGTAGCCGAAGTCGCCCTGAGCGGCGAAGGCGGGCGCGGCCAGAACGGCGGCGAGCGCGAGGGCGCCGCACGCGGCGGTGACGGTGTGCCGAAGGCGCACGGGGAAGTCTCTTTCGTCAGCGGAGAACAGCGGAGAACAGTGACCATCGAGGTCACCCGTTTCCCTGCGCCCCTGGAACCCCGGCCATGCTCCGCTCCCCTGCCGGAAGGTTTCTCCGTCCCCCATCCGGCCCAACCCCACGCCAGCCACACCGGCGCTTACGGCGCCGCCGTGGACCGGTGCCCTGGATGACCCAGGACGGCGCCCCGGTCGGTCATCGGCTGCTGTTCACGGGGCCTCAGGGGAACCACGTCTGGCGCACCTCCCTGAACGAGGAGGCGTGGAAGCCCGCGCTGGCAACGGCCGGCGTCATCCCTGAGTGCAAGGAGAGTGAGCAGCGCCACGCGGCGGCGCGCGAGCACGGGATGCACGCGCTCCGGCCCTCCTGGACGCCGGGGAGAACATCAAGGCGCTGGCGGAGTATCTGGGGCACTCGGACCCGGGCCTGACCTTGCGGGTGTACGTCCACCTGATGCCTAGCAGCCGAGAACACACACGTAGCGCGATCTCGTCTATCTACCCGAACCAAAGCGTTCAATAACCCGACACAATATTAGACTCACTAACTGGGTGAATAAATCCACCCAATAATCTAGCTGTTATTCAACACCCAACACCGCAGCATAATCCCAACGCTATTTGCGGCCAATATTTAAGCCCAGACGCAGCGCAGGAAGCGATGCCAAGTCGATGGCTCGATGGCTCGATGGCTCGATGACTCGATGACTCGATGACTCAACCTTGGATCCCCGCAGATCAGGATCGGCGATCCGAGTAGCCCAGAAAGAAGAAACGGACGATCGCATTCCGCCCTCTCGTCTGGGCATTTGCGAGAATCTCGCGACCGCGCATAAAGTTCACCACGAATGGAAAGACCGCCCCGGCCAGGGGGCGGTCTTTAGCTCCATTCATGCCCAGCCCTGCACAGGACGAGAACACGTAGGAGGAGTCGATGGTACCGCCCATCGTTCGAATCGACATAGCCCCTCGGCACTCACCCGCGCCCATCACCGCCGGCGCACTCGGGGTCATCGCTCTGTGGGTCAACATGCCCTGGGAGTACGTGGCCCCGGCAGCGTTCCTGATCGTGGCCCGCGTCAGGATCCGCGTCGGACCTGCGGCCCGCCGCGCCGCCTGACGCCCCACAGACGGCCCACGGGTATGCACATGGCCCCCACTCGCGGAGAAACCGCAGGTGGGGGCCATGATCACGTGAATTACTTCTTCTTGCCCTGGTTCTTCACGGCCTCGATGGCGGCCGCCGCGGCCTCCGGGTCGAGGTAGGTGCCGCCCGGGTTGAGCGGCTTGAAGTTCTCGTCGAGCTGGTAGCTCAGCGGGATGCCGGTCGGGATGTTGAGGCCCGCGATGTCGGTGTCCGAGATGCCGTCGAGGTGCTTGACGAGCGCGCGCAGGCTGTTGCCGTGGGCGGCGACCAGGACCGTGCGGCCGGCCAGCAGGTCCGGGACGATGCCGTCGTACCAGTACGGCAGCATGCGCTGGACGACGTCCTTCAGGCACTCGGTGCGCGGACGGAGCTCCGGCGGGATCGACGCGTAGCGGGCGTCGCCGGCCTGGGAGTACTCGTTGTCGTCGGCGAGGGCCGGCGGCGGGGTGTCGTACGAGCGGCGCCACATCATGAACTGCTCCTCGCCGAACTCGGCGAGGGTCTGCGCCTTGTCCTTGCCCTGGAGCGCGCCGTAGTGGCGCTCGTTCAGACGCCAGGAGCGGTGCACCGGGATCCAGTGGCGGTCGGCGGACTCCAGCGCGAGCTGCGCCGTGCGGATCGCGCGCTTCTGGAGGGAGGTGTGGAGCACGTCGGGCAGCAGGCCGGCGTCCTTGAGCAGCTCACCGCCGCGGACCGCCTCCTTCTCGCCCTTCTCGGTGAGATTGACGTCCACCCAGCCGGTGAACAGGTTCTTGGCGTTCCACTCGCTCTCGCCGTGGCGGAGGAGGATCAGCTTGTACGGTGCGTCGGCCATGCGTACGAGCCTAGACGACGCCGGTCAGCGGGCCCCGCATGCCCGACGATTGACGCGCACCGTCAATTCACTGGCGTCCGGGACGGCCGCTGCGTAAGTTACGAGAGCCATTAGAGGCACTTACACGCAGCACGATCACACAGCACGCCGCAGGGGGCCGCCCGCTCATGTCCATCGCCGCACTCAGACGTTCCGCACGCGCGACGGTGTCGGGCTTTCCCGGGGGCTTCTGGTGGCTCTGGCTGTCGACCCTGGTCAACCGGACCGGCGCCTTCGTCCTCACCTTCCTCTCCCTCTATCTGACCCAGGAACTCGGCCACTCCGCCTGGTTCGCCGGACTCGTCGTCGCCCTGCACGGCCTCGGCGGCGTCGTCGGATCCCCGCTCGGCGGCTCGCTGACCGACCGCTGGGGCCGCCGGCCCACCATGGTCGCCATGCACCTGGCGGCGGCCGTCTGCGCGGCACTGCTCGCGTTCGTCACCAGCGCCTGGGGCGTCGCGCTCGTCGTCCTGCTGATGGGCGTCGCCATGCAGGCCGTCCGGCCCGCGATCAACGCCGCCATCGCCGACCTCGTCCCCGCCGCCGAGGTCCGCCGCGCCTACGCGCTCAACTACTGGGCCCTCAACCTCGGCTTCGCCATCGCCGCCATCGGCGGCGGCGCCGCGGCCCTCCTCGGCTATCACACGCTCTTCCTGATCGACGCCACCGCCACCGTGCTGTGCGCGCTGATCGTCTTCCTCCGGCTGCCGGAGACCCGGCCCGAGGCCGTCACCGCCGTCACCGCCACGGCGGCGGACCTCGCCTCGAAGGGCACGGGGAAGGGTGCGCGGAAGGCCATGGGGAAGGGATCCGGGAAGCCGCGGGCCGAGTCCGAGGTCGGCATCGGCACCGTTCTGCGCGACGCGCCGTTCCGCACCCTGGTGACCCTCAACCTGCTGGTCTGCCTGGTGTTCACGGCCCCCTGGATCGGGCTGCCGCTCACCATGACCGCCAAGGGCCTCGACCCGTCCGCGTACGGTGTCGTCATCGCCGTCAACGGCATCGTGATCGTCGCGTTCCAGCTGCTGGTCAACCGGATCACGGACAAGCGCTCGCCCGTGATGCTCCTGACGGTCTCCTCGCTCCTCTTCGCCGCCGGCACCGGGGCCACCGCGCTCGCCGGGAACTCGGTCGCGTTCGCCGCGACCGTCGTCGTCTGGACGATCGGCGAGATGGTCCACGTCCCGACCAACGCCGCCGCCACCGCCCGGCTCGCGCCGGAGCACGCCCGCGGCCGCTACCAGGGCGTCATGGGCATGTCCTGGTCGGTCGCCGGGTTCGTCGCCCCGATCCTGGCCGGCTGGATCGTCGACGGTCCCGGTCCGGTCATCCTGTGGATCGCCTGCGCCGTGATCGGCGCCATCGCCGCCGTCGGCTACCAGACCCGGCTCCGCAGCGCCCTCGCCGACGCCGAGGGCTCCCCCACCGATGGCCCCAAGGACCTCGGTGACGACATCAGGGACGACCTCAGGGGTGGCGGTACGGGTGAGGGCGCGGGCACGGGCACGGGCGGCGGGAAGGGCGTGGAGGTTCCGGAGCCCCGGGCCGCCGCTGTCGCCGCCGCCGACGCCACCGTCTGAACCCTTACGGGTCTACGGGTCTACGGGTCTACGGGTCCGCTCGACCCGTAGCCCTCCCGGCCGGCGGGCGCTCAGCTCGCCGGCTTGCCCGTCAGGTTGCGGAAGGCGTCGAGGTTGCGGGTCGACTCCCCGCGCGACACCCGCCACTCGTACTCCCGCCGGATCGCCGTCGCGAACCCCAGCTCCAGGAGGGTGTTGAAGTCGCCGTCCGCCGCCTCCAGGACCGAGCCGAGCAGCCGGTCCAGTTCCTCCGGCGTGACGGCGGCCAGCGGCAGCTTGCCGGCCAGGTAGATGTCGCCGAGCCGGTCGATCGCGTAACCGACGCCGTACAGCTTGAGATTGCGTTCGAGCAGCCAGCGGTGGACGCCGGCCTCGTTCTCGTCCGGGTGGCGGACGACGAAGGCGTTGAGGGAGAGGGAGTGCCGGCCGGCGCGCAGCGACAGCGTCGTGAAGAGCTTGTGCGTGCCAGGGAGCCGTACGACGTAGGAGCCCGGTTCGGGGGACTCCCACTCCAGTTCCGCGTCCTTGAACGCGTCCTCGATGATCCGCCGGACGCCCTCGGTGTCGACCTCAGCCATGGTGCGAGCGTACGCGACGGCGCTGCTCGCGGTGTTCCCGGTGATCACGCAGCCGGTGGTCGTGGATGGCGGCCGTGTACACGTCCGCTGTCCGGCCCGCCGCCGCGTCCCAGCCGAACGAGCCGGCGTGCCGGGCCGCCGCCTCGCCCATCCGGGCGGACAGCTCCGCGTCGCCCGCGAACCGGGCGAGCATCCGGGCGTAGTCCGCCGGGTCGTGGCCCTGCACGAGGAAACCGGAGACCCCGTCCCGTACGGCCACGGGCAGACCGCCCACCGACGCCGCGACGACCGGGGTGCCCGCCGCCTGCGCCTCGATGGCGACCAGGCCGAAGGACTCGCTGTACGAGGGGACGACGAGCACGCTGGCCGCGCGGAACCAGTCCGCGAGCCGGTCCTGCCCCACCGGCGGCTGGAAGCGCACGACATCGCCGATGCCCAGCTTGGCGGCGAGCTTCTGGAGCTCCTCCGGCTTGGCGAGACCGCTGCCGCTCGGCCCGCCGACCACCGGCACCACCATCCGCGAGCGCAGCGACGGATCGCGTTCCAGCAGGAGCGCGATGGCGCGCAGCAGGATGTCCGGGGCCTTCAGCGGCTGGATCCGGCCCGCGAAGGCGGGGATGAAGGCGTCCGCGGGGAGCCCGAGACGGGCCCGGGCGGCGGCCCGGCCGTCGGCGGGGCGGAAGCGCTCCAGGTTGACGCCCGGGTGGACGACGGCGATCCGGGCCGGATCCGCCTCGTAGAAGCGGGCGAGTTCGCCGGCCTCCTCCGCCGTGTTGGCGATCATCCGGTCGGCCGCCGAGACGATCTGGGTCTCGCCGATCACGCGGGCGGCGGGCTCGGGCGTGTCGCCCTCCGCGAGCGCCGCGTTCTTGACCTTGGCCATGGTGTGCATGGTGTGGACGAGCGGGACGCCCCAGCGCTCGGCGGCCAGCCAGCCGACATGGCCGGAGAGCCAGTAGTGGGAGTGCACCAGGTCGTAGTGGCCGTGCCGGTGGCCCGCCCATGCCTGCATCACTCCGTGCGTGAACGCGCACAGCTGGGCCGGCAGCTCCTCCTTCGCCAGGCCCTCGTACGGGCCGGCGTCGACGTGCCGGACCAGGACACCGGGCGCCAGCTCGACCACCGGGGCGAGGCCGCCGGCGGTGGCCCGGGTGAAGATCTCGACCTCGACGTTGATCGCGGCGAGCCGCTTGGCCAGCTCGACGATGTAGACGTTCATACCGCCCGCGTCGCCGGTGCCCGGCTGGTGCAGGGGGGAGGTGTGCACGCTGAGCATGGCCACGCGGCGCGGCCCGCGCTGCCGGCCGGGGAGCCGGAGCCGGGGCGGCACCGCCAGAGTGCCGGCGAACCGGGACACGTACTGGCTCACGTCGGCGATCCTTCCGCTGTCGGGCTGGGGGGCGGGGCTGGGGCTGGCTCGGTCCGGGCGGGCCGGGGCCGGCGGTGGGGCCGGGCGGAGCGGACCGTTCCGGGCTGTCGGTCGGAGGCGGGCGGCGGGTCGGCTGGCGGCGTCGGTCGGCAGGCGGTGGGGCTGTCGGGGCCGGTCCGGCCCACCCTGGCGGGGCGGCGCGGGGGCGCCGACGCAAAGGCGTACCGAACAGGCGGGCGATCCCGCCCGCCAGCTCCGACAACACCGGGCCGGCTCGCTTTCATTTCCGCCACCTCGGGCGTTTTGCCAATTCCTTACCGTTCATTGTGCGGGTTCGCCCGAAAGTCATGGGTGGGTCAGGGACGAGTCAGGGGTGGGCCAGGGGCGCTCCAGGGGCGGGGTGCGGGTCGGTCACGGGGGTGCGCATGGGGGTGCGCATGGGGGTGTACGGGGAGCGGGAGCGGTTGCCCGGAGACGGTGTGCGGGGAGCGGGAGCGGTGTCCGGAGACGGTGCGCGGGGAGCGGGAGCGGTGTCCGCGGGCCCACCCCGTACGCTCGTCGTATGGCCCCGCGCACCACTCGCCCCGTCGGCACCGTCACCCGCGGGACCACCAATCCCAACCGGCTGCGCCGCCAGGACCGCTGGATCGCCGCCGTCCACGGCCCCGCACTGCGCCGCTCGGGCCCGCCCCCGCTCGCCGTCGACCTCGGGTACGGCGCCGCGCCCTGGACCGCCGTCGAACTGCTGGCGCGGCTGCGTACCGCCGACCCCCGCACCCGGGTCGTCGGCATCGAGATCGAGCCGGCCCGGGTCGCGGCGGCGCAGCCGTACGCGCGCGAGGGGCTGGAATTCCGGCATGGCGGCTTCGAGGTGCCGGTGCCCGGCGAGGTCGCGCTGATCCGGGCCGCGAACGTGCTGCGTCAGTACGACGAGGCGCAGGTCGCGGACGTCTGGGCGCGGCTGTGCGCCCGGCTCGCGCCGGAGGGGCTGCTCGTGGAGGGGACCTGCGACGAGATCGGCCGGCGGCACGTGTGGGTCGCGCTGGACCGGACCGGGCCGCGTACGGTCACCTTCGCCACCCGGCTCGGCTCCCTCGACCGGCCCTCCGACCTGGCCGAACGGCTGCCGAAGGCGCTCATCCACCGGAACGTGCCGGGCGAGCCGGTACACGCCTTCCTGCGGGACTTCGACCGGGCGTGGGCGGCGGCGGCGCCGTACGCCTCGTACGGGGCCCGGCAGCGGTGGATCCGTACCGTGCGCGACCTGGCGGCGGACTGGCCGGTGACGGACGGTCCGCGGCGGTGGCGGCAGGGCGAGATCACGGTGCGGTGGGAGGCGCTGGCGCCGGCCGGAGGCTGACGGCTGCACCGGCGACTCTCGTCGCCCCGACGCCCTGGCCACTCCCGACGCCGCCGGCACCCCTGCCGCCCCGGCCGCTCCCGTCACGTCCGGACACTCACTCCCGACACTCCCGGCACACCCGGCACACCCGGCACACCACCCTCCCCCGGCCTCGGAACCTCCGGGGGCGCGCACGGCGCGCACGCGGCGCGGAGCACTCGCGGGGAACGCACCACGCGTCGCACTCGTCCCTGAGAGGGGAACTGACCCCGCAGGCTCTGTGTCCCCCTGTTGCTTTCGGGGCTCTCATGGCACTATCGCGAAAGGTCACACCCAAGTTACTGACGGTAAGTCAGTTTTTGTCGACCGGCCGCACGCACGACCAGACCAGACACGGGTGCCGCGCGCGCCCGAGGGGGAGCCAGTGAACCGACACCGCCATGCCCTTGCCGCGTTCACCGTGGCCTGTGCCCTGACCGTGCTGGCCTCGCCCGCCCTCACCCTCCAGGCGACGGCGGCCCCGCTGCCCTCGCCGCCGCCGCTGCCGGAGAAGTCCCTGGAAGAGGTGCGGCTGGAGATCGACGGCCTCTACCGGGAGGCGGCCACCGCCACCGACGCCTACAACCTCGCCGAGGAACGCGCCAAGCGGCAGTCCGGCGAGATCGTGCGGCTGGCCCGGATGATCGAGAACGGCCGGAAGCGGATCGAGGGACTGAAGGCGCAGGCGGGCGCCGCGGCCCGGGCCCAGTACCGCAACGGCGGACTGCCGGAGGGCGCCCAGCTGGTCCTCACCAACGACCCCCAGCTCTTCCTCGACAACGCCGGCCGTCTGCAGGAGGGCCAGAAGGCCACCAAGGACCTGATCTCCGACCTGACCCGTACCCAGGACGAGCTGACCACGTACGCCAAGGAAGCCGGCGACAACTGGACCAAGCTGGAGGCCGGCCGGGTCAAGCAGGCCCAGGCGAAGAAGGAGATCAACGACAAGATAGAGGCGGCGAAGAAGCTGGAGTCCAAGCTCGCCGCCGACGAGCTGGCCCGGCTGCGCGCCCTGGAGCTGCGCGAGCAGAACCGGGCGCAGACCGCCTGGCTCGGCTCCGGCATACTCGCGGGCCTGAGCGACCGGACCAGCCCGGAGGCCAAGCGGGCGGTGGAGTTCGCCACCGCGCAGATCGGCAAGCCGTACGTGTGGGGGGCCGAGGGCCCGAACTCGTACGACTGCTCGGGGCTCACCCAGTCCGCCTGGATCGCCGCCGGCCGCACCATCCCGCGCACCTCGCAGGAGCAGTGGCGGCTGCTGCCGCACATCGACATCAAGGACATGCGACCCGGCGACCTGATCATCTACTTCCACGACGCGAGCCACGTCGGGATGTACGTGGGGGACGGCCGGATCGTGCACGCGCCGCGCCCGGGCCGGGACGTCACGATCACGGGCGCGGGGACGATGGACATCCTCGGCGTCGTACGACCGGGCTGACGGGTCCCGGCCCGCCCCCCTACGGGCCGGTCGGCCGGCCCAGGGCAGCGGGCGGTACGGATCGGCTGCCCCTACGGGTCGGCCGCCCCGGCACGAATCGGCTCTCCCCGCGTATCGGCCACCCCTAAGGGTCGGGCCGCCCTTACGGGTCGGCCGACCGGGCCGTTCCCTCCTGAACCGCGGCGTCCCGGCGAGTGACGTTCGTCATCGCCGACCGCCGCTTCCGGGGTGCCCGTAAGGCGGCTACCTCCCCTTCCGTGGCATATGCCATACGAATCGGGCGCTTCCCGGCCCGTCCGGCGTTCCCCGGCGGACGGCGCACCCACTAGGGTCGGTCCCCGGCCCTCGGGGGGAGGGAAGGAAACAGACCGATGCCCGTACCCGTACCGCGCCAGAGGACCGAGACTCTCGCGGCACCGGCACCCGGAACGCACGGCGCCGCCGGCGACCTCACCCTGCTGGTCGTCGAGGACGACCCGGCGGGCGCCCTCGCCGTACCCGAGTTGCTCGACGCGGCAGGCACCCGCGTCCGCATCCGTACCGCCCGCAACCTCACCGAGGCGGAGCGGCTGCTCACCGACGACGTGCACTGCGTCCTCGTCGACCTCGCCCTGACCGATCCGCGCGCGGCCACCGCCGACGACCCGCTCGCGCCGCTGCGGCACGTCCTGCGTCTCGCGCCGCGCCACGCCGTCCTCGCCCTCGCGCCGTCCGCGGACGCGGAACTCGCGGCCGAGGCGGTACGGGTCGGCGCCCAGGACCACCTCTTCCGCGAGGAACTGGACGGGCGGGTGCTCAGCCGCGCCATCCGGTACGCGGTCGAACGCAAGCGGGCGGACGTCGTCCAGGTCAAGCTCACCGAGTCCCGGCTGCGCGCCCAGGAGAACGCCCGCCTGGAGCGCGGGCTGCTGCCGACGCCCCTGCTCGACGGTTCCGATCTGCGCTTCGCCGCCCACTACCGGCCCGGCCGGTCCCGGGCGCTGCTCGGCGGCGACTTCTACGACACCGTCCGTACCTCCGACGGCACCGTCCACGCCATGATCGGCGACGTCTGCGGCCACGGCCCCGACGAGGCCGCGCTCGGCGTCGCCCTGCGGATCGCGTGGCGCGCGCTGATCTTCGCGGGGCTGTGCGGCGACGAGCTGCTCTCCACCCTCCAGCAAGTCCTGGAGCACGAACGCGAGAGCGACGAGATCTTCGCGACCCTCTGCACCCTCGACATCGCCCCCGACGGCCGGCGCGCCGGGCTGTGTCTGGCGGGCCACCCCTCCCCGCTGATCGCCCGGCACGGGCGGGCGGCCCAGCTGCTGCCGTACGAGGACGGGGGGCCGGCCCTCGGGCTGCTGCCGCGTGCCCGCTGGCCGCGCCGGCAGGTGGACCTCGGGGCGTCCTGGAGCCTGCTGATGTACACGGACGGCCTGATCGAGGGGCGTTCGGCGGGCCCGGGCTCGCCGCGACTCGGGCAGGAGGGGATGCTCGACATGATCAACCGGCAACTGGCGGCGGGGCTGCGCGGCGAGCCGCTCCTGGAGGCGGCCGTCACCGAGGTGCGATCGCTCAACGGCGGCGAGCTGACGGACGACGTGGCCGTGCTGGCCCTGGACCGGCTGGATGCCGCCGCCGGGCCGGGGGTCCTCGCGGGTCCGGGAACCGGGACCCTGGCGGCGGAACGCGGCAGGGCCTGGGGATAAGCCCCCAGGCCCTGTGCCTACCGTTCGGTCCCCTCGTGTCCGCGTCGGGTCCCGGGTTGTTTCGGGTGCCGACGCCGGGTGTCAGTGCCGGGTGTCAGCGGCCGCCGTTGTAGGGGCCGTACGGGCCGTCGCTGCTGGAACCGCCGCCGCGGCGGCCGCCGCCGCCGGTGACATCGCGCAGCGCGGGCCGTACATCGACCATGAAGACGATGGCGGCGACGAGCCCCGCGATCTGGAACATCATGAACATCGGCCCGAGCACCCACGCGCCCACCAGGTTGACGGCGAGATTGCCCCCGAGCAGCAGCAGCCAGAACTTCTTCGTCTTCTTGTCAGCGGCACGATAGGCGTCCTCACGGCCGAGGGCGGCGAAGACGAGCGCGATGACGGCCATGCCGAGAAGGACGTACCTGATCACGTCCCACAGGGCGCTGTTGAAGTGGTCCATCAGCATGCTGGGCACCGCCTTGAGGAGCTGGAGGGGGAGCGTGGGGCGAGGGTGACGGGGCGGGGAAAAGAAAGGGAAAGCCGCCTCCCGGCCAAGGTACCTCGTACGGCGCGGCGGGCACGGGTGGACGGCGGATGGCTGACCGGTCCGGACGGCCCGGACGGCCCGGACGGACGACCGAGGACGCAATCACGCCCCGCCCGCTCGTCCGCCCGCTCGTCCCGCCCGGTGCCTGACGGCCCTGCCGGCCGCGGCTACTCCGCGCCGTCCGCCGCTTCCGCCGCCACGGTCTTCTTGCGGGCCGCCTCGGGCTCGGCGACCGGCTCGGTCACCAGCACCGGCTCGGTGACGGGCTCGGTCACCGGCTCCGGCTCGACGGCGATGGCGATCTCGGTGCTCTCCTCGGCGTCGTCGCCGCGCCACGTCCGGACGGTCTCCTCGCCGTGCGCGGCGAGCTCCTCGTACTTCTCGCGCGCCTTGACCGCGTACTCGGCGGCTACGCCGACCCCGCGCAGCGCCAGGTCCTGGGCCTGCTCGCCCAGCTTCTTCAGGTCGGTGTCGAGGCCGCCGACGAACTCGGCGAACTTCGCCTGCGCCTTCTCCTGCACCGCCTTCGGGTCCGCCTTCCGTACGGCCTCGATCCGCGCCGGCGCCTCGGCAGCCAGCTGCTCGATCAGCCCGGGCACCTTCTTGGCCTGCTGCACGGCGAGGTCGGCGGTGCCGGCGGCGAAGTAGAGAGGGGTGCGCAGTTCGTCGATGATGGCCATGGTCGTGGTCCTCCCAGAGGTTCTACGAGGTGCTACGTATCGGTGGACTGCCGGGCGGCGTTCTCCGCCGCCTTCTCGGCGGCGTTCTCCTTGCGGAAGGAGTCGTAGATCTGGAGCAGCACCTGCTTCTGCCGCTCGTTGATCGAGGGATCGGCCAGGATGACGGCACGCGTCTCCAGCTCCTCCCGCTCCTTCTCGTCGAGGATCCCGGCTTGCACGTACAGCGTCTCGGCGGAGATCCGCAGGGCCTTCGCGACCTGCTGGAGCACCTCGGCGCTGGGCTTGCGGAGCCCCCGCTCGATCTGACTCAGATACGGATTCGACACGCCCGCGGCGTCGGCGAGCTGCCGCAGGGACAACTGTGCGGTCCGCCGCTGTTCGCGGAGGTACTCACCGAGATTGCCGACGTTGAGCGATGCCATGCTCCGACCCTGCCACCCGTTGCTAACTATTGCAAGCAGACGCTTGCAATAGTTCTGTCACAGCCGCTCTGACTGAGTGTGTGACCGAGTGCCTCAGTCGGCGAGTGAGCCGTTGAGCTGGCGAGCCGAGTCACGTGGACGGCCAGGGCTGCAGGAAGGGCCGGCTACCCACTCCAGCGGGAACCTTGCGAGGATCTTCGTCATGGCCTCGTCTCCCATCGACCAAGACCGCTCCATCGATCCCTTCTCCGGGATCGGTGATGCCGTCCTGGTCGTGGCGGACAAGCGAAGAGGCCTGGTCGCCGTGGCCGGCGCGCACGAGTACGACGAGGCGAAGACGGTCGGTGCCTTCCACGTCACCGACCGCGCCCGCCGCCGCCATCTGCTGTACTCGCGGCACCCCGTGAACGCGATGGCCTTCCACCCGACCCTCCCCCTGCTCGCCGTGGGATCCGGCAAGTACGACGGCGGCTACTACTTCGAGGGAGAGCTCTTGCTCCTCCACCTGGAGACCGGTACCGCCCTGTCACTCATCGAGCATCACCTCGGCCGCCAGGTCCTCGGGCTGGAGTGGCTGAACGATCAGGACCTCCGTGTCCTGATGGCGCCACCCGACGACTGGAAGGACGGACAGGCCCACGAGGAAGGTCACATCGCCGTGGTGCGCCGCGCCGACTGGATCGCGGTCGAAGCCAAGTCGCTCACCGGCCGCGACCTGGCCGGCCCTCGCGTGCCGGCGCCCCGCCCAGACCACCGGGAAGCCGCCCGCCAGGCGGTCGCCCGTCTGACGGCGCCGCAGACGCGCCGACACCACACCAGCCGAGCACACGAGTGAGGACAGGCTGACGCTCAACTCGCCAACTGGGGCGCTCGGTCACAGCCGTCAGGGCGCTGCCGCCACCGGCCGGGGCCAAACGGTGCTGAAGGATCTCGCTGAAGGCAACCCGGCCCCCTCCTCCGCTCGCATACGCAGACTTCCACCGGGCTATGTTCGAGCGGTGGAGACCCCGGAGATCATCGTCAAGCTCACCCCGGACGAGGCACTGGTCCTGTCGGACTGGCTGGAGCGAGTACAGATGACGGACCTCGACCGTCTCGTCGACGACAGCGCGGTCTGGGCACCCCTTCACCGCATCGCCGGAACGCTCGACAAGTCCCTGCCGGAGATCTTCGCGGCGGACTACGTCGAACGCCTGGAAGCCGCCCGCCGCAGGCTTCGTCCGGCTCCGGACGACGACGCCGATGACCATGAGGAGGCGGACGCATGAACCCGCTCGCGGAAATGACCGAGCGCGAGTACTTCGCCCATGTCGGCCGACGCCCCGGCATGTTCGTCGGCAAGTCCTCCTTCCACCTGCTGGCCGCGTTCCTGACCGGCTACGACCAGCACGCCCGCCGGCATGACGGGAACGGGCTCACCGGCTGGCACGACTGGCTCCTCGCCCGTCGAGGCCGCGACTGCAGCCACGCCTGGCCCGGCCAGGTCCTCCACATTGCCTTCCCGAACGGCTGGGACGACTTGTGGAGCCTTCCGCCTGAGGACGAACAGCACGCGATCAAGGTCCTGTTCGAGCTCCTCGACGAGTTCGCCGCCGAGCGCGAAGCGGCCCAGGGCACACGATGCTCGTGACCGCGTACGGAGACGGGTTCCTGGCGGTGGCGCCGCAGCGCACCTCGACGCGCGAGTTGCTCGCGGCGGCGGCGCGGCGGCGGGGGATGGCGGTGGAGGTGCTTCCCGTTCCCTCCCGCGACGGCGTGGTGGCGGTGGACGCGGGTGGGCGGACCGGTGGGCACTACTACGGCGGGCCCGCCTTCGGCGCGCGGGTCGTGGACGCCCTCGGGGTCGCGCTTCTGGAGCCCTCCGACGACTGGCTCGCCTCGCTGCCCCTCGCGTACACCGGGCGGCGGATCACCCTGGCGACCCTGGGCGAGGCGCGCCGGCTGACCCGGCCCGCGTTCGTCAAACCGCCGAGCGACAAGAGCTTCCCGGCCGCCGTGTACGCCGACGGCGGCCGGCTCCCCGTACGGCCGGAGCTTCCGCCGGACCTGCCGGTGCAGATCGCGGACGTGGTGACCTGGGCGGCGGAGTTCCGGCTGTTCGTGCTCGACGGCGAGGTCCGGACGGGCTCGCAGTACGCCACCTTCGGCCGGCTGGACGCCCGGCCGCTGGACGGGCACCAACAGGAAGGCGCTGTCCTGGAGTTCGCCGCCGGCCTCCTGGACGCTTGCGGCGACGGTCTGCCCGGCGCGGTGGTCATGGACGTCGGGTTGCTGACCCCGGCCGGGAGCGGTGGGGGCGCGGGTGGTCAATGGGCCGTGGTCGAGGCGAACATGGCGTGGTTCAGCAACTGTTACGCCGCCGATCCCGACCAGGCCCTGGACGTCGTCCTGCGCGCCGCCGGGCCCCGGACCCGACTGGCCGAACGCGACCGCCGGTTCTGCCGGCATCTGTGACCGGCCCTCCTTCCGTACGCCGGCCCCGTCCGTACACCCGGAAAGTCGGTTGGCTCCGGTCCTCCCCAGCGGTGAGACTGCCGAGTGTGACGCTTCACGAGAACGAGATCCCGGCCGACGAGACGCTCGTCCGCTCGCTGCTGGCGGCGCAGCGGCCGGAATGGGCCGACCTGCTGCTGTCCCCCGCGGGCGCGGGTACCGACAACAGCATGTACCGGCTGGGCGACGACCTGCTCGTACGGCTTCCGCGTACCGCCGACAAACAGCGGGCGCTGCGGAAGGAGCGGGCGTGGCTGCCCCGGCTGGCGCCCCATCTGCCGCGCCCGGTCCCCGAGCCCGTCCACGCCGGGGAGCCCACCGACGCGTTCCCGCTGATCTGGTCCGTCTACCGCCGGCTCGACGGCGCCGAGGCCGGCCCGGACACCGTCCAGGGCTGGGGCGCGTTCGGGGCCGATCTGGCGGAGTTCGTACGGGAGTTGCACCGTGCCGACCTCATGGGGGCGACCCGCGAGGACGGCCTCGACTGGTACCGCGGCGGCAGTCTCAAGCCCTGCGACACATGGGTCACCGACGCGTTCGAGGACTGCCGGCGACTGGCGGGCCCCGGCTCCCTCGGTCTCGCCCTCGACCCCGCCCCCGCTCTTGATGTCGACACCCTGGAGGAGCTGTGGCGGGACGGGCTCGCGCTGCCCGATTCCCCGGCTCCCCAGGGGTGGTTGCACGGCGACCTCAAGCCGTCCAACCTCCTGGTCCAGGACGGCCGGCTCCACGCGGTCATCGACTTCGGCGGACTCTCGATCGGCTTCCCCGACGCCGAGCACGCCACCGTCTGGGACCTGCCGACCCCAGCCCGGCAGGCCTACTGGGACGCCCTGGACCTCGACGACGCGACCTGGACCCGAGCCCGCGCCTGGGCGGTCGCGGTGGCCGTCAGCGGCATCGCCTACTACTGGGACACCTTCCCCGCCTTCGTCGCCGAATGCCGCGCCCGCGTCGCTTCGATCCTGGACGATGCCGCGAAGCGCTAACGGTCCCCTGCCCCTCCCCCATGGCTCGACAGCCCGATGCTCAGACGTCCATGTCCGGGGTGCCGCGCACCGCGTACGCCGGGAGGCAGGCGTCCCGCAGCACGGACGGGGAGAGGGAGAGGCCGAAGCGCCGCTCGACGACGCCGAGGGTGCGGCGGGCGGCGGCCTCCCCGAGGCCGTCGGCCTCCTGGGCGGCGGACATCGCCCCGTCTGGGCGGAGGACACCACCGGCGACGAGGTCGGGGAGCAGCAGATCGGGTTCCTCGCCCCAGCGCCGGATCTCCTCGCCGAGGCCGAACCCGCACCGCTCCACGCCGTCCCGGGCGTAGGACACGGTGGCGGGCGGGTGTTCCGCGACCGGTACGAAGTGGAGGGCCTCGACGCCGTCGCGGGAGACCTCCGCGAGCCGCTCGGTGCCGGTCGAGTCCCCGTATTCCACGGCGAACGCCCAGCCGTTCTGCTCGCCGACGCGGATGACGCCGTCGTCGTCCTCCTCGCCCGGCCGGTACCACTCGCCGAGGTCCCACGCGTCGGCGTCGTCGATGGGCTCGGTGGCGCCGTCCGGGTCCGCGCCCAGCCGGACGGCGAGCTCGGTCGCGGAGATCCCCCGGGCGAACACGATGCCGGAGGTGGCGTCCCGCCCCGCCAGCCACTGGATGCCGTCGTGTTCCGCTGTCATGCCGTTCCCTCTCGCCGCCGTGTTCCCGCCGGGCCGATGCGCTTCTGCCGGGCCGATGGGCTTCCGCGGGCCGATGCGTTTCCGCTGGTCAGAAGGACTGTAGGCGGCACCACCGACAGTCGGCGGACCGCGACCGGATGTGAGCCGCGACACAAGCTGTCACAGGCGTCACGGACCTGGTGTCTTGAGGCCGAACCCTGAAACACAGGGGGACGGAGGAGGGACACCATGAACACCGAGAACAGCACCGGCACCGGCACCAAGGCCAGCGCCGAGACCCGGGTCGTCGTGATCGGCGGCGGATACGCGGGTGTGATCGCCGCCAACCGGCTCACCCAGAACCCCCGGGTCCGCGTCGAACTCGTCAACCCGCGCCCCGACTTCGTCCAGCGGATCCGGCTGCACCAGCTGGCCGGCGGTACGCACGCGGCGGTCGCCGACTACCGGCAGCTGTTGAGCGGGCGGGTCCGGCTCGTCGTCGGCACCGTGACCAGAATCGACGCCTCCGCGCGGGAGTTGACGCTCGTGCCGCCCGACGAGGGCACGACCGAGAACGGGAGTGAGAGCGCGAACAAGGAGGAGCGGACGCTCCGTTACGACTATCTCGTCTACGCGGTCGGCAGCGGCAGCGCGGCCCCGGACGTGCCGGGGGCCGCCGAGTTCGCGTACCCGCTCGCCAGCCTGGAGGAGACCCGACGGCTGCGGACGGTCCTCGACGCCACGCCCGCCACGCACACGATCACCGTCGTCGGCGCCGGCCCCACCGGCATCGAGACGACGGCCGAACTCGCCGAGCAGGGCCGCCGGGTGACCCTGGCCTGCGGCGGGACGCTCGGCCCGTATCTGCACCCGAAGGCCCGGCGCGCGGTGGCCCGCCGGCTGACCGCGCTCGGGGTGACCGTGCTCGCGGGGCCCGGTACACGGGTCGCCGCTGTGGCGCGCGAGAGCGTCACGCTCGCCGACGGGCGCGAGCTGCCGAGCGCGGTGACCGTGTGGACCGCCGGGTTCACGGTGCCGGACCTCGCCGCCCGCAGCGGGCTGCGGACCGACGCCCTCGGGCGGCTGCTCACCGACGAGACGCTGACCAGCGTCGACGACGACCGGATCGTCGCCGCCGGCGACTCGGCGGCCCCGTCCGGTCTGCCGCTGCGGATGAGCTGCCAGATCGCGATGCCGCTCGGCGCGCACGCCGCCGACACCGTGCTGCGCCGGATCGGGGACGAGCAGGCGAAGCCGATCGCGATGGGCTTCGCCGGGCAGTGCCTGAGCCTGGGGCGCCGGACCGGGCTGTTCCAGATCTCGCACACGAACGACGTCGCGCGCTGGATCCACATCTCCGGGCGGCCCGGGGCGCATCTGAAGGAGTCCATCTGCGCCGGCATCGTCAAGCAGATGGTGCGGGAGGGGAAGAAGCCCGGTTCGCTGAAGTGGGAGTGGGCGAAGGACTCGAAGCGCGCGGAGCAGCTGCGTACGCGGGCCGCCACCGGGCAGGATCACAAGGCTGTAGCCTCCGACTCCGCCGCCAACTCCGCTGATATCAAACTGAACTGACGCTATGTCACTCTTCTGGAAGGATTCCGTCGTGGATGCCGCCGACCCGGCGACCGAGAGCTTCGTCGCCCATCGCAACCTGCTCTTCACCGTCGCGTACGAGATGCTCGGGTCGGCGGCCGACGCCGAGGACGTCCTCCAGGAAACCTGGCTGCGCTGGTCCGGCGTCGACCTGACGGAGGTCCGCGACCAGCGCGCGTACCTGGTCCGGATCACCACCCGGCAGGCCATCAACCGGATGCGGACGATGAGCCGCCGCAAGGAGTCGTACGTCGGCCCGTGGCTGCCCGAACCGCTGCTCACCTCCCCCGACGTGGCGCAGGAGGTCGAACTCGCCGAGAGCGTGTCGATGGCCCTGATGCTGGTCCTGGAGACGCTGGCGCCGACGGAACGGGCCGTGTTCGTGCTGCGCGAGGTGTTCGACGTCGGGTACGAGGAGATCGCCGCCGCCGTCGGCAAGACCCCGGCCGCCGTCCGCCAGATCGCCCACCGCGCGCGCCGCCACGTCGAGGCCCGCCGCCCCCGCGAGGTCGTCCCGGCGAAGGTCACCCGCGCGGCTCTCGACTCCTTCCACGGCGCCCTCGTCACGGGCGATCTCCAGGCCCTGCTCGACGTCCTGGCCCCCGATGTCGTCCTGCTCGGCGACGGCGGCGGCATCAAGCAGGCGGCCCGCCGCCCGGTCCTCGGCGCGGACAAGGTGGCGCGCTTCCTGCTGGGCGGCATCGGCAAGCACGGCGTCGCCTTCTCCGGGACGCCGACCCTCGTCAACGGCGCACCGGGCCTGATCATCACGGTCGGCGGCGAGGTCGAAGGCGTCCTGGCGTGTCACGTCGAGGGCGACCGGATCGCCGGCCTGTACTTCGTCCGCAACCCCGAGAAGCTGACCCGGATCGGGGAGGAGACGCCCCTGTCGCTGCGCTGACGGCGGCTCGGGGGCTGACCGTGGCTCGGGCGCGGCTCCGGTCCCGGCGGCTCGGCGGTTCCGGGGTACGGCTCCTGCGTACGATTCCGGTCTACGGCTCCGAGGGCGACGGCCCGTCCCACGTACCGAGCGCCCGGGCCAGCTCGTCGTTCTGCTCCCGGGTGATGCCCGCCGCGAGCCGCACGCCGGAGCGCGGGCTCCACTCACCGTCGCAGTGCAGGATGCCGGGGTACGGCTCCCCGCCGCCCGACAGCGGGGACGCCTCGGCGGGTGCCCAGGTGACGGGCTCCCACAGCGGGTGGTCGGTCAGGAGCAGGCGCGCGAGCCGCCGCACGCCCGCGCCCGGGGCACCCACCCGCACGAGGGCGTCGGCGACCATGTCGACGGCCTCCGCGGGCAGGTCCTCCTCGCCGAGTACGGGCAGCAGAAGCAGCAGCCGGGCATCCGCGTCCCGTACGGCGGAACCCCTGAGGGTTCCGGAACCCCCGGACTCGGGGTCGATCTCGGGGTCGGACTCAGGGCCAGGGTCAGGCTCAGGGCCAGGGTCGGAGTCAGGGCCAGGGTCGGAGTCAGGGGTACGGGCGATATGGACCAGCTCCCGCCAGGCGAGGCCCGGACCGGCCTGGTGGCCGTCGATCGTGGCCAGATGGCCGGTGCGGTCCCAGGCGGGGTGCGTGACGACGTACTCCGTCCCCTGGTCCTCGGGCATGTTCCGGCCCAGCACCACCACCGAGTGACCGCCGCCGAACGGAATCCTGAAGACCGGCCACCGCTCCGGGTCGCTCAACGCCTCGTAGGCGGCGTCCATGTCGGCCTCGTCCACCCCGAACCAGCCCGGATCCGGCTCCAGTTCCGATTCCGATTCCGATTCCGGATCCTCGTCCGCCAAGGCGCCCTCGCCCTCGCCCTCGCTCTCGCCCTCCGTGAGCCAGAGCAGATACGCCGCCCAGAAGCCCGGCAGACCGAGCAGCGCCTCTCCCCCGACGAGCGGCGCGTCCTCGTAGTCGGCGCCGTAGGCGCCTTCGTGCCCGTTCAACTCTCCGCACCCATGCCCTTGTCCAGCCGCCGGCGTCAGGCGGTCACTCTCCCACGTACCGCGCCAGGTGCTCCCCCGTCAGGGTGGACCGTGCCGCCACCAGCTCCGCCGGGGTGCCCTCGAAGACGATCCGGCCGCCGTCGTGGCCCGCGCCCGGCCCGAGGTCGATGATCCAGTCGGCGTGGGCCATGACGGCCTGGTGGTGCTCGACCACGATGACCGACTTCCCGGAGTCGACCAGCCGGTCGAGCAGCCCCAAGAGCTGTTCCACATCGGCGAGATGGAGGCCGGCGGTGGGCTCGTCCAGGACGTACACGCCGCCCTTGTCGCCCATGTGCGTGGCCAGCTTGAGCCGCTGCCGCTCGCCGCCCGAGAGGGTGGTCAGCGGCTGGCCGAGGGTGAGATAGCCGAGGCCGACGTCGGCGAGCCGCGTGAGGACGCGGTGCGCGGCGGGCGTCCGGGCCTCGCCGTCGCCGAAGAAGGCGACGGCCTCGTCCACCGGCATCGCGAGGACCTCGGCGATGTTCCGGCCGCCGAAGCGGTAGTCGAGCACCGCCGCCTGGAACCGCCGGCCCTCGCACTCCTCGCACTCCGTCGCGACCCCGGCCATCACCGCCAGGTCGGTGTAGACGACCCCCGCGCCCTTGCAAGTCGGGCAGGCGCCTTCCGAATTGGCGCTGAAGAGCGCCGGTTTCACGCCGTTGACCTTGGCGAACGCCTTGCGGATCGGGTCGAGCAGCCCCGTGTACGTGGCCGGGTTGCTGCGCCGCGAGCCGCGGATCCCGCTCTGGTCGACCGACACCACGCCCTCGCCCGCCGGGATCGAGCCGTGCACCAGCGAACTCTTCCCGGAGCCGGCCACCCCGGTCACCACCGCGAGGACGCCGAGCGGGATGTCGACGTCGACGCCCCGCAGGTTGTTCGCGCTCGCGCCGCGGATCGCGAGGACGCCGTCCGGCTGCCGTACGGCGTCCTTGTCCTTGACGCGGGCGCGGTCGCCGAAGTGCCGCCCGGTGACCGTGTCGCTGTCCTTCAGCCCGGCCACCGTGCCCTCGAAGCAGACGCTGCCGCCCGCCGTACCGGCGCCCGGCCCGAGGTCCACCACATGGTCGGCGATCGCGATCGTCTCCGGCTTGTGCTCGACGACGAGCACCGTGTTGCCCTTGTCGCGCAGCCGCAGCAGCAGCGCGTTCATGCGCTGGATGTCGTGTGGGTGCAGCCCGGTGGTCGGCTCGTCGAAGACGTACGTGACGTCGGTGAGCGACGACCCGAGGTGCCGCACCATCTTCACGCGCTGCGCCTCGCCGCCCGACAGGGTCCCGGCGGGGCGGTCGAGCGCGAGATAGCCGAGCCCGATCTCCACGAACGAGTCGAGGGTCTGCCGCAGATTCGCGAGCAGCGGCGCGACCGAGGGGTCCTCGATCCCCCGTACCCACTCCGCCAGATCGCTGATCTGCATCGCGCAGGCGTCCGCGATGCTCACCCCGTCGATCTTCGCCGACCGCGCGCCCTCGTTCAGGCGGGTGCCGTCGCACTCGGGGCAGGTGGCGAAGGTGACCGCGCGCTCCACGAAGGCCCGGACGTGCGGCTGGAGCGAGTCGATGTCCTTGGAGAGGATCGACTTGCGCAACTTGGGGATCAGGCCCTCGTAGGTGAGGCTGACGCCGTCGACTTTGATCTTGGTCGCCTCGCGGTGGAGCAGGTCGTTCAGCTCGCGCTTGGTGTACCGGGCGATCGGCTTGTCCATGTCGAAGTAGCCGCTGCCGGCGAAGATCCGGCCGTACCAGCCGTCCATGCTGTAGCCGGGGATGGAGAGCGCGCCGTCGGCGAGCGACTTCGTGTCGTCGTACAGCGCCGTCAGATCGATGTCGGAGACCGCGCCCCGGCCCTCGCAGCGCGCGCACATGCCGCCGGTGACGGTGAACTCGCGGCGCTCCTTCACCGTCCGCCCGCCCCGCTCGAACGCGACCGCGCCCGCCCCGCTGATCGAGGCGACATTGAACGAGAACGCCTTCGGGCCGCCGATGTGCGGCGTCGCGAGCCGGCTGAAGAGGATGCGCAGCATGGCGTTGGCGTCGGTGGCGGTGCCGACGGTGGAGCGCGGGTCGCCGCCCATGCGGCGCTGGTCGACGCTGATGACGGTGGTCAGACCGTCGAGGACGTCGACGTCGGGGCGGCCGAGGGAGGGCATGAAGCCCTGGACGAAGGTGCTGTACGTCTCGTTGATCAGGCGCTGCGACTCGGCGGCGATCGTGTCGAAGACCAGGGAGCTCTTGCCGGAACCCGAGACTCCGGTGAAGACGGTGAGCCGGCGCTTCGGGATCTCGATCCCGATGTCCTTGAGGTTGTTCTCGCGCGCGCCGTGGACGCGGATCATGTCGTGGCGGTCGGCGGCGTGCGGGGTGTTCGTGTCCGTGCTCGTCGTGCTCGTGCCCGTCTTCGTGCCCGTCTTCGTGCTCATGCTGCGGCGTCTCCCTGGTCTCGGCCTCGCGGCCAGGCTAGGCGCGCGGGGACAGGGAAGGCTTCTCCATTCCTGACTTCCCGACTTCCCGACTTCCTGACTTCCGGCTCCCGCTCCGGCCCCGGTGCGGCAGGCTGGGCGCGTGACTCCGACCCTCGACGACCTCGTGAGACTGCGCCACGCGCGCGACATGATGGACCGCGACTACGCAGAGCCGCTGGACGTCCCGGCCCTGGCGCGGGCCGCGCTGATGTCACCGGGCCACTTCTCGCGCAGCTTCCGGGCCGCGTACGGGGAGACGCCGTACGGCTACCTCATGACACGCCGCGTGGAGCGGGCCAAGACGCTGCTGCGGCGGGGCGATCTGAGCGTCACCGAGGTCTGCTTCGCGGTCGGCTGTACGTCGCTGGGGTCGTTCAGCTCGCGCTTCACGGAACTCGTCGGGGAGAGCCCGAGCGCGTACCGGGCACGCGATCACGAGGCGGGGGAGGCGATCCCGGGGTGCGTGGCGATGTACCTGACACGGCCCACCCGGGCGGGAGCGACGGGGCGGCCGGGGGCGGCGGGCTGACGGGGCGGGGCGGGCTGACAGGTCGGGGCAAGGCTGACGGGTCAGTCGGCCCGCGCCGGATCCGGAACCGGTCAGGAATGGAGAAGCGAACCGCCCGGCCGGGCTCGTAGCGTCGACGCCATGAACACCGACACCAGCCACACCGGCCACGCCATCAACCTCGCCCAGTGCTTCATCGCCGTGGACGACCACGACAAGGCGCTCGCCTTCTACCGCGACGCCCTCGGTCTGGAGGTCCGCAAGGACGTCTCCTTCGAGGGCATGCGCTGGGTGACCGTCGGCTCGCCCGAGCAGCCGGACGTCGAGATCGTCCTCGAACCGCCGCTCGCCGACCCGAACGCCCCCGCCGCCGACCGTCAGGCCGCCGCCGAACTGCTCGCCAAGGGCATGCTGCGGGGCGTCAACTTCCGTACGGACGACGTGGACGCGACCTTCGAGCGGGTCCGCGCGGCGGGCGGCGACGTCCTCCAGGAGCCGATGGACCAGCCGTACGGGACGCGGGACTGCGCGTTCCGGGACCCGGCGGGCAACATGCTGAGGTTCAGCCAGCCGCGAGGGTGAGCCGGGGAAGGCGGGGGGGCCGGGTGCGTACTCAATCGCTCCCGTACGCCACCTGGTCCACCCATGCCGTGACCGCCGTGTAGTCGGCGTCGCCGAGCCCGGTACGCGGGTCGACGCGGTGCAGCAGGGCCGGGGCCGGGTGGTGGGCCGTGGCCCAGGCGCGGTCGGCGGGGCCGATCTCGTCGTCGAGCCACACGTACGGCCGCCCGCCGGCCCACACCGACAGCGGGCGGGTCTTCCAGTGGAGGCCCGCCCGCACGTTCTCCAGGTCCGCCCAGTCGGCCAGATCCCCCGGGCCCTCCTCCGGCCAGTCGACCACCGGCAGCGGCGGCAGCCCGAGCCGGGGCGCCATGATCTCGTTCGCCTCGTCGCCCCACGTCGTCGCCCAGACCAGCTCGCAGCCGAGCGCGGCGAGCCGGGGGCCGTGCGCGGGATCCACCCGGTACAGGAGGGGATGGGAGCCGGGCGGCGGGACAGGGGGGTGGGAGGGGTACGTGTACGAGGGCGGGGCGCCGAACGGGATCAGGGGACCGTCGACGTCCAGGAACAGCAGAGGCCGCATGCCGCCCAGGGTGTCACCGTTCCAGCGACCGCCGCGCGGCCCCGCCCGGACCGCCACGGCTTCCGCGTCCGGGCGTCCCCGTTCAGACCCCGTCAGTTCTCGTTAGTTCTCGCCGGTCCCCACCGGTCCTCACCGGTGCTCGTCAGTCCTCGCCGGTCCTCACCAGCGCCGCCGGCAGCGGGCGCGCGTGGACCAGGTCCAGGCGGGAGACCGCGCGGGTGAGGGCCACGTACAGGCGGTGCGGGCCGCGTTGTTCGGCGGCCACGATGGCGGCGGGCTCGGCCACCACGACGTGGTCGTACTCCAGGCCCTTGGCGAGCGAGGCCGGGACCACCGTGACCCGGTCGGCCGGGAAGCCGTACTCCCGCAGCGGGCCGACGGCCGCGTCCGCCGCGATGACGCCGATCGAGCCCTCCTCGGCGAGCGCCGCCCGGACCGCCTCGGCCACGCCCGCCGGGACATCGTCCACCGGCCGTACGGTCACCTCGCCGCCCGCGCGCAGTGAACGCCCCGCCCAGTCGGCCGCGCCCAGTTCCGGCAGCAGCCGGTTGGCAAGGTCGACGACGGCGGCCGGGACGCGGTAGCCGGTGGTGAGGGGCACGATCGTCGCGTCCGGCTTGCCGAGGTGGGCGAGCTGGGACGGCCAGTCGCGGGCGGCCCATGGGGTGGTGCCCTGGGCGAGGTCGCCGAGGACGGTCAGGGAGCCGAACCCGGCCCGGCGCGCGATGGCCCGGCACTCCATGGGCGACAGGTCCTGGGCCTCGTCGACGACGAGGTGCGCGTAGCCCTCGGGGCGTTCGATCAGACCGGCGAGTTCGTCGAGGAGGACGAGGTCGGCGGCGGTCCAGCGGGCGCTCCGGTACGAGCGCGGGGGCCTGGTCCAGCGGATCGCGGCGCGTTCGGCGGGCGTGAGCCCGGCCCGTACCCCCGCTTCCGGGGCAACCGGGGCAACCGAATCCGCCGAATCCTCCTGCTCCGCCGGGGGCTCGGTCAGGACCTCGGCGAGGACCTCCTCCGGGGTGACCTTGGGCCAGCAGGCGTCCAGGCAGGCCGTCACCGGCCGGGCCCGCTCGATCCGGCGCGTCCAGGCGGCGCCGAGCGCCCCGGCCCGGCGTTCGGCGCGCAGTTGGAGGGCGCGGACGACGCGGGCGCGGACCCGTTCGCGCCCGGTGGCGTAGGGCGGGGCCTCCTCCCGTACCGCCGCGACGATCCCGGCCAGCTCGTGGGCGGGGACCCGCCATTGGTACGAGCCGTCCGGCACCACCAGGTCCTCGGCCCCGGCCGACGCCTGGTCCACGCGCGCGTAGAGCGCCCGGCGCAGCACCTCCGCCATCCGTATGTCGTGTTTGACGAGGGCCGCCGCCTCGTCGTCCTCGGCGCGCACCTCGTGCCGGGCGATCTCGTCGTGGACGGTGGACTGGCGTACGCCGGTCTCGCCGAGCGCGGGCAGCACCTCGGCGATGTAGGAGAGGAAGGTGCGGTTCGGGCCGAGCACGAGGAGGCCGGAACGCCGCAGCCGCTGCGGATGCGTGTAGAGCAGATACGCGGCGCGGTGCAGACCGACGGCGGTCTTGCCGGTGCCGGGGGCGCCCT
This sequence comes from Streptomyces sp. NPDC046203, assembly GCF_040646255.1. Taxonomy (NCBI): domain Bacteria; kingdom Bacillati; phylum Actinomycetota; class Actinomycetes; order Kitasatosporales; family Streptomycetaceae; genus Streptomyces; species Streptomyces sp. NPDC046203. The sequence continues at coordinate 21,881 of NZ_JBEYZX010000022.1, read as the reverse complement.
GGACGCAGATCGAGGTGGCGGGGCCGGAGCGGACCAGGTCGTCCTGTTCGGGCTGGAGGGTCGCGGCGATGTCACGCATCGGGCCGACGCGGGGCCGCTCGATCTCCCCGGCGAGGATCGCGCTCGGCGCGCCCGGTGTGGCTGGTGCGCCCGGTGCGCCCGGTGTGTCGGCACCTGCCCGCTCCCCCAGGTGCCCGTCCCCCAGGTACTCGTCCTCCAGCGCCGTCAGATCCTCCGACGCCCCGAGGCTGCCCGGCGCCCAGCCGAACCGCCGCCGCCGTACGACGCCCTGCGGGTCCTTCGCCCCGGCCTGGTAGTACGCGCGGCAGACCGGCGCCCGCCAGTCGACGACCAGCGGCGGCGCGGCCGGGTGCTCGGCGACCCGGCGGCGGCCGATGTGGTGGATCTGGCCGTCCGTACGGTCGAGGCGGCCGAAGAAGAGCGGTCCGGGCGGCATCTCGCGGAACACCTTGGCGCGGCTGCGCAGGTGGTAGCCGAGGGCCTCGGCGTCGGCGCCGGAGGCGGCGGTGTCCTCGCCGGTGACGACCTGCTCCTCGACGCCCTCGATCATCCGGGCGAGGGCGGCGCGGCAGGCGTCGTGGTGGTCGCGTTCCTCGTCGAGGTCGGGCCGGAGCGGGTCGTGACGGAGCGGCTGCATGCCGCCAGGGTCCCTCGGGACCCCACAGAAATGCAACTCGGTTAACTTTTTTACTTGGTCAGCGTAGGTCGAGCCTCGCGTGGTCCGTACAACCGACACAGGTCAGTACGGCAGACCCTCCGCCAGCTCCCGGAACGCCTCCCGTGTCGCCGTCACCGCCCCCGGCAGCACCGTGTCGACCGGCTCCCCCGCCGTGATGCGCCGGATGTTGTCGTCCGCCAGGACCCGGAGCACCACCACGATCTGCGCCGCCGCGAGCCGCGCCCGCAACGGAACTCCATCCGGACCCCCGGTCGGAACCCCGGCCGCGCGACCCCCGCCCGCCCCTCCGGTCCCGTCCGCCCCTTCGAGCGCGGCGGCGAGCACCCCCTCCGAGCGCGCCTGGAACGCCTGCATCCGCGCCACCAGCGACGGCGTCCCGTACAGCAGCCGCAGGAACGCCAGCACCTGCGGCGCGTCGTTCAGCCCGGTCACCGGGTCGCGCCGCTCCAGGCCCGCGAGGACGTGGTCGCGCAGGGCCGCGAGCGGCGGCACCCCGGCCTCCCGGGCGGCGGCCACCACCCGGGCCGGCTCGCCCTCGTGATCGGCGAACCGGTGCAGGACCAGGTCCTCCTTCGCCGGGAAGTAGCGGAACAGCGTCGGCTTCGACACCTCGGCCGCCGCCGCGACCTCCGCGACCGACACCGCGTCGAACCCCTTCTCCAGGAAGAGCGCGATGGCCACCTCCGAGAGCGTCTGCCGCGTCCGCTCCTTCTTCCGCTCCCGCAGTCCGCTCATCTCCCGGAACCCTCCACCCGTCGCCACCACCGTCGTCCTCTGCCGATTCTGCCGATTCTGCCGAATCCGTCGAATCCGTCGAATCCGCTGAATCCGCTGAATCCGCTGAATCCGTCGATCAGAAGACGTCCATGCTCCACGGTCGGCGCGAGGTCCGCAGCAGCAGGTCCGCCCGTGCCGCCGCGCCGGCCGTCGCCTCCTCGATCCGGCCGAGCGCCGCGAGCCGCACCGCCGACTCGTCGCCGAGCGCCAGGGTGGCCAGTTCCGCCACGTCCAGGACCAGGTCGGGGGCGGACGACACCGGCGTGCACGTCCCGCCCTCCGGGGAGGCGTCGAGCCGGAAACGTCCGCCCGCGAACCCGGCCGCGTCCTTCACGTCCAGGACCAGCGTGCCCTCGGTCGCGTACGTACGCGGTTCGAAGACCTTCGGCACGTCCAGGATGCGCAGCCACAGCATGTCGGCGTGGGTGAGGACGCGCGCGGCGCGCGGGTCGGGGAGCAGCAGCGGCACGAGGTCGTCGGGGGCGCGGTAGCCGGTACGGACCTGGGTGATCCAGTCGATCGAGCAGACGTACCGCCACAGGGCGCGCTCGGCGGCCGGGGTGACGGCGATCAGCTCGCGTACGCGCAGGGTGTTCTGCGGCTGCTTACCGTCGTTCCACTTGTCGTCGGCGAGGTACGCGACATAGCCCTCGGCCTCGCCGGAGTCGCCTCGGTAGACGGCGTAGAAGGGCTCGGTCCACGGCTCCACCGGATACACGTTGCCGGTGGCCATGTCCCAGCCGCGCGGGGTACGGCCGGTGATTCCGGCGCGGCTCGCGGCGAGCCGGCGGTGCAGCGCGGGGCCCTCCTTGCGGATCTGGGCGCCGTCGGCCAGTTCGATCCGGCCGCCGCCCTCCTCGGCGGTGGGGCCGGACCAACGGCGGTCGAAACCGGCGCGGGTGACGTCGATCGTCCACTCGGTGAGCCAGCTCGCCGGGCCGAAGCCGAACCGGCCGTAGATCGGGTACTCGGCGGCGACCAGCGTCGCGCACGCGTCGCCGCGCTCCTTCGCCGCCGCCAGGTCGCCGGCCAGCATCCGGCTCAGCAGGCCGCGCCGGCGGTGGGTCGGGGAGACGGTGACGCCGCTGACCGCGTTCGCGGCGAGGTCGGCGCCGCCGACCGTGCTCAGCGTCTGGTCGAAGGAGCGGTACGTGGCGACCATCCGGCCCTGGTCGAAGGCCGCGAACGTACGGGACAGGTCATGGTGCGGGAGCCGGTCGGCGACCTCCTCCTCGGACACCACCGGCTGGACGAGGAAACCGACCCTTCTGACCCGCAGCCATTCGGGGAACTCGGACTCGTCGACAGCACGCACTTCAAGGTTCATTGCACGAGGCTAGAAAACGGCGCCCGCCACCCGCACCCGAGTTTCGGCAGGCCGGGTGCCCCTCGTCCCACGGCTTCACGGCTTCACGGACTCACGGACTCACGGACTCACGGCCTCACGGCCTCACGGCCTCACGCCAGCAGGTCGTCGACCTGCGCCTCGCCCTCCCGGTAGCGGCGGGCGATCTCCCCGCCGCAGTCGTCGGCGGTCCGCTGGAGCTGGTGCCGGCGCCGCGACACCTGCTGCTCACAGCCCGCGAGCCGGGCCATCGCGGTGTGCAGTTCCTCGTCCGTACGGGCCGACAGGTCCGACAGCTCGACCTCCGACAACGTCTCGGCCGCCAGCCGCCGGTACTCCTCGCCGCGCGGGGTCGAAAGGGTCACGTGCCGCGCCGAACGGGCCGCCACCCCCGGCCCGAGCGGGGTGTCCGCCAGGATCTCGGAGAGCCGGTCGACCACCGGGGTCTCGGGGGCGCAGCGCCGGGCCAGTTCGGCCCGCAGGATGTCGATCCGGCCCTGGAGCATCCGCCGTACGTAGCTCAGGTCGGCCTCGTCGCGCTGTGCGTCACGGCGCAACGCCCGCAGCTCGGGCAGCCGCAGCGTGCCGAGGTCCAGGTGCGGCTGATCGGAGGGCTGGCCGGAAGGCTGATCGGAGAGACCGGGCAACCCTGGAAGGCCGGGCAGGCCCGGCAGCTCGGCCAGACCCGGCAGATCGGGCTCGGCGGTCCGCTGTACGGGTGGCCGCGCGACGGCGCCGGCCGTCCTCCCGTCCGTGGTGACCCCGCCGGCGGCGACTCCACCGGCCGTCATTCCACCCGTGGTGACTCCACCGGCTGTCATTCCACCGGTCGTCGTTCCACCGGTCGTGGCGCCGCGGGTACGGGCCAGCGGTACGGAACCGGACGGCGTGGGCCCGTTGCCAGATGCACTCATGAGAATCGTCCCCTCGACCGGTGCGGGCGAAAACGCACCGTCTGACAGGCATGGTGCCACTGGAGCACCGGCCGACGCAGGCGGTCTGCACCCGTTCGGCCCTGCCGGTGTCGGCCGGGCGACGGGTCGGTAGGTTGGTCCGTATGCGAGCGGTGGTGCAGAGAGTCGACGGCGCGAGTGTCGTCGTCGCAGGGGAGACCGTCGGCGAGATCGTCGGCGAGGGGCTGTGCGTGCTGGTCGGGGTGACCCACGACGACACGCCGGAGAAGGCCGCGCAATTGGCCAGAAAGCTCTGGTCCGTACGGGTGCTGGACGACGAGAAATCCTGCTCCGACGTCAACGCTCCGCTGTTGGTCATCTCCCAGTTCACCCTCTACGGCGACGCTCGCAAGGGCCGCCGCCCCACCTGGCACGCCGCCGCCCCCGGCCCGGTCGCCGAACCCCTCGTCGACGAGGTCGTCGCCCGGCTGCGCGATCTGGGCGCTCACGTGGAGACCGGCCGCTTCGGCGCGGACATGCGCGTATCCCTCACCAACCAGGGCCCGTTCACGGTGCTGCTGGAGGTGTAGTGCCCCTCCCGGCAAGCTTCGCCCTGTCGCGGCACTAGCCGCCGGCCGCTCCTCACTCCCCGGGGCGAGACGGCTCCCCCGGGCGAGAGCGAAGCGTGCCGGGGCCGGGGCCCGCGAACCAGGATTTCCGCCGCGTGCTGTCCGAAGCGTTCACACCGTGCCCCGCCCTTCCTCCGCGATGCCTTGGCCGCCGAGCTGAGCATGTGCCCTGCCCCCGGCGGAAGGATCTCTTCCCCTCTCGCGCCCACGGCAGACACGCGACCGCTTCGCGAGTCCCGCATCCCGGCTCCGGGCAGGCGGTGGACCGACGAGCGTCACTCGTACGGCGGAGCCCGCGCCGCCGCTGTCCGTCGGCGGCCCGGTTGCCGGGGCGAGGGGTCTCCTGAAGATGGGAGGCAGGGGTCCGGGGGATCGACGGGCGAGCCAGAGGAGATGCCGTGAGACAGAAGGTGCTGCGGACCGTCGCGGCGGCGAGCGGTGTCGCCGCCGTGCTGACGCTCGGGGCGTGCGGGAATTCGAACCCGGCCCCCGCCACGAGCCCCTCGCCCACCGCGACCGCCACGGCGACCGCGACCGGTGGGGTGCCGCTGTATCCCGGCGCCACGGAGACCCGTCACACCGGCTCGACCACCCTGCTGAGCACCGACGACTCGGTGAAGCAGGTCGGCACCTTCTACGCGGACGCGCTGAGCCGGGACGGCTGGAAGACCGTCTCCAAGTACGTGGGCGACTTCAGCGCCAACATCGTGGCCCGGCGCGGGCACGACGGGGTGACCGTGCAGGTCAACCCGATGGGCTCGCACACCTCGATCTCGATCTCGACGTACCCGACCGGCTGACCCCGTCGGAACGCGGCCGCAGGCGGCCGACCCCGGCCGACCGCCCGCGAAAGCGCGTCTGTCGGGCCCGCCGCAGAGCCGGACCTACCGCCCGGTCGCCCCGGCCGACCCGGGGCACCCTCACCCGCCTACGGCTCGACGATCGTCTCCTGCGCCGCGGCCGTCGTCCCCGCGATCAGTTCGGCGTCCACCGGCACGTTGCGCTTCACCAGCGCCAGTGCGATCGGGCCCAGCTCGTGGTGGCGCGCCGAGGTCGTGACGAAGCCCAGCTGGCGGCCCTCGGGGCCGTCCGCCGCGAGGCGGATCGGGTCGCCGTGGGCGGGGAGGTGGACCTCGCTGCCGTCCAGGTGCAGGAAGACCAGGCGGCGCGGCGGCTTGCCCAGGTTGTGCACCCGGGCGACCGTCTCCTGGCCCCGGTAGCAGCCCTTCTGAAGGTGGACGGCGCTGCCGATCAGGCCGAGCTCGTGCGGGATGGTCCGGTGGTCGGTCTCGAAGCCGAGCCGCGGCCGGTGGCCCTCCACCCGCAGCGCCTCGTACGCGAGGATGCCGGCGGCCGGGCCGTGGGCCGCCGCGAAGTCCGTCAGGTCCGCGCGCGGCAGGAACAGATCGCGGCCGTGCGCCGTCTCCCGTACGACCACGCCCTCGGGCACGGCGGTGATCGAGCCGGCCGGGAGGTGGACGACGGCGAAGTCGTCGGTACGGTCGGCGACCTCGACCCGGTAGAAGAACTTCATCGACTCCAGGTACGCGACCAGCGCCTCGCGCGTCCCGGGCTCCACGTGCGCCCAGACCGTCTCGCCATCGTCGACGAGGTACAGGGCGTGCTCGATGTGCCCGTTCGCGGAAAGGATCAGCGCGTCGGTGGCCTGGCCCGCCGGGAGTCCGCTGACGTGCTGGGTGAGCAGCAGGTGCAGCCAGCTCAGCCGGTCGTCGCCGGTGACGGTGACGACCCCGTGGTGCGACAGATCGACGAAACCGGCGCCGTCGGCGAGGGTCCGCTGCTCGCGGAACAGGTCACCGTAGTGCGCGGCGACACCTTCGTCGCGGCCTTCGGCGGGAACGGCGCCGGGCAGGGACAGCAGAGGGCTCTTCGTGGACATGGGAAAAGCCTACGACGACGGGCGACGGGAAACCGGAGGCCCTGGGCCCGACGGCCTGCGGCCCGGGGGTTCGCGGCCCGGCAGTTCGCGGTCTGGCGGCTCGCGGCCCGGCGGCCCGGGGCTCAGCCCGCGGTCTGGCCGGCCTGCGGCTCGGCCTGCTGCCCGGCGGCGTCGGCCGCCCGCTTCGAGCAGTCCCGGCACTGGCCGAAGATCGCGAAGTGCTTCATGTCGGTCTCGAAGCCGAAGGTCTCCCGGAGCTTCCCGGTGAACTCGGCGGCGACCTCCACGTCCGCCTCGATGACCCCCGAGCAGTCCCGGCAGACCAGGTGCAGATGGTGGTGCCGGTCGGCGAGGTGGTACGTGGGCGCCCCGTGCCCCAGATGGGCGTGGCTGACGAGGCCCAGCTCCTCCAGCAGCTCCAGCGTCCGGTAGACGGTGGAGATGTTCACGCCGGAGGCCGTCTTGCGGACCTCGCAGAGGATGTCGTCGGGCGTCGCGTGTTCGAGCGCGTCGACGGCCTCCAGGACAAGCTGGCGCTGAGGCGTCAGGCGGTAGCCGCGCTGCCGAAGGTCGCTCTTCCAGTCGATGCTCACCACGCCCCCCAGTGTAGGAGGGCGTGGTGGGCGTCGAACCGCTGTATGGGTGGGGTGACCTGAAGAAGGCCCGCGCGAGAGGACCCGCGCGGGAAAGGCATCCCCGACCGGCTCAGGCTCGGCTGGCTCGGGCCGGCTCGGACTCGACCGACTCGGACTCGGCCGGCTCAGGCTCGACTGGCTCGGGCTCGGGCTCGGCCTACTTGAAGAAGGCGATGCCGTCGTCCGGCATGTCCGGGAGGTTGCGGGCCATCTCGGCCACTTCCTCCGGGGTGACGACCTTCTTCAGGTGCGCCGACATGTACGGGCGCAGCGGGACCTCGGGGGTGGCCTTCTCGCCGACCCACATCAGGTCGCTCTTGACGTAGCCGTACAGACGCTTGCCACCGCTGTACGGGCCGGAGGCGGCGGTACGCGCGACGGCGTCGGTCGCGATGTCGATCTGCGGCTTCTGGTCGGCCAGCTCGCCGTACCAGACCTCGACGATGCCCTGGTCGCGGACCATGACGATCTCGACCTGACGGTCCTTGTCGATGCGCCAGTAGCCGCTCTCGCTCTCCAGCGGGCGGATCTGGTTGCCGTCGGCGTCCAGGACCCAGGAGTGCGAGTGGTACTCGAGGAAGTCCCGGCCGTCGTGGCTGAAGGTCACGGACTGGCCGAAGTTGCACTTCTCGGCGCCGGGGAAGTCGGACACACCCGCGCCCTCCCACGTGCCCAGCAGGAACGCGAGGGGGACGAGGGCCGGGTTGAGGTCGGACGGGATCTCGATCATGGGCGGCTCAGGCGATCTGTGTCTGGTCTGGGCGGGGACGGGGTCGGTCGCGGACGGTCACGGGCGCGGCGGGCGCGCCCGAGGGTCAGCGCTGGCCCTGGTACAGCTTCTTCACGGCCAGGAAGGCGAAGCCGGCAACCGCGACGCAGACGAGCGCGAGCAGCGTTTCGAAGAAAACGATCACTTGGTGCTCCTCGATGAGCGTGAAGGCAGTAGGGGCCGGCCCCCAGCTTAGTCGGCGGGGGGCCGGCCCTCTCGGTGAGGTGGGTCGGGTACGGGATAAGTCCGGGATCGCCCCGGGGCGGCGTCCGGGGCCGGCCCCGGCTCGGGTCGGGGGCGGATCCGGGATGGGGTCCAGGATCGGGACCGCCCCTGACCCGCCCCTGGCCGCCCCTGAGCACCATTCAGCACCCTTCCGCGTCCCCGTACGGGATCCCGGAAGGGGTGGTCAGCCCAGGAGCTGGTTCTGCAGGGCCACCGTCTGCCGGAACGGGACGGTCGCGGCGCCGCCCTTCTGGGACTGCACGACCAGACCGAGCGTGTCACCGGCCTGGATGTAGGCCCAGCGGACCTGCTCGGCGCCGTACGGCTCCTCCTCGGCGAGCGCGTAGAGCGCCGTGCCCGGGACCCGGATGTGGGCGGAGATCGAATAGCGCTCGACGGAATCGGCGCCCACCAGCGGCACCGTGCGGTCCGACCCGGCGTCCAGCACGTTGTCCTTGAACGACTCCGAGAAGCCCACGGACTTGAAGCGCAGCAGGTAGACGGCGCTCTTCGTGCCGTCCGGCATGGTCCAGGAACGGACCGCGACGTGCCGCAGCGCGGAGTCCTCGATCGCCTGGCGCAGGTCGTCCCGCTTGCTCTTCTCGTAGAGGGCCACGTAGTCGTCGACGCTCATCCAGGCGCCGTCCCGCTTCGGGTCGACGCGCGCGCCGGCCGGCGCGGGCAGCAACAGCGCGCGCAGGTCCGCGTGGTGGATCTCGCCGAAGTTGTCGGGGTTGAACGGGCGCGGGGAGCCCGCCGGAAGCTGCGGCAGGGTCAGCTTCGGGTAGTCCCAGCGGCCGTCGTTCTCGGTCGCCAGACCGGGCACGTCGGTGCGTTCCATGGACGTGATCGCGGCGGCCGTGCCGGTCGCGAGCCCGCCGCACACGACGACGGCGGCGCTCCACCGCGCGACGGCCGCCAGGACCGGACGCGGCTTGCGGCTCTTGCCGTCGCCGGCCTCCGCCGAGGCCGGAGCAGCCTTAAGGGCCGACTCAGGGGCCGGCTTGGGGGCCAAGGTCCGGGCCCGGGCCCGGGCCGGGGCGACCTCGGGGGCGGCCTCAGGGATGACCTCGGGGGCGACCTCAGGGGTGGCCTCGGGGGCCTGGGGCTGCTGGGTCTCGCTCATATGTACTCCCCCGGGGACTTGAGGTGGTCCAGCTGCTGCTTGACCAGATCGGCGATCTCCGAACGGTCCAGAGATCCGGCGCCCGAGGCATCGACGGTCACGACGTACTCCCCCTCGTACGCGGAGCAGGTCATGCCGTCGATGGGCTCGATGTCCCGGTCCTTGCCCTTGTCCTTCTTCGGCTTCGGCTTCATGAAGCAGGACGCGTTCTTGTAGCCCTCGATCTTCGGGCCCTTGCCCAGGTGCAGGAACGAGGCGAGATCGCGCTGGACCGCGAGCAACTCACGGCCCACCCGCTGGTCCGTCCCCCGCTGGACCCGCACGTTCACCAGCCGGTCGGACTGGTCGGAGACGTACGAGCGGAAAGCGACGCCCTTGATGCCGAGCTTCTCGATCCGCCGGTCGAACTCGCGGCGCCGGCTGCCCGCCAGCCCCTTGCCCGATTCCTTCACCAGGGCGACGGCGTCGTCGCCGGTCAGCTCGCTGTCGTTGCCGTACTGCCCCATGTCGGGGCCGAGCCGGTACCCCCCGGGCACGGGCAGCAGCATCTTGCTCAGCGGCGTCGAGGACCGGCCGCGCCGGGCCTCGGTGGCAGCCGGGTCCTTGCCGGCCTCCGGGAGGTCCGCCCACTCGATCGTGGGCGCGTGCCGGTCGGCCTGCGACACGGTGACCCCGGTGTACGTCGCACCGCCGGCGACGCCGAGCACGAGCACGCCACCGAGGACGTACGGGAAGACGCGGCGGGGCTTGCGCGCGCCCACGGGCGCTTCGGACGCCGCCGTCGCGTCCGCCGTCGCGTTCACGGATCCGGCGGTGCCGTCGGCGGTCGCGGCGGCAGTGGCGTCGGCGGTGGACTCGGGCGTCACGGAGTCCACGGCCTTCTCGGAGTCCACGGGCTTCTCGGGGTTCTCGGGGTTCTCGGGGTTCTCGGGGTTCACAAGCGCTCCAACTGCCGCTCGGCCAGCGAGGCGATCTCCTTCTGGCCGACCTTCTTGGTGTCCGACACGAAGATCTCGACCATCACGTCGCCTCGGTGGAACACCGCGTAGGCCGTGTAGTAGTCGAGAAAGCCCGCCTCGCGGTCCACGGGCAGCAGATACGTCCGGCCCTCGGGGCTGCCCTTGATCAGGCCGACCTCGCTGCCGCCCTCCGTGCCCCGGTAGGAGCGCTGGTCCTCGGCGTGCTGGGCGGCCGGTTCTCCGCTGCCGCTCCGGAACTGGATCAGGTTGATCTTGGTGATCTTGCCCTTGCCGTCGCTCCAGGAGGTGGCGACGACACGACGGATGTCGTCCTCAAGGAGATAGGCGAGGGCCCCGCCCGGATTCTCGTAGTCGCCCGCGTACGAGGCGATGCTCAGCAGGCCGTCCTTGACGAAGAACGGCGCCTTCTCCGCGCCCTTCGGCTTCGGCAGCAGCAGGTCGCGCAGATCGCCCTCGGTCTTCAGGCCGCGGTCCTCGGCCGCGGTCAGCGGCTTCGGCTCCTTCCCCTTCGGGAGCGGCTTGGCCGGGTAGGCGAGAGACGGCTGGTTGAGCGCCGGGAGCGCGGTCGGAGGACGCTGGGCCTGGACGCCGTAACCCACCGCCGTACCGGCGACGATGCCGAGCACGGCGGCGACACCGAGCAGGGCGGCGGTACGGCCGCCACGGCGGCGCGGCGTCGGGACGGGCTCTGCGGCCTCCGGGGACTCCGCGGCTTCCGGAGATTCCGGGGACTCCGAAACCGTCTCGGTCTTCGTCTCGTCCCGCACCTCGGGCGCCACCGCGGACGCCGGGTCCGCCGATGGCGTCGGATCCGGCTCGGACGGAGGTCCGCTCTCGATCGGTTCCGTCACTTCCGTGGTTGTCACGACAGTCCCCCCATGAGACGTGAAGCACGGATTCCGTTATCCGTGCACCCCGCTGACTGGCGAGAGGCGCATAAGGTTGCCTCACTTCGCATTACAGTTCGGTATATGGCGAAGAAGCTCGTGATCAAGGTGACCGCCGGGGCCGACTCCCCCGAACGCTGCTCCCAGGCCTTCACGGTGGCCGCCGTCGCCGTCGCCAGCGGCGTCGAGGTCTCGCTGTGGCTGACCGGGGAGTCCTCGTGGTTCGCGCTGCCCGGGCGCGCGGCGGAGTTCGAACTCCCGCATGCCGCACCGCTGCCGGACCTGCTCGACTCGATCCTGGCGGCGGGCCGCGTGACGCTGTGCACGCAGTGCGCGACCCGCCGCGAGATCACCGAGGACGACGTCCTCGACGGCGTCCGTATCGCGGGCGCCCAGGTCTTCGTCCAGGAGGCGATGGCCGACGAGACGCAGGCGCTCGTCTACTAGACGCGGACCAGGCGCGGACTAGGCGCGTTCGGCAGAACCGCTGGGCGCACCGTCCACCACACCGCCCGCCCCCGTCCCCGGCCGCCCGGCCGGGGACGCCGTCGTGAACGTCGTGGACGTCGCGACGGCGGACAAGACGACCGGAGCCGCGGCGAGGGCGAACAACGCCGGCAGAGGCATATGCCCGATCAGCAGTCCGGCGGCGGCCGTCGACCCCGACGAACCGGCGTTGAACGCGGTGTTGACCCATGCGCCCGCCTTCGTGCGGGCGCCCGGACCGGCGGACTCGTCGGCGATCAGATAGGCCGTCGTGAGGGCAGGGGCCACGAACAGCCCGCCCAGCGCCGCCCCGGCGACGAGCACATAGGGATGTGGCGCGAGACCGGTCGCGGCCACGACGAGCCCGAGCGCCACCGCGAGCGCCGCCAGCCGGCGGCCGATCGGGGCGCGCCACGAGACCGCGCCGTACGCGAGCCCGCCGACCGCGCTGCCCGCGGAGAGCGCGGCCATGATCCAGGGGATCGTGCCAGGGGCGTCGTGCTCCTCGGCGAACGCGATCACCAGAAGGTCCAGCGCCCCGAGCCCGATGCCCAGACCGGCGGTGACGGCGATCGCCTGCCGCAACCCCCGCCCGCCTCCCAGCAGTCCGGACAGGCCGAACCGACTGGACCGGCGGCCCGGCCGGTCGGACGCCGCAGACACGGCAGACGCGGCAGAGGCGGCAGAGGCAGAAGCGTTCCCGTCCGAGCCCTCCGGCGCCCCGGCGGCCTTCCCCCGCCCGCCGGCGACCGGATACGCCCGGACCGCCGGAGACGCGACCAGCGAGAGCGCCCCCACCAGGACGAGGACGGCGCTCACCCCCAGTCCCACCGACGGCACGGTGACCCTCATCAGGACGCCCACCAGCAACGGCCCGGTGACGAAGAGGAGTTCCTCGGCCACCCCGTCCAGGCTGTACGCGCGCTGGAGCAGCGGCCGGTCGGACAGCAGTGTGCTCCACAGCGTCCTCATCACCGGCCCCAGGGGCGGTGTGGTGGCGCCGGCGGCACTGGCCAGGACGGCCAGCAGGAGGCCCGGCGCGCCGGGCCACGCGGTCGCGAAGGCCAGGACGGTGAGCAGCACCGCGTATACGCAGGCCATGGGCGGCAGCACCCGGCGCGGCCCGTGACGGTCGATCAGCCCGGCGCGCGCCGGGGAGAGCAGGACACCGGTCAGCCCGAAGACGGCCATGACGGTGCCCGCCACCGCGTAGGAGCCGGTGGCCGCCTTGACGGCCAGGACCAGGGAGAGCGGGGCCACCCCGTAGGAGAGACGGCCGAGGAGCGCGGCGGCGAAGGTACGGAGGGCATGGGGAGTTCGCAGCACGGCCGCGTACGACGGTGCCACTGAGGGCGAAGACATGGGTGTGTTCCTTGGAAGGGCGCGCCGGCCGCGGAACGGCGGCGCGCACGCGTGCGGGGTCGGCGAAGGACCGCACCCCCAAGGGGTGCAGTGGTAGCCGACTCCTACGCACGGGAAAGGAACATGCGGGCGAAGCTAGCAGAGCGGGGGCCGGGGCGCAGCCCCCGTACTCCCCGTACGGGTCTACTCCTCCCGGTCCTCCCGGTCCTCCCCCTGATCACGGTCCCGGTCGGGGTCCCGTCCCCGCCCCCGGTCCCGCCCCTGATCCCGACCCTGATCCCGACCCCGCCCCCGGCCCTGGTCCCGGCCCTGGTCCCGGCCGGGGCGTGTCCTGCCGTCGAGTTCGTCCCACCACTCGTCGGACTGTTTGTCGCCGGTCGGGTCGTCCCACCAGCGGTCCTCCGGGCCGCGCCGGTTCGCGACCATCGCGGCGACCGGCGGGATGACCATGGCGACCACGCACATGGCCACGGCGGCCGGGACCGAGAAGAGCCGCACGACTGCCCAGGCGCCCACGAAGAGGGCCAGGCAGACGCCCATCATCCAGAAATAGACGCGCCGACGCCGTACGTACACACCTTCAGCGTACGACCGGACATGCCGGAGGGCCGTGCCACGTTCTGGTCGGCGTCCAACCCCCAGAGGCACGGCCCTCCGGCCGTTCACAGTCCGTGACGTCACCGAGGCGAGGTCACGGGTCCGCCCGTCGGCGTCTGCGTCAGACCGCGATGGCGACCTCGGCCAGACCGCCGTGCTGGGCGACGACGGTGCGGTCGGCGGTGCCGCCCGGGACCAGGGCGCGGACGGTCCACGTGCCCTCGGCCGCGTAGAAGCGGAACTGACCGGTGGCGGAGGTCGGGACCTCGGCCGTGAACTCGCCGGTCGCGTCCAGGAGGCGGACGTAACCGGTGACGGGCTGGCCGTCCTTGGTCACGTAACCCTGGATCGTGGTCTCACCGGGCTTGATCGTCGAGGCGTCGGGGCCGCCGGGCTGTGCTCCGCACATGTCGGGAATTCCTTACGGTCGAGGGGGAGGGAGAGGGGAGGGCGGGGGCCGGTACCGGGGCCGGCGCCGGTCGGGTGACCAGGGCCGGAACCGGAACCGGAACCGGAACCGGAACCCGGGACTACTTGCCGGAGCCCAGCTCGATCGGCACGCCCACGAGGGAGCCGTACTCGGTCCACGAGCCGTCGTAGTTCTTGACGTTCTCGACACCGAGCAGCTCGTGCAGGACGAACCAGGTGAGCGCGGAGCGCTCGCCGATACGGCAGTAGGCGATGGTGTCCGTCGCGAGGTCCACGCCCTCGGCGGCGTAGAGGGCGGTCAGCTCCTCGTCCGACTTGAAGGTGCCGTCGTCGTTGGCGTTCTTCGACCACGGGATGTTCTTCGCGCTGGGCACGTGGCCCGGGCGCTGCGACTGCTCCTGCGGGAGGTGCGCCGGGGCGAGCAGCTTGCCGGAGAACTCGTCGGGCGACCGTACGTCGACCAGGTTCTGGCTGCCGATCGCGGCCACGACGTCGTCGCGGAAGGCACGCAGCGAGACGTCCTGCGGCTGCGCCTTGTAGTCGGTGGCCGGACGGTTCGGGACCTCGGAGCCGTCGGCCAGGTCGCGGGCGTCCAGCTCCCACTTCTTGCGGCCGCCGTCGAGCAGCCGGACGTCCTGGTGGCCGTACAGCTTGAAGTACCAGAACGCGTAGGAGGCGAACCAGTTGTTGTTGCCGCCGTAAAGGACGACGGTCGTGTCGTTGGCGATCCCCTTGGCCGAGAGGAGCTTCTCGAAGCCCTCCTGGTCGACGAAGTCGCGGCGCACCGGGTCCTGGAGGTCCTTGGTCCAGTCGATCCGGATCGCGTTCCTGATGTGGTTCTTGTCGTAGACCGACGTGTCCTCGTCCACCTCGACAAGGGCGACCTGGGGGTTGTCGAGGTTGGCCTCGACCCAGTCGGCGTCGACCAGGACGTCGTTGCGAGCCATGCTGTTCTCCTCCGGGGCAGTGTGCGGCGGTGTGGTGCTGGTGGTGCGCGGTGGTGCGGATACGCGTCGGGAGTGCGTGCGTGCGCACGTTCGACGGCGTAGGCGTACGACTGCGCGAAGTGGCCCCGGCATCGACGGGGATGGGGACTCGGGGAACGCGGGGGAAGACCCTCCCGCTCAGATGGACCGACAGAGCATGGCGGCGACGCGGCACAGGTCTACTGCCCGCCGCTTCGTGAGTTCCGCCTGTCGCTCCATGCCCCCGATCGTAGGGACGGCGTCCGGCCGTGTCACCGGCGTGTCGCATTTCGAGACGCGAAAATCCGCTATGTGGGACGGACAAAGGGTGCGGACCCTCTCCGGACCGACGGCGGACCGCCTCCGGGGCCCGTCGTTCTGCGGATCGGATGAACTCGTCTCACCATTCGGGCAATGGGTGTCCGAAAGCCCCTTGAGGCAGGGGCGGGGGCAGAATCCGGGGCGGAATCCGGGCATGGCTCAGGGCCGGATCCGGGCCGTCATCAGGGTTCGGATCCGGGAAGGAAAACGGGACTCAGGGGCAGGGCTCAGGGTCAGGGCTCAGGGCCCGCTCAGGGGGAACGCGGGCACTCAGGGCCCCGGAGGGCACAGGACTCAGGGCCCCCTCAGGGGGACGCGGGGGCGCAGGGCCCCCATGGCACCGGCCCCAGGGCCCCAAGGCCCCGGAGCCGCCGATGCCCGGGGCTCAGAACCCGGTCAGGGCGATGTCCTCGCCCGTCACCATCACCGCGAGGCCCTCGGGCCGGGGCTCGACCTTCGTCACCCGCATGCCCTTCGGCAGGCCCTCGACCCGCCGGTCGAAGTCGGTACGGGCCCGGACCAGCTCCTCCAGTCCCGGCATGCCCTCCCCCGGCACCGAGTCGGCCCGCACCCGGATGGTGTCCCCGCCGACCAGGGTCACCGTGGACGTCACGGTGCGGGTGATCGTCCGGCCGAGGACCCGTACCCCGCCCGTCACCTTCAGCTTGTTCTCGCCGCCGTACCGCACCGTGGCCTTCTCGCCCGAGGCGTCGACCAGGTCCTCGTACCGGATCAGGGCCGTGCCGTCGGCCGTACGGACCCGGTCGATGCTGTAGGCGCCGTCCAGGGTGACATCGCGCAGCGCGACGGTCAGCTCGCCGATGCGCACCGACTGACCGCCTCCGGCGGACGCCTTGAGCCCGGTCAGCTTCAGGTCGACCTCGTCGAAGCGCCGGCCGGCGATCTGGGTCAGGAACGGGAAGCCCTTGATGTCGACCTCCGCCGACTCCGGCCGTGCGCTCGCCGCGGCCCGCACCCGGTCGGCGGCCTCCGACTCCACGTACCCGACCGCCAGCCGGTCCACGCCGACGAAGATTCCGCCGAGCACGACCGCCAGGATCAGCAGCACCCGCAGTGCCCGCATCGTTCGCCCCCACCATCCAAAGAGAAAACCGGCCCTCCGACACAAGATCGACGTGTCGGAGGGCCGGTCGGTTCCCTGGCGGACCGTCCGGCAGTCCGCCGGACGGTCCGCCACGGGGTTACGCGAAGACGCGTCCCAGCAGGTAGACGGCGGGCACGGCGGCGGTGAGCGGGAGCGCGACACCGGCTGTCATATGCACGAACCGCGACGGGTAGTCGTAGCTGGCCGTCCGCAGTCCGATCAGCGCGCACACCCCGGCCCCCAGGCCGATCAGCGCGCCGGGGACGGTGTCCAGGCCGACGAACGAGCCGCCCGCCAGGCCGCCGCCCGCCGCCGCGAGCAGCGCCACGACCACGGAGACCGGGCCGGGCAGCGGGAGCGTGCGGACGAGGACACCGGCGGCGACCGCGAGGGCGCCGACGACCACCGCGTCCGGCTCGGCCCCCAGGTAACCGGTGGCCAGGACCGCGAGGGCGGCGGCCGCGACCGTCGCCATCAGGCCGTACATCCGCTCGTCCGGGTCGGCGTGGCTGCGCAGCTGGAGCACCACCGTCAGCAGCACCCAGACGCCGAGCGTGCCCGTGATCGCGCCGGCCGCGTGCTCCCGGCCCGCGACGAGCAGCGCCGCGTCGGCGACGACACCGCCGAGGAAGGCGAGGGCGATGCCCTGCCGGGCCGGCCACATGCCGTTCAGCCGGAACCAGCCCGCGGCGGTGACCGCCTGGAGCAGGACCAGCGGCACGAGCAGCGCGTACGAGCCGAACGCGGCGCCGCCGGCCAGCAGGACGCCGAGCGCCGCGGTGATCGCGGCCGGGCGCGAGCCGGGCGGGATGATCGGCGACCGGCCCTCGGCGCGGGCGCGCTGGGCGTCGGTGATCCGGGTGTCGCCGGAGGTGGTGGGGCTGGAGTACGCGGGTCCGGCGTCGGGCGCGGCTGCCTCGGCGGCACCGGCGTGCGCGGGCGCGTGAGCCGGTGCTCCGTACGGCGCGGAGGCCTGAGCCTGAGCCTGAGCCGCGTCCGGCGACGGTGCCGGTGCCGGTGCCGGTGCCGGCGGGTACGTCGCCTCCGGCGGCAGCGGATGCCCGCCCGTCACCGGAGCCATGTACGTCGTCGCGGCCGCGTCGGGATCCTGGGAAGCCGTCGAAGCCGTCACCGGCGCCATGTACGCCGTCGCCGCCAGGTCGGGAGCCTGCGGAGCCTGGGGCGCCGGGGCCTGCTGCGGCTGCTGTGCGTACGGCTGGGGCTGCTGCTGGGCCTGCGGCGGCTGGGACTGCTGCGGCGGCTGCTGCGCGTACGGCTGTCCCACCACCGGCTGGTACTGGGTGTCCCAGGTCTGCCCCTCCCACGTCTGGGCGACCTGGGCGTCCCCGTAGGGCCCCTGCGGGGCCTGCGGATACGCGGCCGGACCCTGATGCGGGCCGGGGTTCGGGCCCTGAGGCGATTCCGGGTACCGCGGGTCGTACGGATAGTGCTGATCGCTGCTCATGGTCTTTCGGTTCACCCTCCTGCGAACGGGGGGAGCACCTCGACCGTGCCGCCCTCGGCCAGCCGTACGGTCTCATGCGCGCGGGTCCCCACCGGGTCTCCGTCCACCAGGAACGAACACCTCAGGAGGACCCGCTCCAGCTCGCCGGGGTGCCGCTCGCGGGCGCCGGCCAGCGCCTCGGCGAGCGTGCCGGCCGTGTACGGCTCCTCGGCCACCCCGGCGGCGGCTTTCGCCGCGGCCCAGTAGCGGATGGTCCCCGCTGCCATGACGGCGCTCCCTTCGATCGTCTGCGCGCCGCCCACCATCATGGGCTATGCCCGGACCAGCCAGGCCCCGAGGCGGTCCAGCAGGTCCTCGTCGGCCGCGTTCTCGGCGTGGCCCATGCCGTGCTCCAGCCACAGTTCCGCCGTACCGCCCGACGCGGCCGAAGTGGCCGACCCGCCCGAAGCGCCCGCCTCACCCCTCGCGCCCGACACACCCGACACGCCCGACACGCCGGCCGCCGCCATGAGGCTGCGCGGGTGATCGAGCGGGAAGTACGGGTCGCGGTCGCCGTGCACGACGAGGAGCGGCGTCGGCGCGATCAGCGGCACCGCCTCGACCGGCGACATCGGCACCGGGTCCCACGCCTTGGTGTCGATCCGGGTGTGCAGCCCGTACCGGCCGACGAGCCGGCCGACCGGCCGGGTCACCACCCAGTGCACCCGGCGCATCGACGGCGTCCCCCGGTAGAACCAGCGCGCGGGCGCGCTGACGGCGGCCACCGCGTCCGTCCGCGCGTCCGTCCCGCGCTCCAGCGCGGCGTGCCGCAGCACGACCGAGCCGCCCATGGAGAACCCGACCGTCACCACGCGCGCGTGGCCGAGCCAGCGCGCCCAGCGGACCGCCGCGGCCAGGTCGAGCACCTCGCGGTCGCCGACGGTGCTGACCCCGCCGGAGCCGCCGTGGCCGCGGAAGGAGAAGGAGACCACCGGCGCGTGGGCGCGCAGCACCTGGACGGCGCGCCGCAGCGCGGGCCGGTCGACCGATCCCGTGAACCCGTGCGCGACCACGATGGCGGTGTCGGTGGCGGTATCGGTGGCGGGAACGACGGCGGTATCGGTGACACTGGGAGTGGCCGCTTCGTAAACCGCCTCGATCCGGACACCGTCCTCGGTCCGCAGACCGGTCCGGAGCACACCACGCGGCGGCCCGGCGGGTGTGCGGCCGGAAGGTGTACGGGAAGTGAGCGAGGAAACATCCACCATGTGAAATCGGCCCTCTGCCTCGGAACTCATGTGGGCTATTGTGCTGGCGGAGGATCCGGGCATCGCAGCCCCCGGGTCCTTTTGTGTTTCCGGTCCTTTGTTACAGGCGGATGAACAAACGCTCTCGGGGCGCGAGAGCCATAGGCACCCCTACGTGAGCCACCCCACGGGTACCCCTGAGGGCACCCCCGCGGGCCGGCCCCCGGACCCCTCCGGCGGGCCGCCCCGAGGGCCGTCCCCCAGGGACCATCCCCGAGCCACCCGCAGACGTCCTCGCACGGACCGAGGAGGAACCGACGTCATGGACGAGCGAACCCCCCACGAACGCCGCCGCCGCGCGGCGGCCCCGCCGACGCCTCCGCCGCCTTCCCCCGCGACCCGGGCGGACGGTGGTGCGCGATGAGTTCGCTGCTGCTCCTCACCAACGCCCTCCAGCCCTCCGCCGAGGTGCTGCCCGCCCTCGGGCTGCTGCTGCACACCGTGCGGGTGGCCCCCACCGAGGGCTCGGCCCTCCTGGAGACGCCCGGCGCCGACGCGATCCTCGTCGACGGGCGGCGCGACCTGCCGCAGATCCGCTCGCTGTGCCAGCTGCTGCGCTCCACCGGCCCCGGCTGTCCGCTGATCCTCGTCGTGACGGAGGGCGGGCTCGCGGCCGTCACCGCCGACTGGGGCATCGACGACGTGCTGCTCGACACGGCGGGCCCCGCCGAGGTCGAGGCGCGGCTGCGGCTGGCCGTCGGCCGCCGGCAGCAGGGCACGGACGACTCGCCCATGGAGATCCGCAACGGCGATCTGTCGGTCGACGAGGCCACCTACAGCGCCCGGCTCAAGGGCCGGGTCCTGGATCTGACCTTCAAGGAGTTCGAGCTGCTCAAGTACCTGGCCCAGCACCCGGGCCGGGTCTTCACGCGCGCGCAGCTGCTCCAGGAGGTGTGGGGGTACGACTACTTCGGCGGCACCCGCACGGTCGACGTGCACGTGCGACGGCTGCGGGCGAAGCTCGGGCCCGAGCACGAGTCGCTGATCGGGACCGTCCGCAATGTCGGCTACCGCTTCGTCACGGTCGAGAAGGCCGAGAAGTCCGCGGACCGGGGCACGCGGGGCCCGGAGGGCACGCGGGACACCAGGGACACCAGGGGCGGACGGGACATCCGAGGCAGCCGGGACGGCCGGAACGCGCAGAGCACCATGGACGTACAGGGCACCCGGGACGTACCGGGCACCCGGGACTTCAGCCCGGCGAAGAGCACCCGCGACCGCTGATCGCGGGGGCATCGCCGACCGAGGGGAGACGCCGGGGCCCACCGAGTGCGCCACCGAGTGCGCCACCGGAATCGGCCGCCGGGACGGGCCGCCGGAATGGACCACCGGAATCGGCCGCCGCTCGCCGGGGCACGCCCGGATCCACCCGGATCCACCCGGATCCACCCGGGCCCGGCGGGGTACGCGGGGACCCGACCGCCCGCCCGGGTGACGCCCCGCGGGCCGGCCGCGTGACGGCGCGGTGACCGTGGGGTGACGCGCCCTGCCGGAAGCAAGGTCACCCCGCGTAGACTGCCGCGCGTGGCCAAGGTGACGCGGGACGACGTGGCGCGACTGGCGGGTACTTCCACCGCGGTCGTGAGCTACGTCATCAACAACGGACCCCGGCCGGTCGCCCCGGCCACGCGCGAGCGTGTCCTCGCCGCCATCAACGAACTGGGTTACCGGCCCGACCGGGTGGCACAGGCGATGGCGTCCCGGCGCACCGACCTCATAGGCATGATCGTGCCGGACGCCCGCCAGCCCTTCTTCGCGGAGATGGCGCACGCGGTCGAACAGGCCGCCGCCGCGCGCGGAAAGATGGTCCTGGTCGGCAACTCCGACTACCGGACCGAGCGCGAGATCCACTATCTGCGGGCCTTCCTCGGCATGCGCGTCTCCGGTCTCATCCTGGTCAGCCAGGGCATGAGCGAGCAGGCGGCGAGCGAGATCGAGGCGTGGGACGCCCGGGTCGTGCTGCTGCACGAGCGTCCGGAGGCGATCGACGACGTCGCCGTCGTCACCGACGACATCGGCGGCGCGCAGCTGGCCACCCGTCACCTCCTGGAGCACGGTCACCCGTACGTGGCATGCCTGGGCGGCGTCCCCACCACCCCCTCCATCGGCGACCCGGTCACCGACCACGTCGAGGGCTGGCGGCGGGCCATGGTGGAGTCCGGGCGGTCGACCGAGGGACGTCTCTTCGAGGCCCCGTACAACCGCTACGACGCCTACCAGCTCGCCCTCGACCTGCTGTCCGGCCCCGACCGGCCGCCGGCCATCTTCTGCTCGACGGACGACCAGGCGCTCGGCGTCCTGCGGGCGGCGCGCGAGCTGCGGATCGACGTGCCGGGGGAGCTCGCGGTGGCGGGCTTCGACGACGTCAAGGAGGCGGCCCTCGCCGACCCGCCGCTGACCACGGTCTACTCCGACCGTCCGGCGATGGCCCGGGCGGCGGTGGACCTGGTGCTCGACGACTCGCTGCGGGTGTCGGGGTCGCGGCGCGACCGGGTCCGGCAGTTCCCGTCGGCGCTGATCGTGCGCCGGTCCTGCGGCTGCGGCTGACCCCGCTCGGATCCCCGGCCCGGCCCGGCGCCCCCCGGCCCGGCCCGGCGCCCCCGGGCCGGCCCGGCCCGACCTCGCCCGTTCGCCGACTATCCGGAACCTCCGACTCCACTCCGCCTTTATTTCGGGCATACGGGGTTCTGCCGGGCTTCTCACCGCGTCCTCAGACGGCTCTCATGTACGGCTCCGACAGTCGTAGCCATGACGGACTTCCCGGAGCACCAGCCGCAGCAGCCCCAGCCCCAGCCGTCCTGGCAGTCCTGGCCGCCGAGGACCGGGCGGACCGGGCCCGAGGAGCAGCCGGGCATGTCGGCCACGGCGGCCATGCCGCCCGTACCGCCGATGCCGCCGATGCCCCCGTACGACCCGGCGCCGCCGTACGACCCGGCACCCAGGGGATGGCGCGCAGTCCGTCGAGTCCGGCGCCGGAGTCGGGGCGGCGGGAGGGGCGG
>NZ_JBEYZX010000021.1:0-102034 GCF_040646255.1 Streptomyces sp. NPDC046203 | reverse complement strand
GCGCCAGGCGTCGCGGACGCGCTCGTCGGCGGCGGCGACGGCGCACTGCGCGAGCGCGGCGAGGGACTCCACGAGCGCGTCGAGGAGTTCGCCGGCGGAGCTGTCCCGGGGGTAGCCGCGCCAGCGCGTCCGCGCGTCCCCGGCGAGGACGGCGCCCCGGCGCACCTGCTCGCGCAGCCGCCGCCCCTGCTCCTCGTACGCCGCCTCGACGGCGCCCCCGAGCCGTACGGCCGCCGCGTACTGCGCCGCCACGGCCCCCGCCAGCTCCGGCATCCGGCTGTCGAGTGAGTCGAGCACCCCGGCGGCGGTCCGGCCGACGACCTGCTGGCGGGCGGCCGGGTCCTGGGCGCAGTGGGCGAGCCAGCCGCGCAGCGGGGCGACGGCGTTGTCGGGCAGCAGTCCGCTGCCGCCGCCGGTGGACTCGGGCAGCTCGGGGATGGTGAACCGGGGCAGGTCGCCGAATCCGGCCTTGAGAAGCAGCGCCTCGTACTGCCGGGAGACCTCGCCGATGACCTGGTGCGGGACGCGGTCGAGGACGGTGACGAGGGTCGCGTCGTACTCCTTGGCGGTCCGCAGCAGGTGCCAGGGGACGGCGTCGGCGTACCGGCTCGCGGTGGTGACCATGACCCAGATGTCGGCGGCGCAGATCAGCTCGGCGGCGAGCAGGCAGTTCTCGACGACGAGCGAGTCGATGTCGGGCGCGTCGAGGAGCGCGAGCCCGCGCGGCAGGGTGGCGGAGGTCTCGACGCGCAGGGAGTTGTCCTCCGGGGGCTCCTCGGGGTGGTCGTCGTCCTGCTGGGGCAGCCAGACGCGGGTGAGCTGGGGCAGGACGCGCATGCCGGCGAACCAGTGGTGATCCTCGGGGTGGCAGACGAGCACGGGGGTCCGGGTGGTGGGCCGGAGCACCCCTGCCTCGCTGACGCGCCGCCCGACGAGCGAGTTGACCAGCGTCGACTTCCCGGCTCCGGTGGATCCGCCGACGACCGCGAGCAACGGCGCGTCGGGATCTTTCAGACGGGGCACCAGGTAGTCGTCGAGCTGTGCGAGCAACTCGGCCCGGGTCTGCCGGGCCCGGGGCGCGCCGGGGAGCGGAAGGGGAAGACGCACGGCGGCGACACGGTCGCGCAGGGCGGAGAGTGCGTCGATGAGCTGGGGCCGTTCGTCCAAGGTCACCACATGCGAAGAATGCCCAATTTAGGAGTCATTTTGAAGCGTATGGGGGCCCTGCGCGCCGACCGAACGGATGTAGCCGAGAACGTCAGGCATAACGACTGCACAACACCCGGCCTGCGTGGCGCAAAAAGCGCTGCGCGAATCGCACCTGGCTGCGATTATCGGACCGCTTCACCGAACCTCCACATCGTGCCACGCAGGTGAAGCAGCCGGGCCAGGGTCACCGGACCCCTATCCTTGACCCGATCACCGCCGGCCCCCGTAGCTCAGCGGATAGAGCAGGTGCCTTCTAAGCACTTGGCCGCAGGTTCGAGTCCTGCCGGGGGCGCGTGACGGAAGACCCTCCTTCGGGAGGGTCTTTCTGCTGGTCGGGGGAGTTTTTCGGTCGATGTCGGACCGGGCGGGAACCGGGCGGCGCTGGCTGGATCCGTCCGGCGGAGTCCGGCTGTCACCGGCTTCCTGCGGGTGGCTGCGGAGAATACGCGGTGAAGTTCTCAGGCACTGGTCGGGGCGACGGGGCCCGGAAGTTCCCCCGCCGGCCCGATGCGCCGCTCCTCGGCGTCCCGGGCGGGCAGCCGCACGTCCCCGACATCCAGAGCCACGACCTCCTCGGGCCGCGCCCCGGCGTAGTACATGGTGGCGAAGAAGGCGTGCAGCCGCCGGCCGCCCCTCGGTCGCCCGTAGACCCAGCCGAGCAGTGCGGCGGCCCGCACCTGGTCGAGTAGCGACCGCTTGTCGACTGCGGACGAGGTCTTGAACGCCGAGGTGTTCGCACTCTTGCCCTTCGGAAGGGGTTCACCTTCAGGACCTTCTTCTTGATCGCGCACTCGAAGAGGACGTTCAAGACGCGCTTGGTCCGCTTCGTCCAGCCCGCCGGCCTCGTCCCACACAACATCCACGCCGGCATGCGCCAGCAGATCGAAAACGACCTCTCAGGCCTGACCGTGCTCCGGACAGCCCAGAGGGGGCTGTCCGACTCGTCGTCGTACAGCCCCCTCAGAGGATCTGCTTAGGAGTTTCCCCTTCCGTTGCCGTAGTCGGAGCCGCCGGAGCCGTAGCCGCCGCCTCCGCCTCCGCCCGAGGTCACCTGGATGGTGGCGGTGGCGGTGTTGCTGGTGATCGTGTCGCCTTGGGTATCGGTCGCGGTGGCCTGAGCGGTGTTGGTGACCGGGCAGGCGCCGCCGTGGTCGCCGTACCCGCCGTTTCCGCTGCCGCGCGTGCCGCACACCGCGTCGGCTTCGGTGACGGTGTACGTCCCGCGGCACGTCGTGCTCTGACCGGGGTCGAGGGTCGTCGCGTCACAGGTCACCGACGCCACGTGGTCGTCATGGACAGCCAGGTCCGTCAGCGCCGTCTGCCCGGTGTTCGTCACCGTGTAGGTGTACGTCACCTCGTCGCCCGGATCGGCAGTGCCCTGCACGTCGGACTGCTTTGTGATCGACAGCGACGACTGGCCCGAGACGACCGGAACCGTCTCCTCGGCCGGCGGGCTCTCCACCGGCTGCCCCTCAGGGTCGGTGCCGCCGGCGAAGGCCGTGTTGGTCACATGGCCGGCCGCCGCATCGGCGGCCGTGATGACGTAACTGCCGTGGCACCGGGTGCTGTCTCCGGGGCTGCCGTGGGGGGCGAGGGTGGTGGACTCGCAGGTGATGCCGGTGACCCGGTCGTCCGTGACAGTGAGGTTGGTGATCTGGGTCGGGCCGGTGTTGCTGACGGTGTAGGTGTAGGGAACGGTGTCACCGACGCGGAACGGACCGGGAGTGTCGGCCTCCTTGACGATGCCGAGACCGGCCGGTTCCTGGCTGGGGACGACCTGGTCGACGACCCACGGCGCCTCGGTGGGAAGGAGGTCGGTCAGCGCGCCGGACACGTCACTGGCCGCCTGCGCGGCGATCTTGTTCCAGGTCCGTTCGCCGCCGACGAACGCGGTGCCACCGGCCTTGGTGGTGGGCACGTTCATGGTCCACGTGTAGGTGTAGGTCGTTCCGGGCGCGATGATCGTGTCGCCGTAGTCGAAGCGGATCGCGCGCACCGCCGACCAGTTGGTCACCCCGCCCGCCGTGACCCAGTCGGAGTGGGCGTTGACATCGCCGCCGCAGTAGAACGGCTGGGTGCCGGTGTTGTCCATCTCGGGCCGGCAGGGGTCGGTGTTGGTGGAGTAGTAGACCGTCACCGGATCGGAGCCGGTGTCGATCGGCCCGGTCAGCGTCGGCACCCATTCGTTGACGTCGCTGTGATCGGCGTACCGGGAGGCCGTCACACCGGTGTTGTCGGGGTACGGAAGCAGGTCGTAGGCGACGAAGTGGGTCATGGGCTCGTTGCCGTTGTCAGTGAGAGTCACACGGTAGGTGACGGTGCCGCCCGCGGTGGAGGTACCCACCTGGGTGGGGTCCTGTTCCGCCGATCCGAAGAAATCGGTGTCCCTGTCACCCTTCACCTCCTTGGTGACGCCCAACGCCGCCGACCGGGCCACGGCGAAGTCGGCGGTGGTCGCCGAGACGCCTTCCTGGGTGTCGCCGTTCTTGTTCACATCGGCGGCGTCCGCGACCTTGCCGAAGCTGCCGGCGAGCAGGTAGCCGCGCGCATCGAACAGGTACGCGACGTTGCCCTCGTAGGCCGGCTGGACGGGGTAGGTCGGGTCCGTCGGGTCCGCGCCACCGGCAGTGCCCCCGTACGTGCCGGCAGGCGTGTACGGATTGACGGTCGTCTGGAACGCGTACCGGCAACTGTCGCTCAACGGAACGGTGGCGCCGGAGCCGGCCGTGGTCGCGATCAAGGCTGTGCGGCCGTTGAGGTAGTTCGGCGTCAGTGACACCTCGAAGTCGGACCCCACCGGACACCCTGCCGCCTGGCCGGCGGCGAGGGTGAAGGATCCCGGCACGTAGGTCAGCTGGGGCGGGATCAGGTCGATGATCTCGGGCTGGAGGTCCGTGGTCGCCAGGCTCGGGTCCCAGCCGATGTTCAAGCCCCAGGTCTGCGTCGCTCCCGGCGCGGCCGGGGTGGGGCCGACCAGGTCCTTCCTGAGGTACCCGCTGGTGAGGTACTCCTTGATCCTCAGCGACGAGCAGTCCGTGGCGGTGTCGTCGGCCACGCCAGGCGCCGAGACGGTCGTGCTCTGGCAGTTCGTGATCGTCGATCCGGGCGTCGCGGACGCGTCGATCGTGCCGTTGACGACGATGCCGTAGGTCGTCGACGGCGAGACGTTCGGGATGGTCACGGTGATGTTGGTGACCCGCACACCGGGCTTGGTGATGTCGAGCCGCGAGCCCGGCCAGGTGAGTGTCTCCTGCGACGAGTCGCTGTAGGTCACCAGGATCGTCGTGCCGCTGGGCGGCGGGGCCCCCGTGCTGTTGTTCTGGAACGAGCCGATGGCCGTCGCGTTGAACCCTGCCGGCAGGTCGTCGCGCATGACGAGCGACGCGTCGACGTTACCGCGATTGCCCACGTTGATATACCAGTTCGCGGGCCCGTTGACGGCCGCCACGCTGTAGTCGGTGCCCTTGTACGTATACGCCTCGACCACCGGCGGACCGCTGGGGATCGTCGTGACCGCCGTGGCGGTGAGCGGAGGGATCGGCGTGGTCGAGCCGAAGGGCGTCGCCTCCAGCCTCGCCGTGTTCGTGAAGGTGTCGTCCGGCTGCGCCGTAGCCGGGAGCGTGTACGTGATGGTGCGCCCGGCCTGGTCGCCGGCCATCCGCGGGATGGCCGGCCAGGTCGCGGTGTGAGTGCCGGAATCGTACGTGCAGTCGTCGCTGCAGCTCACGAACGTGACTCCAGGCGGCAGCACATCGGAGATGACCACGTTGTCGAGGGCGAGCCCGCCCTCCGCCGTCGTCGGGTTCGTCTGAATGTTGCGCGCGAAGATCAGGTAGGAGACCGTGCCGCCGGCGACCGCGATGCTGGGACCGCTCTTGAAAAGCTCCGGGTTGGGCACGGCGTTGAGTTGGACAGTGGCGGTCGAGGGCTCGACGGTGTCGCCGGCCGTGTCGGTGGCGGTCACGGTGACCGTCTGCGGTCCGGGCGCCGTCAGGTAGTTCTGGGTCGGCCAGTTGACCTGGATCTGCTGCGAATTGCCGGCGGTCGCGTTCGGCCACGTAAGCGTGAGCGTGCCTGCCGAATCGGCCGACTGGGTGATCCCGGCCGCGATTTGGGCGGGGCTCAGCGACGCACTGGGCGTGCCGGCGGCGCTGGTCCAGCCGGCCGGCGCGGGCATCGTGGCCGTGACCGTCCCGCAGCCGGTCGGGTTGGAGCACTGCACATTGAGCGCGTAGATCAGTACGTCGCCGGAGTTCACCGGGGTCGTCACCGGCGACAACGCGACCGTGAGCAGCGTTTGCGCGTGCGCGACGACGGCCGGCCCGGTGGCGCACACCATCAACGCGGCCACCATGGCGACCCGCCAGAAGTGCAGCCAGGTCGGCGGTCTCGGCGGGCACCCGGCCGAGCGCCCGGGACCCCGCCACCTCCCCCACTTCCACAACCGGCCGCCCGGCGCCTTACCGCCGGCACGGCCCATACCCGCCTTGCCCATGTCCACCTCCGGAGCTACCCATGATTAGCGCGAGGGAGAATCGCCTCCGATGTGGAAATCGATGCCGATTCAGGCGAATGCTAAGGGTCTCCGACACTTACGCCTTTCCTTCAAATGTCGGCATTCAGGCGATTTTTGTTTGCTGCGATTCGGGTCGACATCCGGATGCCTCTGATAGGGCCACACCGGCGGAGTCCCGTGGCTTCGCACCAACTACTGGAAGATGCGGCCCACATGACCTGGCGTCAGATGCTCACCCAGGGGGCGGGCCACAGGGCGCGATCATTCTCGGGTAACGAGACGTCATAGCTATGATGAGATATCAGGATTTACCGGTTCGCGCCTTTGATGGAATAGGACGCGGCAAGATGAGGGCGAGGCGGGAACCAGGCGGCGCCGGCTGGATCCGTCCGGCGGGGTCCGGGAGTTCCCCGGCGGCTCAATGCCCCTCTTGCCCCTCTTCCGACCGTCGAGCCGGCCTCGGCGCGTGTCAGCGGCCGGTGTGATGATCCGCCCCATGGCTACCTGGCTCGACCACACCGACTTCGCCCGCTACGCGCTCATCCCGGAGGAGCTCCTGCCAGCCTGGGAAGGCATCGAGGCGGAGGACGTGATCGGCGCGTACGTCGCGTCCTTCCGGCTGGCGGGCCACGACATCCTGACGCTCGGCGGGGAGCCCCTGCCCGTCACCTGGCTCGCCGAGCCCCGCACGTTCGCGCGCTGGTACGAGGCCGACGACGACACGGGGCTGCTGCCCGCCGTCCGCGCCGCCATGACGGCCGACGGCTGGGAGGACGTCCTCACTCTCGAACTCGGCGGGCGGTACGTCCTGACCGATGCCGCCTACGAGGCGGACAGGATCGCGGCCGCGCTACGGGACGCGGACGGGCCGGCGGAGGCGATACGCGTCGAACTGCCGCCGCGTCGCTACCGCGTCCAGTCGCTGACCATCGCCCCCGACCCGACGTCGCAGTTCATGCTGGAACGGCTGCTTGCCGAATGATCACTCGGCCCCCCCCAGGGGGATGCGGCCCCACGCGATGACGGCTTCGGCCCCTGACCTTGCCCCACCACCGGCGCGTACGTCCCGGCCCGGGCCGGCCCAGCCCGGCCCGGCCCGGGGCTTCGAGGGGCGCGGCCGGCTCGCCTCACCTCGGCGCGAGGTGGACCAGCCGTCCGTGGTGGATGAGGGACACGGACTGCTTGAGGCTGCGGGCGCGGACGCTGATCTCGTACCCCCGGATGCCCTCGACGCCCTGCCCGGCCGGCTCTCCGACGCCGCGGTGCCGGACGGGACCGACGGCCGGGTCCTCGGCGTCGCCCGGGACCAGGGGCCGGGGCCGGGGACAGGCCGTCAGACGGCCCGGCGGTTGCCCTTGTCGTCGCAGGGGATCTGAGACGCCGGGTGGTGGGCGACGAAGTCGCGGGTGGCCTGCCGTTCCACCTCGGCGATCGCGTGCGGCGGTACGTCGACGATGCCGCCGAAGGGCCGGTCGACGTCCTTGATGATGATCAGCGTCGTGGTCAGGAGCGCGGTGATCACCGTCAGGGTGACGATCTGGCCGCGGTTGTTCTTGCGCGGCAGACAGAAACCGAGCGCCGTCACGGTGACGACCAGGGTCGCGAGCAGGAACCAGAAGATGGCGCTGGCGATGCTCGGGGTGGCCTGGGCCAGGCGTTCGTCGCGCGCGACGGAGCGGTCGTTGTCGGCCGAGACGAGCATGCCGAAGACCGGCTTGTCCTGGAGCTGACCGAAGACCGTCCGGAAGTCGGTGGACCACACGCTGGGCGCCGGGGAGCCGTCGCCGTTCCCCTGGTCCATGAGGGGCCATTCCTGGGTACGTACGGCGCGGGCGTAGCAGACGGCGTCGGCCTGGATCCGGGCCCGCTGCGGCGAGTTCGCGGGAAGGTATCCGGCGGTCTCCACCAGTTGGTCCACGGCACGGGCCTCGCTGTTCGCGGCGGTCTCGGCCTTGCCGTAGGAACCGTTGGCGGTGACCAGGACGAAGCTCAGCAGCAGCACGGTCATCGTCAGCAGCGGGCCGACGAGGTCCTTGACGGCCATGCCCTTGCCGTCGTCCTCCTTGAGGAGGATCGGCCGCAGCCACTTGTTCGCGGCGATGCCCGCGATCAGTGCCAGCGCGGCGAGGACGATGACGAGGACCATGGACGGTCACCTCCGGGGACGGGCGACAGCCCCTTGCCACGAGCGGGAAGGGACGGGAAGGGGCTGGACGGGGGGGCGGGGCACCGCGATCATCCCGCCCCCACCGCCCCGGCCTTCCGTGGAAACGGCGTCGTTCCCGAACGGGCGACGCCTCTTCCGCCGAACGGCCGCCCCTGCCACACCGCCGCCCCACCGCCCGCTACCCGCCCCTGCCGCCCCGCTGCCCGCCGCCCCGCCGCTACCCGGCGGCGGGCAGCGAGACCCGGACGGTGAGCCCGCCGCCGGGGTTGGGGGCCAGAGTCAGCTCTCCGCGGTGGGCGCGGACGATGCCCTCGACGATCGCGAGGCCGAGGCCGTGGCCTCGGCGGGCGGGGTCCTTGTCGGCGACCCGGCCGCCGCCGCGCAGGAACGGTTCGGTGAGCCGGTCGACGGCGGCGGCGCCGGTGGCGGGCAGCCGTGGCCCGGTGTTGGTGACCGTCAGCAGGACATGACCGGGGCGGAGCGGATCGGCGCCGGTGGCGAGGGAGAGCGATCCGCCGGTGGGCAGGTTGTGCCGTACGGCGTTGTGGAGCAGGTTCAGCGCGAGCTGGCGCAGCAGGACGCCGTTGCCGGTGACCGGGGCCGGGCCGAGGTCGGCGGTGAGGGCCACCCCTCGCGCGCCGGCCTCCTCGCGGACGGCCGCCACGGCGCCCCGGGCGGGGTCGGCGAGGTCGAGCCGTTCGGTGGCGGGCGGGGTGTGGTCGAGGGCGGCGAGCTGGAGCAGCGCGTCGGTGATGTCGATGCCGCGCTGGTTGGTCTCGCGGAGCCGGGAGACGAGCCGGCCGTAGTCCTGGCCGTCGGGGTCGGCGACGGCCACGTCGAGCATCGTGCGGCTGACGGCGAGGGGGGTGCGCAGTTCGTGCGAGGCGTTGGCCGCGAAGCGCTGCTGGGCGTCGAAGGACCGCTGGAGGCGGGCGAGCATGTCGTCGAAGGTGTCGGAGAGTTCGGTGAACTCGTCGCGGGGGCCGGTGAGTCCGACGCGATGGTCCAGGGAACCTCCGGCGGCCCGGCGGGCCGCCCGGGTGATGTCCTGGAGCGGGCGCAGGACCCGGCCCGCGATGAGCCAGCCGGCGCCGAGCCCCACCAGCGCGAGGAGGAGCAGGGCGACGGCGGATGCCTTGATCAGGGCCTGGAGGATGTCCGGACGGGTGGCGACGGCGGCGGCCTGCGGATTCACCGCGCTCAGGGGGTAGTCGGGCACGAAGCGCATGGCCAGGTAGACCACGACCAGGCTGAGCGCTCCGGCGACGAAGACGAACAGGGCGTAGGTGAGGGTGAGTTTCATCCGGGCGGTCAGCCGCCTGGGCCGCGGTACGGGCTGCCGTAGATCAATGGGCGCCGCTACGTGCGGAGTTGACGTCCTCGCGGCATCGGCACGGGGTTCGGGGCCGCGCCTCATCGCTCGCCGCCCTGTCTTGCGTTCCCGCCGGCCGGCTCGCCGAGACGGTATCCGACACCGGACACGGTGTGGATGACCGCCGGTTCGCCGAGCCGTTTGCGGAGCGTCGACATGATAATGCGGACCGCATTGGTGAACGGGTCGGCGTGCTCGTCCCAGGCCCGCTCCAGCAGCGTCTCCGCACTGACGACCCCGCCCCGCGCGGTCATCAGGACCTCCAGGACCGCGAACTGCTTGCGGGTGAGCGCCACATACCTCCCGTCGCGGAAGACCTCCCGCCGGAACGGGTCAAGGCGGATCCCCGCGTGGTCGACGACGGGAGGCGTCCCGTCCTTGGGCCGGCGGGCCAACGAGCGCAGCCGTACGACCAGTTCCTTCAGGTCGAAGGGCTTCGTCAGGTAGTCGTCGGCGCCGATCTCGAACCCGGCGACCTTCTGGTCGATCAGTCCCGCCGCCGTCAGCATGAGCACCCGGCAGCCGAGCCCCCGCTCCACGATGCTCCGGCACACGTCGTCGCCGTGCGTGCCGGGGATGTCGCGGTCGAGCACGACGACGTCGTACGTGTGTACGGCGAGGCGTTCCAGGGCGGTGTCCCCGTCCCCGGCGATGTCCGAGGCGATGGCTTCGAGCCTCAGGCCGGCCTGCACCGCCTCGGCGAGATACAGCTCGTCCTCGACTATCAGCACCCGCATCCGGTCTCTCCTGATCTCCGCCCGTTCGGCGACTACGCACGGTCCGTGTGGTCGGCGCGGTCCGTGTGATCCGTGTGATCCGCGTGCCCACGATTCCGCGCTGCCCGGCCCGCTCCGTCCGCGAGGGGCTCGGGGCCATCCAAGCGGAACGGGGATACCGAGAACATATCGGGAATTCGAGACGTCCCGGCAACCCGTCCCCCCGTTCACTCGGGGTAACGGCCCGCGGCGCCCGCCGCCCGCCCGGACCCCCGGAGGCGACCATGTACGACGACCCCGCTGGAACACGAGGAACCCAAGGAAAACAAGGAAAACAAGAAACACGACGCGCACGGCGTCTCCCCCACCGGACCGCGTTGGGCGCCGGTGCGCTGGCCGCCGTCGTGGTGGCGGGGCTGGGGGTGGCCGTGACGGTGTGGGGCACGGCACCGGGAAGCACACCGGCCGCCGCGTCCACCGCGTCCGGCCGATCCGGCGGGTCCGGCGGGTCCGGCGGGTCCGCGACCACGGGCTCCGGCCCGGAGGACGCCGACAGCGACACCCGGCCGGAGGACCGCCCCCTCACCCCCTTCGACACCCACCACCCGGCCGTCGGACGCCTGGACGCACACCTGCTGAAGGCCGTACAGGCCGCGGCCCGGGACGCCCGCGCCGACGGCGTGGAGTTCCGGATCACCTCGGGGTGGCGCACCAGGGAACACCAGCAGCGTCTGCTGGACGAGGCCGTCCAGCGGTACGGAAGCGTCGAGCAGGCGAGACGGTTCGTGAGTACGCCGCGGAAGTCGGCCCATGTGTCGGGCAAGGCCGTCGACATCGGCCCCACCGACGCGGACGACTGGCTGATCCGCAAGGGCTCCGCCTACGGCCTGTGCCAGGTCTACGACAACGAGATGTGGCACTTCGAACTGCTCACCACCCCCGGCGGAACCTGTCCGAGCCTTCTGACCGACGCGGCCGGCTGACCCGCCGCAGCGCTCACCACCGCGCCTCGTTCATCGCGTTCATCGCGTTCACCGCGTTCACCGCGTCCGGTCCATGGGTCGACGCGCCACTCTCCCCTTCCCCAGGACGTGCCATGCGCCACCCGTACCAGGACCCCCACCCGGATGTGTACATAGGAGGCGGATTCTCCGACCCCGACGACCGTGGCCCCGATAACCGTGACCTCGATCACCGTGGCCCCGGCGACCGTGGCCCCGGCGAGCACCCCTCCGACGCCCCCGGCCTCGACACCGATCCCGACTCCCCCGATCCCGACGCCGATCTCGATCACGAGCC
The DNA here is from genome assembly GCF_040646255.1 of Streptomyces sp. NPDC046203. Classification (NCBI taxonomy): domain Bacteria; kingdom Bacillati; phylum Actinomycetota; class Actinomycetes; order Kitasatosporales; family Streptomycetaceae; genus Streptomyces; species Streptomyces sp. NPDC046203. The sequence continues at coordinate 90,755 of NZ_JBEYZX010000021.1, read as the reverse complement.
GAGCTCCGGCTCCGGCTCCGGCTCCGGCTCCGGCTCCGGCTCCGGTCGCAGGTATCGGGTCCCGGGCGGGGTCGCCGCCGCCGTGGTGACGGGACTCGTCCTGCTCTGCCACTCCGCCGTACCGAACACGCCAGGCAACCTGGGCAGTCTGCTCGACACCGTGCTGCCCTGGACCGGACTGGCCGTACCGGTGCTTCTTCTCATCGCCCTGGTCCGTGGATCCGTGCCAGGAGGCATTGCCGCGCTTGTGCTCGGGGCCGTGTGGTCCGCCTCGTTCGCGCCCTTGTTCCTCGCCGATCACGGCGGCTCGGGACCGGACCCGAACCTGACCGTGGTCACCCACAACGTCGGCGCCGCCAACCCCGACCCCGCCGGGACCGCCCGGTCACTCCTCGCGGCGGACCCCGATCTGGTGGCCCTGGAGGAGATCACCGACGAGACGCTGCCCGCCTATCGGAAGACGCTGGACCGAAGGCTTCCCCACTCGGCGCGCGTCGGCACCGTCGCCCTGTGGAGCCGCTTCCCGATCGACGAATCCCGGCGCGTCACCCTCGACCCCGGCTGGAGCCGCTCGCTTCGCGCGCTGGTCCGGGGGCCGAAGGGCCCCGTCGCCGTCTACGTCGTGCATCTGCCCTCGGTCCGCGTCGGCGCGTCCGGCTTCACCACGGGCCGGCGCGACGACCACCTCACCGCGCTCGCCTCGGCCCTCGATCACGAACGGCAGCGGAAGATCCTCCTGCTGGGAGACCTCAACGGCACCACCGCCGACCGCGCGTTCGCGCCCCTGACATCACGGCTGACACCCGCGTCGGACGCGTCCGGCGCGGGCTTCGGCTTCAGCTGGCCCGCGTCCTTCCCGCTGGCCCGCCTCGACCACATCCTCACCCGGGGTCTCACCCCCACCGACGCCTGGACCCTCCCGGCCACCGGCAGCGACCACCGTCCCGTCGCCGCCCGGCTCCGGGCATGACGGCCCCGGGGCCCACCGACGGTCCCGGGGTCCGGGAAGCCTCGGGGGCCGGGGATCCCGAGTCCCCGGGGTCCCGGGCCCTCGGAGCCCCGTCATCCGGTGTCGGACCTCGCGCGGGCCCGGCCGACGGGGCTCAGCGGCCCCGGACTCCGCCCGGCAAAGCGGGCGGGAACGCCGCATCGGTGCCAGTGCCGTACCGCAGCTCGTACTCCTCGTTGGACATGATCTCCGTGCCGCCGCCCCCGCAGTCGTCCCGGACCGTCACCGCCCGCGCGGCGGCAGGGCCCGTCCCGAGGACGGTGATCGTGACGATCAGGGGAAGGGCGGCGAGGAACGCTCTCGTCGTACGCATGGAGGGAAGCCAAGCAGACCCGCGCCGCCTCGCCCTACGGCTCCCGGGGCACGCCACCCGAACGGGGAACCGCACCGAGTAGCCTTCCCTTGAGAGAAAGCGATGGTCGGTTGCCCAGCATCCCTGATTATGCTAACCAGCCGGAAGCCGGAAGCCGGAAGCCGGAAGCCGGAAGCCGGAAGCCGGAAGGCTGTTGAGGCCCTGAGGGCGGCGGGCACGGCGATGCCGTCGTCGGGCGGAGGTGCGCGATGGAGCCGGTGATTCCGCAGCCTCCGGCGAATCCCGCGAACCCCACGAGCACCACGAGCCCCGTGAATTCCGTCAACCCCGTCAACCCCGTCGCGCCCGTCCTCGCTCCCGTCGGCCCCGACGCGGCACGCTGGCGGACCTTCGACGGCGAGCGGACGCTCGTCGTCGCGGCGCGGACGGTCACCTCACTCGTACGGGTTCTGGAAGTCGTCCCCGAACTCGTGCATGACGATCCGCGGATCACCGTCGTGTTCGCCTACGACCCGACGTCCGCGTTCAACAACGGCGTCCTCGATCTCCTGCGGAACCTGGGCTGCCGTACGCTCCCCTGGCCCCAGCTCGCGGAGATCGCGCCTGATCTGCTGATCTCCGCCTCCGAGAACATCAAGGTCCCGCCCGGCGGTTACCCGGTGCTCGTGCTGCCGCACGGGGTCGGCTTCCACAAGCGGGTGCCGGACTCCGACGGCCCCGGCACCCGCCTGTCGGGCCTGGTCCCGGAGGATCTGCTGGCGGCCCGCCGGGCGTGGCTCGCCGTCTCGCACCCCGATCAGACGGCGCAGCTGGCCGCCGCCCATCCCGGCACGGTGGGACGGACCGTCCTCGTCGGCGATCCCGTGCTCGACCGGCTCCTGGTCAGCGCCCGGCAGCGGGAGCGCTACCGCGCCGCGCTCGGGGTGCTGCCCGGTCAGCGGCTGGTCCTGGTGAGTTCGACCTGGGGTGGGGAGTCGCTGGCCGGGACCCGGCCCGGGCTGCCGGCCGAACTGCTCGCCGAGCTGCCCGCCGACGAGTTCCGGGTGGCGCTCGTCCTGCACCCGAACGTCTGGTCCGCGCACGGCGCCTGGCAGATCCGGGTCATGCAGCGGTCGGCCGTCGAGGCCGGGCTGATCGTGGTCGATCCCACGGACGGCTGGCAGCAGGCCCTGGTCGCGTCCGACCTCGTGATCGGCGACCACGGTTCGGTGACGCTGTACGGGGCGGCGACCGGACACCCGGTCCTGCTCGGGGCGTTCGGGTCCGAGTCCGTGCCGGGGACGGCGGGGTACGCGCTCCGCACGGCCGCCGGGTGGCTGGACGACGACGGCGCACCGCTGCGCCCTCGGCTGGACGCGGCCCTGTCCGTGCACGGCGACCACCCGGACCGGTTCACCGAGGTGACGGCGCGCGCCTTCGTCGAACCGGGCGGGGCACTGCCCCGCCTGCGCGAACTGGCATATGACCTCCTTCGCCTCCCCCAGCCCCGGCATATGCCCGCCCGCGGTTCCCAGGGCCCCCGAGGTCCCCGTGCCTTCCCCCTCCCGCCGTCCCAGCACACCGCCCGCGCCCGGTCGTTCCTCGTCCAGACGACCGTCGTACGGGACGACGGGGTACGGGACGACGCCACCGCCATGGGCGAACTCCACGTCCACGTAAGCCGACTGCCCGCCGGGCTCGCCGCGGAGCCGGTGGAGGACAGCACGTCGTTCTGGCATCTGGCCTGTGACATCGACGAGCCGGACACCCGGCTGACGGAGAGCGCCTCCGTCGTGTCCGCCGGGTCCGGGGTGTTCGCCCCGGGAGCGGCGGCCGAGGGCGTCGCCCGTCTCCTCGCCGACTTCCCGGGCGCGCGGATCGCGGCGGTCTCCCGGGAGGCCGACTGTCTGGTGGGTCTGCGCGACGGGCGTACGGTACGGGTCTCCGCAGCCGACTCCCCGGCCTCTGCCCCTGCCCCTCAGGACGCCCCGGGCGCCCCGCGCACCCCAGCCCCCTCGCTCACCCCGCCCGCCCCCGACAGCCTCGCGCCCGTCGACCCCGGTCTGGCCGCCGCCGTCGTCTACGCGTGTCTGCGGGCCGGCATCCCGCCGCACGGGACGACGCACGGGATCACGCTGGTGCTCCACCTCGGGCCGCACCGCGGCCGACGGCTGGAGCTGCGCCCCGGGGACGCCGACGCCGGACGTCAGCCTCGGGTGAGCCGTTCCAGGACCGTGGCGGCCCGGGGGCTGCCGCCCTCCTCGTAGACGGCGAGGGCGCGGCGCAGGCATTGCCGGGCCCGTTCGGGGTCGCCGGACCGCTCCGCCAGGCCGGCGAGGTCCTCCATGATCCGCGCTTCGTAGTGGAACGCCTGTTCCTGGCGCAGGACTTCGGCGGCCTCCGTCAGGTCGGCGGTGGCGCCCGCGAGGTCGCCGAGCGCGGCCCGGGCCCGGCCGGTGTCCGCGAGGGCGCGGGCGGCCATGCGCCGGTCGGGCTTGTCGGGCAGCGCGAGGAGTTCGTCGCGGGCCCGGCCGAGGGTGGCGAGGGCGGTGCGCGGATCGCCCGCCGCGTGCTGCGCGCAGCCGAGGAAGTAGCGGGCCAGCGCCTCGCCCCGGGCTTCGCGGGCCTCGGCGTTCAGGGCGAGCGAGGCGCGGTAGGCGTCGATCGCGCGGGCCGGGTCGTGCCGGTCCCAGTAGCGGCCGGCGAACTCCTGGACCGACGCCTGGAGGACGACGTGCCCGGATTCCACCGCGAGCCGTTCGGCGACCGCCAGGTGTTCCCGGGCCCGTTCGTCCTGGCCCAGGTCCAGCAGGGGCCGGGACAGCAGACTGCGCAGCCGGGCCTCGGCCGCGCCCGCCCCGCCTCCCCCGGCGGCCCGGTCCCGCTCCGCCGCCGCGATCCCGAGCTCCAGCGACTCGCGCCACTCGGCGAGGTGCCGGTGGTGCAGGAAGAGTACGGTGAACGACTCCGCCGTCTGCCACACCACGCGGTCGAATCCCAGCCCGGCGGCGGTACGGAGCACGGCGAGGATGTTGCCGCGCTCGGCCTCCAGCCAGGCAAGCGCGTCCCGGCCGGGATCATCGGATCCGGCGAACGGATCGGCGGCTGCCAACGACCCGGAATCGGGGGTGCGTTCACGAGTCGGCCCGCCCGCCGCAGCCGCCCCGTCGCCGTCCCGAGCCGGAGCCGGGGCCGACGCGCCCCCCAACACCTCAGCCGGGTCGGTGATGCGCAACCGGTCGGCGCGGACGGCGAGATCGGCCCGTACCACCAGCCGCAGATAGTGCCCGGCGACCCGGCCGACAGCCTCCCGCACCGCGCCGGGCGGGTCCTCGGCGTCGGACATCCGGCGGGCGTGGAGCCGTACCAGACCGTGCAGGGTGTAGCGCTGGTCCTCCAGTGCGGACAGCAGGCTGGCGTCCTCCAGCGCGCCCAATGCCTCCGCCGTCTCCGGCAGTGGCCACGAGCCCGCCGCTGCCGCCGCCACGGCGGTGTCGAAGCTGAGCTGGGGAAGCCGGCCGAGGGCCCGGTACAGGCGGGCGGCGGAATCCGGGAGGTCCCGGTAGACGAGGTCGAGAGCGGCGGACACGGTGCGCTCCTCACGGGCTGACGTCGGGGTCCGCGCGGGAGCCCCGGACACGGCGATGCGGTCGAGGCGGCTCTGTTCGTCGGAGAGTTCGTCGGCGAGGCGTGCGAGCGTGAGGTTCCGCCGGGTCAACAGCCGTGCGGCGCACAGCCGTACGGCCAGCGGAAGACCTCCGCACAGATCGACCAGGCGTGCCGCCGCGGCCGGATCGTCCGCGATCCGCCGGGGGCCGCACAGGGCCGTCAGCAACTCCAGGGCGCTGTCGGCGTCGAGAACGTCGAGCGGGAGCAACGAGGCTCCATCGAGGACGAGTTCACCGAGCTGCCAGGTGCTCGTCGCCAGCAGGGCGCTGCCGTCCCCCTGCGGCACGAGGGCGGTGACCTGGGCCGGGCTGGTCACATCGTCCAGGACCACCAGCAGCCGTCCGCGCTTGCCCGACAACTCCCGGTAGAGCGCGGCACGTTCGACGAACGAGGCGGGAAGGTAGGCGTCCTGGACCCCCAGGGCCCTCAGACAGCCGGCCAGCGCCTCCGACACATCCCCGCCCGCGCCCCCGACGGCCCCGACTGCCCCAACGGCTCCTCCACCACCGCTCCTCCCGCTCTCCCGCCCCGAGTCGGCCCGCAGAGCCGCGAAGTCGACGAAGAGCTGCCCACCCGGGAACAACCGCTGGTTGCGGTGGGCCCACTGACTGGCGGCGGCCGTCTTGCCGATACCGGGAAGGCCGCTGAACACCCCGATGGGGCAGTGCCCCGGCGCGTCCTCCCCGGGGGCGTACGCGAACACCTCGTCGAGTACGGCCAGCGGCTCGTGGCGGTCGACGAAGCCCCGGGGCGGCCGGGGCACCTGGTCGGGCCGGCGGTCGGCCGCGGGCTCCGTGCCCCCGGCGGCGGCGTGGTAGTTGAAGGTGATCGAGCCCTGGACGACGCCCACTTGAGCCACCGGCCCCTCGATATGGCCGCCGGAGACGCTGTTCCTGGTCTCGGGCGCCAGAGGGCGTTCCGTACGCCCGGGCGCGTCCGCACCGCTCGTACCACCCGGCCCGCCGACCGGCTCACCCGCACCACCCGGCTCGTCCGCACCGCTCGCACCACCCGGCCCGCCGACCGGCTCACCCGCACCACCCGGCTCGTCCGCACCGCTCGCCCCGCCCGGCTCATTCCGCCCGGTCATGGACCACCGCCTCTCGGACCGCCGCTGCCGACCAGGAGTCACCGTACTGGACCCGGCCCCTCGCGCGAGGGCGGCTCACGACCCGCCTTCCCTCGAACCGGCACCTTCCGCGTCCGCGCGGGCCAGTGCCACCGCCGCGCTGTCCAGGAGCATGTCGAGCGCGGTCGGGTAGGCGCTGTTCTTCATCCGGGCGATCAACCGGGGCGCGGTGGCCGCGATGTGGGGGTGGGTGCCGGCCGGCAGGCGGGCGTACGTGGCCTGCCAGACCGCCTCGTCGGCGGCCCGCGCGGAGTGCGGGAGGGCGAGGGCGGCCGCGTCGAGGGCGGCGAAGGCGAGCGCCTGATCGATGAACGCCTGGTAGATCCGCACCGCTTCGGGATCGGGCAGACCGGCCGTGCGGAGCACGCCGATGACCGCCTCGTCGACGGCGATCTCGTTGGCCCGGCCGCTGACCCGACTCGCGGTGAGGATCGCCGCCTGCGGGTGCGCGAGATAGGCGGAGTGGATCCGCAACCCCAGGTCGCGCAGATCGTGGCGCCAGTCGCCGGTGGCCTCCCAGCCGCGCAGGGCGCGCCCGACGAGTTCGTCGCCGACGGCGAGGAGAAGGTCGTCGGTGCCCCGGAAATAGCGGTAGAGGCTACTGGGGTCGGCGCCGAGCGCCGCACCGAGCCGGCGCACGGTCAGTCCGTCCCGGCCGTGTTCATGGAGCATCCTCAGCGCGGTCTCGATATAGAGCCGCTCGGAGAGGACGACTCCTGCCTTGTTGGGCTTTCTGCGACGCCGGGCCGCCTCCGACACCACTTCCTTAGGCATGACTGCCCCTTTCGCGCCTGTTTCCCAGGTTACGCCAACACCGTTGACCCATCTCGGCCGGAAAGACTTTCATGGGCATACCCGGGAACCACTCCGACCAATGCGGATGAAAGGTATGTCTCTGTCATGCGAGTTCTGCTTGTCGGCGCCGGCGGTGTGGGCACCGCCATCACCCGGATCGCGGCCCGCCGCACCTTCTTCGACCACATCGTGGTCGCCGACTACGACCTGTCCCGGGCCGAGGCCGCCGTCGCCGCCCTGGGCGACGGGGAGAACCGGTTCAGCGCCGCCCGTGTCGACGCCTCCGACCAGGCCGCCGTCACCGCGCTGCTCACCGCCGAGCGGTGCGATGTTCTGCTCAACGCCACTGACCCGCGCTTCGTGATGCCGCTGTTCGAGGCGGCGCTGGCCGCCGGGGCGCACTACCTCGACATGGCGATGTCGCTGTCGTACCCGCACCCCGACCGCCCGTACGAGGAGTGCGGAGTCAAGCTGGGCGACGCGCAGTTCGAGCGCGCCGGCGCGTGGGAGGAGGCGGGGCGGCTCGCCCTCGTCGGCATCGGCGTGGAGCCGGGCCTGTCCGACGTCTTCGCCCGCTACGCCGCCGAGCGCCTCTTCGACGACATCGAGGAGATCGGCGTCCGCGACGGCGCGAACCTCACCGTCGACGGCTACGAGTTCGCGCCCTCCTTCAACATCTGGACCACCATCGAGGAGTGCCTCAACCCGCCGGTGGTCTGGGAGAAGGACCGCGGCTGGTTCACCACGGCGCCGTTCAGCGAGCCCGAGGTCTTCGACTTCCCCGAGGGCATCGGCCCGGTCGAGTGCGTCAACGTCGAGCACGAGGAAGTCCTGCTCATCCCCCGCTGGGTGGACGCCCGCCGCGTCACCTTCAAGTACGGCCTCGGCGACGAGTTCATCGAGACCCTGAAGACGCTGCGCAAGCTCGGCCTCGACCGCACGGAGCAGGTGACGCTCCCCGGCGGGACGCGCGTGTCGCCGCGCGACGTCGTCGCCGCCTGCCTGCCCGACCCGGCCACGCTCGGCGAGCGCATGCACGGCAAGACCTGCGCGGGCACCTGGGTGAAGGGCACGAAGGACGGGGCGCCGCGCGAGGTGTACCTGTACCACGTGGTCGACAACCAGTGGTCGATGCGCGAGTACGGCTCGCAGGCCGTCGTCTGGCAGACCGCCATCAACCCGGTCGTCGCCCTCGAACTGCTGGCCACCGGCGTCTGGACCGGTTCCGGCGTGCGCGGCGCGGAGGCATTCGACCCGACCCCGTTCCTCGACCTGCTGACCGCGTACGGCTCCCCGTGGGGCATGCGCGAGCAGTGACGCGCGGGCCTCTGGGCCTCCGTCGCCCCCGGCGCTACGGTCAACCCGTTGTGACCGGATCGCCCCAAGCTCGTTGCACGCCGTAACCGATCCGGTGGAGAGCGGGGGAGAGCGGAGGCACGACAGTGCGCGACGAACAGGCGGTGCCGGCCCAGACGGTGGCGACGACGGTGACCGGGGCCGAAGCGGCTCCGGGGAGCATCGACCCCGGGGGCCCGGTGCCGGCGGGGCCGCCGGAGGCGGGCCCCGAGGTGGCGGGTCCCGAGGCGGCGGGTCCCGAGGCGGCCGGCCCGGGGGCGAGTGGCCCGATGGTGAGCGGCGCGGCGGCGAGCAGCCCGGCGGCGGCCGGGGTCCCTGGCCTGGCCGGTCCCGGCGGAACCGGTCCGAGTGGAGCCGGTCCGAGTGGAACCGGTTACGGCGGAGCCGGTTCCGGAAGTACGGCCGTACGCCGCCCGCCGGCCCCGAACGACCCGCCGACCCTCGGCGACCCGGCGGCCGTACGGCTGGCCGCGGCCGATCTGGCCGCCGGCTGCGCGGTGGTGCACGGCTTCGCCCACGGCTACGCGCTGACCACCCGCCCCGACCACGAACTGATCGCCCGGGCGGGCCGGCTCACCGGCCGCCCCTCCGGCCGGACCGGTGCCGTGACCACCGTGCCGTCCGCCATCCGCGGCCTGTTCGACTGGTCCCGGCTGCCCGCCGCGCTGCCGCGACGGCAGCTCTGGTCGCTGATGGAAGAGCTGTACGAGCTGGGGCCGTTCGGTTTCCGAGGGCCGGCCGCGGACCGGGTCCCCGGGCATCTGACGGCCGAGGCGGACGGCGTACCGCGCACGGTCCGGGTGGTCGCGCCCGGCCGGCACTGTCCTTCGAACACCTTCCTCTCGGCGGCCCTGACCCGGACCGGGGCCGATTTCCTCTTCGTCACCTCCGCGCACCGGCCCGGCGAACCGTCGTACGGCTACGGCGAGATGGCCCGCGCGGGCTTCGGCGGCGAGCCCGACGTACGGGTCCTGGCGCACGCGGACGACGAGGCGGCCCGGCTGCGGCATCCGTTCCACGCGCCCGCGCCGGTGCCGGTGAGCGTGATCGCGTTCCATCACGCTGCGGGACACGGCCGGGCCGATCTGCCCGTACTGACGCTGGAACGGGCCGGGTCCCTGTCGGAGGATCACATCCGTTCGCTGGCCGCCCGTAACGGCTTCGCCCTCTCCCCCGCCCCGGCGCCTTAGCGGCGAAAGCCCGGGCCGGCCGTCAGAACAGGTGGGTGAGTTCCACGCCCAGCCAGACGGCGCCGAGACCGGCGGCGGTGCTGCCGGCGACGTTCGCGGCGGCGTAGGCGCGCGCCCCGCCCTCGTACAGCTTCAGCGTCTCGTAGGAGAACGTGGAGTACGTGGTCAGGGCGCCGCACAGGCCCGCGCCGAGGAACGTCCCGACGGCGGTCGAGGCCACGCCGGTGAGCAGGCCGAGGAGGAAGGAGCCGGAGACGTTGACGAGGAAGGTGCCCCACGGGAAGACGGAATCGTGGCGGGACTGCACGGCGCGGTCGGTGAGGTAGCGCAGGGGCGCGCCGACGGCGGCACCGGCGACGACGAGGAGCCAGTTCACGCGGGCGGCTCCACCACGGGGCCGGGGCCGAGGCCGGGCCCGGAGCCCCTGCCCGTACCGGAATCCCCGCCCGCCGGCCGGCCGCCCCCGCCCCCGTACCGGATGGCCTCGCAGGGGTCGAGCAGCACCAGGCCGTCCGTCATCAGCTCGTCGAGCTCGGACAGGAAGGCGCGGATCCGTTCCTCCGCGTCCACGACGAGGACGGCCACCGGCAGGTCCTGGCCGAGCGAGAGCAGCCGGGTGGTGTGGACATGCGAGGAGGCGCCGAAGCCCTCGATGCCTCGGAAGACGGAGGCGCCGGCCAGTCCGGCGGCGTGCGCGCGGTGGACGATCTCGGTGTAGAGCGGCCGGTGGTGCCAGGTGGCGTTCTCGCTGACGAGGACCGTCAGCCGCAGCGCCCGCCGGCCTGTCGACCGCTCGGGGAAGTCCGGGGGGAACGGGTTCATCCCTGCCTCCTTGCCGGTACGGCCCGCACGGCGGCCCGGGTCGCCGCGACGGCCGCGGCCACGGCGGCGAGCGCGGTCGCGGTGGTCCCGGCCAGGTAGAGCAGCCCGCGCGCGAGATCGCCGCGGGCGAGCAGCCGCTGGAGATCGAGCGCGTAGGTCGAGAAGGTGGTGAAGCCGCCGCAGATGCCCGTCCCCAGGAAGGGGCGCAGCAGCGGGTGCGGCGGGGTGAGGGTCTCGGTGGCCAGCACCATGATCACGCCGAGGGCGGCGCAGCCGGCCGCGTTGACGGTGAAGATCGTCCAGGGGAAGGCGCCGGCCGGGGTGGGCCAGGCGAGCGTCGCGGCGTAGCGGGCGGTGGCGCCGAGGGCGCCGCCCGCGGCGACCACCCCGACGACCGGCAGCTGCGCGCGGAATCCCATGAGGCCAGGTTAGCCGCGCGCCGGACACCCGTACGAACGGAGGAGGACGGGGGGGACGGGGAGGGCGGGGCGGGCCGGGCGGACGGGTGCCGGAACCGCGACGGGCGAGGGAGCCGCGAAGCGGGAGGCGGGGTGTGGTGCGCGGAGGCGCGGTGACGGGTCGGCCGAGGGGCTGGGGCTGGACGTACGGATTCGGCGGCGGATTCACCGGCGGTCGTACGGATGTCGTGGCCGCACGACACCACTGGCGGCGCGGACGAACGGGAACGCGCGGTCGCGTGCGCCCCGCAAGCAAGGCGCACAGGCCGACCCCGGCCTGGGGCATTAACCGGAGTACGACCCGTGCGACCTCGCCCCGATGGTCCGGCCGGGGCCTCGCGGCGGTCAAAGCCGGTGCGATGAGTCTGTCACCTCCCCGAGAGGGGCTTCCCGAACGGAGATCCGGGCCGGTTTCCGGGTGGTTTTCGGGGCCGGAGACCGGGTGGTTCTCAGGGCTGCTTTCCGGCGGTCCTCCGGGGGACGTCCGGGGCGCTCGTCAGGGGCTCGCGCGGCGCGCGCGAGGGACGGACGAGGGGCGGACGGGGGTCGGTGAAAGGCCGTTCGGCACCTCTTCCGCATTCCCCCCGGGGGTATGTGGTGGTCCGGCCACCATCGGAGCGCCCAGACGGGTGCCGAGTCCACCTCGTGCCCGCCGCCGGGAGACGGGAGGGTGGAGACGCAGCTGGAGGGAGCTGCGAAATCCGTAGGTCAGGAGTGCCGTGAGTACATCCGTCACCAGATTCAGAAGCACCACCCCGTACCGGGACCCGCTCGGCGAGATCGGCGACGCGGGCGATATCGGAGAGGACCTGTACGGCGAACTCTGCGCCGTCCTCTTCTCCGCCTTCCCGCGCCGCGATCAGCGGCTGAAGGCCGAGCAGTATCTGCACGGTCTGCTGACCGCGCAGGGGCGCAAGTCGATCCGCAACATCGCCGCGCAGTTCGGCGGCCCGGCCGCCGAACAGAGCCTGCACCACTTCATCTCCAGTTCCACCTGGGACTGGCGGCCGATGCGGGCCGAGCTGGCCCGTTTTCTGCAGCGGCGGGGCACGCCGCAGGCGTGGGTGGTCCGGCCGATGCCGATACCGAAGGCCGGTCAGCACTCGGTGGGCGTGGACCGGCGGTTCGACCCGGAGCAGGGGCAGGTCTTCCGGGGGCAGCAGGCGTTCGGGGTGTGGTTCGCCTCGGAGGAGACCAGCATTCCCGTCCACTGGCGGCTCTTCCTGCCCGACCCCTGGGTGAAGGACCGGACCCGCGCGGACCGGGCCGAGGTGCCGGAGGGCGCGGCCGAGGAGACGCTGGAGGAGTGCGCGGTCAACGCGGCGCTCGACATGGCGTTCTGGCCCGAGGTGGCGCGCAAGCCGTTGCTGCTCGACATCCGGGGCGGCGCGGGGCGGGCCGCGCTCCAGCGGCTGACGCTCGCGGGGGTGCCCGTGGTCGCGCGGATCAACCCGGCCTGCCGGCTGACCGTCGCGGACCGTTCGCTGCCCGGCTTCGGTGCCGGACCGCTCACCGCGCTCCAGATCCTGGACTCACTCAAGGGCCTGCGCCGACCAGTGAGTTGGATCGACGCGGCGGCCGGGACGCGCACCTCGCGGACCTCGCTGGCCACCGCCGTGCGGGTCACGCTGCCCGTACCGCCGGGCGAACGGCAGCGGCCGCTCCTGCTCCTCGGCGAGTGGGACGACCCGAGGCGCGCGCCGGTCCGGCTGTGGATCACGGATCTGACGGGCTCGGCGATCGGACCGCTCCTGCGCCTCACCAAGCTGTCGCGGCGGGTGGAACGGGACCTGCGGCAGATCGGCGAGGGAGCCGGACTGCGGGACTTCGTGGGACGGTCGTTCCGAGGCTGGCACCGGCACATCACGCTGGCCTCGGCGGCGCACGCGGTGACCGCGCTCGGGGCCGAACACATCGCTCCGTACGGCGAGTTCCAGACACGCTCGGCAAGCTGACCCCGCCGTCCACCCACTCGCCCATCCGTCCATCCGCCCGGGAGTGCTCACCGGCTCCCGGGGCGGGCGGTGGGGGCAGATCGGGTGCCGCTCAGGGGTCGCTCAGACGCCGGGGAGCGGGCCCGCGCCGCCGGCCACAGGCGCCGGGGAGCGGGGGTCGGCGGTGGTGGCACGGCGGCGGGCGAGGATGTCACGGGTGCGCTGGAGCCGTAGCGCGAGCTGGACTTCCAGTACCTGCCCGGGCTTCTGCCATTCCACGCCCAGGAGTTCGCCGATGCGTTCGAGGCGGCGCGAGACGGTGTTCGGGTGGACGTGCAGTTCCTCGGCCGCGTTGGTCGGGCTGCCGCCGGAGGCAAAGTACGCCTCCAGAGTGCGGATGAGATCGGTGAACCGCTCGGCGTCGTACTCCAGTACGGGACCGATCGCCGACTCGATGAACCCGTCCACGTCGTGGTCGTCGGAGAGCAACAGCCCCAGGAAGCCCAGGTCGTCCGCCGAGGCCGCCGTCCCCGTCCCGCCCAACGCACTCATCGCGTCCAAACAGCGCAGGGCCTCCTGGTGGAGCCGGGGCACGCTGTCCACGCTCCAACCGGGACCGGCCGCGCCCACCGACACCGGATGGCCGAGCAGCGGCCCCAGTTCGCCGGAGACGGCCCGGGCGGCGGCCGAGGCGTCCGTGCCGGGCAGCAGCAGGACGACGCTGCCGCCCTGGACGGTCTTCAGGCCGGACATGCGGTACGCGTACGAGGACGCCCACACCACGGCACGGCCCGGCTCGCCGCCCTCGGGGCGGGCGACCACGACGACATGCGGCCGGCGCAGATCGAGGCCGAGCCGGCGGGCCCGCTGGTCGATCTGCCCCGGGGCGTGGCGCGGCTCGGCGAGGAGGTCGTCGAGGAGTTCGTCGCGCACCGGGCCTTCGGCCACGGCGGTGGAGCGCTGCATCAGCAGGAGCAACGCGACGGACTGCGCGGCGAGTTCGAGGAGCCGTACGTCCTCGCCGGTGAGCGGGGTCGCGGCGCGTACGACGAGGACGCCCAGGTCCTCGGAACCGGCGATGACGGGGGCGACCCAGGTGCGATGCCCGCCGGAGTCCTCCCCGGCTCCTTCGCCTTCACTCCCGGGAGCGTCAGGAGCTTCGGGGACTTCGGAACCCTCGGGGGTGCTGGGGAAACCGGGGAAGCAGGGGTCCCCCGGCGCGCCGGGGGTGTGCGCGCGGGCGGGGCGGCGGCTCGCGTGGGCGTCGAGTGCGGCCTTGGCCACCGCGCCCTCGTCGAATCCGTCGAGCCCGTCGATCTCCCCCGCGGCGGCGAGCACCCGGCCCCCGGGGTCGCGGATCTCGACGCCCGCGTCGAGGGCGTCGCCGGCGGCCTTCGCCACATGACCCAGATCGCCGCCGGCCAGGATCAGGTCCATGATCCGGCCGTGGGCCTCGCCGATGTACCGCATGCGGGTCAGCGCCGTACGCGCGCGTGAGCTGTCCCGTTCGAGCTCGGTGACCTCGGCCCGGGTCCGGTCGAGCAGCCCGGCCCGCCCGGCGGCGACGGCCGCCAGGTCCGCGAGCGCGGTGAGCAGACCGATCTCGCCCGAGGTGGAGCGGCGGGCGCAGCGGTCGACCCCGTACAGCACCCCGACGACCGCGCCGCCCAGGCGCAGTGGCACGGCGAGGACGGCCCGCAGGCCCTCGTTGCGGACGAACGCGTCGAGAGCCGCCGTGTGGGCGAACCGCCGGTCCTGGAGGTAGTCCTCGGTCCAGACGGGTTCGCCGTGGGTGTGGACGAGGCCGCCCAGTCCGTCCTCGTCGAGGGCGGCGGCGAGGCCCGCCGGGTCGAGTGGGCTGATCGCCCCCTCGGAGGCGTGCACCACCCGGACGCCCTGGGCGGCCGGGCCGGACAGGGAGAGGCAGACCAGATCGAGATCGAGCAGCCGCCGGGCCCGGCGGACCACGGACCGCAGCAGGTCTTCGAGGCCGTACGACAGGGTCAGGTCGCGCGCGGTGTCGGTGAGGGCGTCGAGGCCCGCCTCGCGGCGCTCATGGCGGGCGAGGGTGTGCACGACCCCGATGGCGAGATGAACGGCCCTGTCCAGATCGGCGAGTTCGTCCTCCGGCATGCCGGACTCACGGGCCTGGTCGACCAGTTCAGCGAAGCGCTCGGGGGGAGCCTGACGGGAGAGAAGCTCCAGTACGGCGAGCGCGCCGGCGCCCCCGCCGGTGGCGTCACCGCGGCGATCGGCGTCCGCGTGCCCCTCCGTGCCGTGGTGGCTCATGTCTCGACTCCCGCCTCCGCGCGGCCGGTTGCCGCGAGGCAGACCCGTACCGCTGGCCGAATTCCGTATCCGCCGTGGATGACGGTCAACGGCGGTGCGGATCACTTCATTCCCGGACCTACCGCTCGCCCGCCACCCCACGCTGTGCCGTTTCCGCCTGGTGCCGCCACCCCTGATGGGCGTTCCGGCGGCCGGACGTCCGGGGCGGGCGTCCGGTCCTGGCTCTCGCACCGGGGACGGCGGGCGCGTTCGGCACTGCTGCCGTGACGGACTCCGGGACGGACGGCGACATCGATGTCGACACCGATGTCGACATCGTTTCCCTGAAGGGGACTTGGGCCGGTTCCGCCGTCCGGGCGAGGGGGACCAAGGCCCCCGACGCCGCCGACACTGCGGACACTGCGGACACTGCGGACGCCGAGAACGCCGGGGCCACCGGGGCGGGCAGTTGCGCCGCCGGCCGGCGTGCGGGACGGAGGGCGCGCGGCTGCGCGGGGATCTTGCGCAGGGGCGTGTGGCGGGCGGCGAGGAGCAGATCGTGCAGCCGGCGCAGTCGGGCCGAGGGTTCCCGGCCGCCGTCGCGCTGGAGCAGCGCACACAGCCGCCGGTGGACCTCCAGGGCGTCCTCGACCCGGCCGGAGCGCAGCAGGGCGACGATGAACTGGGCGTTGAGCGGCTCGTTCAGCGGATACCGGGCGGTGTGCGGGGCGAGTTCGGGCAGCAGTTCGGCGTGTCGGCCGAGTCCCAGGTGGGCCTCGGCCCATTGGTCGAGGACGCTGAGCCGGGAGGCTTCGAGGCGTTCGGCCTCGGCGCGCAGCCGGGGTCCGGCGGCGACTCCCGCGTACGGTTCGCCGCGCCAGAGCGCGAGGGCCTCGCCGAGCCGGAGTGCGGCGCGCGGCAGATCACCGGCCTCCATGGCGCGGTATCCGGCGCCGGCCGCCCGTGCGAACTGCCCCACGTCGTGGGAGCCGCTGCCGGTTTCGAGCCGGTAGCCGCCGGGCTCGGCGGCGAGCACGGTCTCGGCACTGCGCCCGTCGGCGGCGCCCCGTTCCTGCGGCAGCGCGGCGGCGATCAGGGAGCGCAACCCGGCGATGTGGGCCTGGAGTTCGTACCGGGCCCGGCGCGGGGCGCCGCCCGGCCAGAGTTCCTCGGTGAGGACGGACGCCGGGACGAGCCGGCCCGCGAAGGTGGCCAGCAGGGCGAGGATCTGCCGGGGCACGGCGGCGGCCGGGGTGACCGACACCCCGTTCTCCCGTACCGAGAGTCCTCCCAGAATCCGGACGTCCACCCTGCCCCCCTCAGCTCATGCGTCTGCGCAATGGGATGTCCTGGTCGATTAGAAAAGAGACCGTCCGGCATGTCAATGAAACCCGGGGGTACGGAAACGACACCTCCCCGCCGGGATGCCGTTGCCCCCTTTGGGGGATTTGCCGCCATCCATGCGCCTTCCGGACAGGGGAACGCGCGCTCATGGACCTGTCGGGACCATGACGGATGTTCGGTTTCCCGGTCCGTTTCGCGGTCGGTTTCGCAGACCGTCTCACGGTCGGTATCGGAAGACCGGGAGGCGGAGGGCGAAGGAGAGGGACCGTCGGCGGGGCCGTCCGGCACCGATTCAGCGGAGACCGGCTCCGGAGCCCGGCACCCCGGGGCCCGCCCAGGACTCCGACGCGCCCTTGTCCCGCATGGCGCCGTCGGGGGCGGCGCTCTCGGGGATGGCGCTCCCGGGAACGGTGCTTTCGGGAACGGTGCGCTCCGGTTCGCCGACCACGCCCAGGACGCGGGCGCCGCGGGTGGGGTCCATGTCGAGGACGGCCAGCACGGCGGGGACCACGACGCTCGGCAGTACGTGCTGGTAGAGCACGGAGGCCCAGCGCTCCATGGCGGACTGGCCGCCCCCCAGCGCACGGGTCATCAAGTTGAGTCCGGCGAAGGCTCCGACGACCAGCCCGGCCAGCTCCTCCGGGTCGGTGTGCGGCAGGAGTTCGCCGGATTCCTTGGCCGCGCGGAGAAGGCGCCGGTTGATGTCGGTCCACTCGCGGTAGGGGCCGCTGCGGTCGAGTTCGAGCCCGCTCTGTTCGAGGGTCAGCCGCACACTGCCGCTCAACACCCGGTCACGGGTGAGCCGGTGCGCGAACACCATGCCGGAGTCCACGAACTCCTGGACCTTGGACGCCTGTTGGGGCGCCGGGGGCACGGTCACCGTCTGGGCGTCGAGCACGGCGTGCGCGAGGTCTTCCTTGGAGTCGAAGTGGAAGTACAGGGCGCCTTTGGTCACTTGGGCGAGCGCGAGGATCTCGGAGAGCGTGGCCGCCTCGTAGCCGCGCTCATCGAAGACGGTGGCGGCCGCCTCCAGGATCGCCTTGCGGGTACGAATCGCCCGGTCCTGCTTCGCCATGGGGAGTCCCGTCCCTCTCCTCGCGCGGGCCGGCGTCCCCCGGGCCCTCGAAACGGACCGCCAGGTACCTGTTTTCCGGCAGCTGGAAGATACCCGAGTCCACGTGCGCCGTGAACCCGTGATCATGACGCCCGCCCGACACACCGCTCTGACCACGGCCGATGATCTCGTGACGGCCTTTCAGAACGTCAGGTCCGCACCCCCGGAGGACGTCCGGGCGCCCGCCCTTGTCACGCCGCGCGACGGGAAAACCGACGCGTCGGGCGTCAGCCCCGTACAGAAAATCGGGAAGGGGTGGTGGGTGTCGCTGTGATCGCGGAGGCGGGGCGTGCGTGGTGGTCGCGGAGGCCGTGGAGGCCGCAGGGGTCACGCGGGCGCCGGGGCGGCGAGGACGGCCGAGGCGGTCAGCAGGGTGAAGGAGGCGAGGATCGACAGGGTGCGCAGGAGGTGGAAGCGGTTCCAGCGGGCCTCGAACGCGGCGCGCACGGCGGCGGCAGGTGTTCCCGCCGACTCGGAGGCGGCGAGGGCGGAGTTGAGCGGGATGTTGCCGGTGACGGTGACGAGGTGGTTGGCCAGGGCGGTCACGAGTCCGGCGACGACGAGCCACTTCTGGGTGTCGCTCCGGCCGTCGACGGGCACGAGCAGGGCCGCCGCCGGGAACACCGCGACCCCGAGGAACACCAGAAAGAAGACCGGCCTGGGCACGTACTCGTTGATCCGCCGCATGACGGTGACGAACTCCTCGTCCGTGAGCCGGGCGAGCGCGGGCATGATCCCGGTCCGGAAGATCAGCAGGATCCCGGCGTACAGACCGGTGGACACGACGGCGAGGAAGAGCAACAGGGCGGCCATGGCCCCATGATGCCGATCAAGGGGCCGGCGGGGCAGGGGAGAGCGGGGGCGCGACCGGGGTCGGGGGCGGTCGGGACCGGTCGGGGCCGGTCGGGGCGGCGGGCGGCAAGTGGGCTGCGGTCGGCCGGAGTCGGCGGGGGCAGGGGCGGGTGTTGACCCGAACAGGAGTCCGAGAGACGGCGGATGGTGGCCGGACAGACGGACGGAGAGGCCGGCGAATCGGCGGTCGGAGCAACGGACCGCGGGGCCCATGGGGAAGCGGCCAGGAAAGCGGGCATATATGGGACTCGGAGGGGTCAATGCGGCATTGGCGGCGAGGGCACGCCGGTGTGGCAGGGACTCGCCATCCTTTTCAGCAGGGGTTGTCACCGTGTGAAGTCGCGTGCGTACATGGAGTGGCACAGTCAGGAGGGTGGGGGTGGTCGACGGTGACAGATACCGCGGGATCCGTGACTCTCGCCCGTTCGGCGATGGGGCGCGGCGGCCCTGAACCCCAGCGCCCGCCGGGGCGCCCGGTCCGCGGCACCCGCCGGGTCAGCGCCGCGCTGGCGGGCCTCGCCGCCTCGGTCCGGCAGGAGCTGCTGACCTTCGACGACCCGGTCGCCTCCATGAGCCGCGCGATCCCCGAGCCGTTCCTGGAGCTGGCGGGAGCGTGCATGCGCGCGGCGGTGGACCGGGCCGCGGAGGTCCGCAGGAT
Organism: Streptomyces sp. NPDC046203; assembly: GCF_040646255.1. NCBI lineage: Bacteria > Bacillati > Actinomycetota > Actinomycetes > Kitasatosporales > Streptomycetaceae > Streptomyces > Streptomyces sp. NPDC046203. The sequence goes on along the minus strand of NZ_JBEYZX010000021.1, from coordinate 71,865 downwards.
CGTTCCCCGGCACGCCGTTCCCCATGTGGCGGGCGCGGCGCGGATCCCGGGGCGGGCGCGGGTCATCGACACCATCCCGTTCAAGATGATCGTCGTCGACCGCGTGATCGCGGCCGTCCCCCTGGATCTGGAGATCCTCTACAACGGTCTGCTGCTCATCCGCGACCCCATCGTGGTCCAGGCGCTGGTCCGCGCCCACCACACCTCCTGGGACACGGGCCAGGAACTGGTGGGACTCGCCCCGCCCGCCCGCAACCTCTCCCCCCAACTGCGCCCGGTCCTCGAAGCCCTCCTCGCCGGCCTGACCGACGAGACCGCCGCGGCGCGCCTGGGCATGTCGCCGCGCACGTACAGCCGCCGGGTCGGCGAACTGATGGCCGCCCTCGGCACCACGAGCCGCTTCCGGGCGGGCGCGGAGGCGGCCCGGCGGGGGTGGGTCTGAGGGGGGCGAGCCGGGTGGGGGTGGGTCTGGCGGTGCCGGGCCGGGTGGGGGTGGGTCTGAGGGGCGCGGCCGGTCGGCCTGACCTCTCCGATCGCTCCGATCCCTCCGGCTACCCGGCGGCGGGGCCGACGATCCGGTCGAGCAGCCCGTCTTCGGCCGGGTAGGGGCGCTCCTCGGGCAGTAGCCGCGCGGCCTCGTCGGTGCGGCCGTCGCGGACGAGGCCGTGGATCCGGTGGACGAGAGGGGTGACGTCGCGGATCGCGACCGTCCACTCGTCCGCGTACCGGCGCGAGGCCTCCCCGGCCAGCCCCAGTTGGAGCGAACGGTGGGGCAGCGGCCGCAGGTGCAGATCCCGCTCGGGGTCCCACTGCACCCGCGCGGGCGCCCGCTTCAGTTCCCGCTGCCAGGTCGCCCGTGCCTGGTGCAGACCCTGTACGTAGTGGGACAGGCAGGCGTTGCGCAGCGCCCAGTCGAATCCGTCGCGGGTGATCTCGACGGCGAGCACGGTCTCCTGTCCCTCCTTCAGGCCCCAGCCGCAGCGGTAGGCCATCCACAGGAACGACGGCTTGATCCACGTCATCCGGTCCCGCTTCCACATCGCCGGAAACCGTCCGTCCCGAGCCGCCGGCAGCCCGATCGCGGGCGTGTATGCCTGATAGACGGTCACCGTGGTGTCGGTGTGGACGGCCCGGATCTGGTGCTTGGGGATGGGGGCTGGGGTCGAATACTCGGGTGCGGGCTCGGACTCGGACTCGGTGGGAGCCTGGGGAGCGGACGGCGGCGGAGAGACGTGCATGGCCCCAGGGTGCGTCGGGACGCGCTCCCGGGGCCAGTCGTTTTCGCCTACCGGCGATCAGCGCACCGCGCGATCCCGGTCAGCGCGGACTCCGGTCCTTCAGCCCTCCGACGAACAGCGCCCAAGCGCTCGCCCCGAAGGCCAGCTGAGGTCCAGCGTCCAGCTTGCTGTCTCGCACCGGCACGACGCCCGGCAGGTGGTCGGCGACCTCGACGCACTGGCCGTTTCCGCTGCTGTAACTGCTGCTGCGCCACATCGGCGCGGCGGGAATCTGCCGCACGCCCCACACCAGCCTCTCCGACGGAGTTGTTCAAGAACCGCTTCGGGCACAGAGCCCGCCCGTGAAGCGTGCCCAGACGTCGGCGGTGAAATGCAGAGCCGGCCCGGAGGGCCGCTTGCTGTCGCGCACGACGGCCGCATCCTCAAGACGACCAGCTTCGACGCAGTTGCTGTGGGCCCCGCTGCGGCTCGACTTACGCCATGCCACGGAGAGAGTCGACGCGTCCGGGGTGATCACGCTCACGGTCCACCTCTTTCTTCTTGTCTGCGATGAGGGTCAGCGACCGGCCGAACGAGAGCGCCGAGGCGGTCAACCGCTCGAACGCCTCCGCGTAGTCACCCACGTCGACGGGTTCCTCGATGTAGAGGGTGCTGTTCAGATGTTCCAGCAGTACGACGTCAATACCTGACAGTCCGAAGCCCAGAATAGCGAAGCCTCCGGTGACGCCGGGGTGCAACTCGGCCTCGGCGGGGAGCACCTGAATCGTCACGTTCGGATACTCGGCCACGTCGAGAAGCCGCTGCAACTGATCTCGCATGACGCCAGGTCCAGACGCACGGGCACTGAGGGCGGCCTCGTGGATGATCGCGCGCAGCTTCAACGGATTGGGGCGCGTCAGGACGGACTGACGGGCCATGCGGACTTCGACGAGGTGGGACACCTCCTCCGCCGTCCGGGTCATCCCCACGGCTCCGATGGCGGCGCGGGCATAGGCCGCCGTCTGTAGCAGGCCAGGAATCAGGAGCGTCTCGTAGTTGCTGACCGAAACAGCGTCGCTTTCCAGACTGATGAGGTCGGCATAGGCCGGAGCGATGTCGTAGGTCTGCCACCACCCTCGCTTTCCGCCATCCTTAGCGAGCGCCAGCAGGAACTCCGAGTGAGCTTCTTCCGCCTCGAACAGCTCCAAGAGCAGCCCTACATCGGCCGGTCTCGCCCCTCGCGTGGCGCTCTCCAGCCGGGAGAGCTTCGAAGCGCTGAGGCCGGTGCGCGCTTCCACTTCCTCAAGGGTGAGCTTGGCCTGTTCCCGGAGTCGGCGCAGCTCCATCCCAAGTCTGCGGCGTCGCACGGTGGGTGGTGCCATATTCGCGTTCCCCCTCTGGCCCGCCGACCACTTCACATGCATGGGTCTCGATGCGAGCACCCATGCTCGCACAGCTGGTCCAGCCATGAACTCGATCGGGTTGGCAAATATGCCAACTCAGTGATTCTGCTTGCCAACTCAGTGGCAGGTGGCCACTCTGAATATGGCTCGCATTCAGCCTCGGCTGCGTGCGCTCTGCCACGCACCAACAAAGACCCCCGCGACCGTTGCACCGGTCCGGGGGCGTGGCCAACGCTTTCAAGGAGCGTCAACATGAGCGACTCTATCGCCCACCTCATCGGACTACTCATGCGGTGGCTGTTGCCTCGCCGGGGTGCCGACGGCCTGCTGCCGACGGCACCCCTCGGGCCCCGCCCCATCCGCTGTCAGTCCACCAGCCAGCCCGCCCGCCCCCGCTTCTCCCCGCTGCGAGGTGAGGACAGCCGACTCGTCCGCCCCTATCTCCTCGCCCATGAGGAACGCGGTGCCGAGGTCGAGACCTGCCTGATCAGCAGCATGGGGGTGGCCTGGTGACGTCACCGTCCCCCACTCCCTGCGCCGGAGACCCGATCGTCCTGAGGTGGACGCAGGGATCGAAGAGTGTCCCCCTGGCCCGGCGCGAACTGCGCAAGACCCTGGCCGACTGGGGGCTCCTCGGCATCGAGGACGCCGCCTCCCTCGTACTCTCCGAACTCCTGACCAACGCCGTCCGGCACGCGCACGTGCCTGGGCGGGAGATCGAGACACGCTTTCTCCCGATGCGCGAGGGGCTCCGGATCGAGGTCCACGACTCCTCGGAGCAACGGCCGTTGATGGACTTGCCCGAGACCGGAGCCGTCGGCGGCTGGGGACTCCCCCTCGTCGACACGCTCTCCGATCTCTGGGGCGTCTCGGACCGCCAGGGGCCGGGCAAACTCGTCTGGGCCCACGTGATCGGTGAACCGGCGAGCGGCACTCCCCCACTCTCCTGAGCACCCCGCACCCCAAGACCCCATCACCCCAAGCGGCCCCGGCCTTCCGTCTCCTTCCTCCTGATGGACGGCCGGGGCCTCCCCCCGTGGCCACTCAAGCCGATCGGGAACGGGCCTCAGACTCGAAGGACGTCCTTCACGTACTCGGCGAACGGCACCGACTCGGCCACCGCGATCCGCTGGTACTCGATGAAGGGAGACACGTCCCCTTCGAAGACCTCCCGACTGATCTGCGTCCCGTCCTCCTCGTCATGCATAAGAACGACTTCCCTACGGTCGAACATCCAGAAATCCGGGATGCCTTGGAGCGGGTTGGGGCGGTCGGTCACATCGAGGATGCGGATGTCGTCCCATCAGACCGTGGGCCTGGGCGCCACCATGGCAGGTGTGGTGCCTTCGACGGTCAGGTTTCCGGTCCACAGTTCGTACCGGTTGAAGTAGGCGCCACCGAAGTCCACGCGCCGGCCGCCGGGCTCCAGTTTCCAGCCCGCTTCGTCCCAACGGGCGAGAAGAGCCCCGCAGATGAAGGCCCGATGGGCCTGCAGCATGATCCATTTCCCCTTGTCCGTCTCGGTGGCGGTCTCCTTGTTCATGTCGGCCGCCAGTTGCCACAGCCGGGACCAGTCGACGCCCGGCGTCAGGGGGCCGACGACGCCGACCTCGCCGAGATTCCGTTCGTCCCAGTGGTGTGTGGCGTAGCCGAAGACGATTCCGGACATGAGGAAGACGCAGGTGCGGGTGCGGCCTTCCGCGCCGCTGATGTGGTGCATATCGTCGACTCCGATAGGGGTGTGGCCCGGACGTCTTCTCCACGTCCGGGCCACGCCTCGTTCGAGTGGGTCAGGTCAGCAGCACGGGCCGTCGGAGCAGCAGGCGGGCTCGTTGCAGTTCGCGGCGATGCCCCACAGCGACCGGTCGACCGCGAACCCGGCGGCGGTGATCGCGCCGGTGACGTCGTACATCAGGCCCCGCGTGCGGGTCTTGGAGTTCGGGGCGTGGTGCAGATAGCGGCCGAAGTGCTCCTCGCACCAGGCGGCGTACTCCTGGGTGTGGAGCATGAAGGTGTGCCAGGCGGGGTCCACGGCCTTGCTGGGCGCCATGACGTGCTCCCGCTCCGTGGTGCCGGCCACGTAGAGGAACGCCAGCGCCTCGTCCATGATCCGTGCGGCCATGCCGGCGTCGAGGCGGTACTCGTCGGCGCAGAACGCCGTGAGCTTGTCGAACAGTTCGGTGGACACGAGGTCCCGGCCCTGCCGCAGAGCGACCGGCCTTTCGGGTGCGACCGTCATCGGAAGTTCCTTCCATGAGGGTGATCGGCACGTGCGAGCCCCGCCCTGCGGGGGCGGGTGCGTTGCGCCGGTGGCCGGGCCCGGGTGTGGTCCTCCGGAGCCGGCTGGGGCGCTCGAACCTCATCTTTCACCACTTCCACGACCTTCAGCCCATTTATGCATGTTCTGGACTAAAGATCATCTGAGGGTGGTCGCACACTCCCCGAGGAGATCCCGTGCCTGCTGCCCGAACACGGCCCGTTCCTCCAGCCGCGCGAACTCGTCGATGTGTCCCGCCACGTCACGCGGGTCGCGGAACACCATGACTCCGCAGGACAGTTCGACGGTGGCGATCCGGTCGTCGTAGACGGTGAACGTGTTGAGCGGCGCGGGGCCGGCCGGAACGCTCATCGGAAGGATGCCGATCCTGACGTTCGGCAGGTGGGTAAGCGACGCCAGATGGTCGATCTGCTCCGCGAGGGCATCGGGGCCGACGAGAGGCCAGCGGACGGCCAGTTCGGTGAGAAGAAAAGTGAACCGCTTGGACGGGTCGCGGAGGACCTTCTGCCGATCCAGCTTCCTGGCGATCGTCTTCTCGTGGTCGCCCGGGATGTGGGCAAGGCTGGCCCGGATGTACTCGGGTGTCGACAGCAGCCCTGTGATCATCGACAGCAGGAAGAATCGGAACTCGCCGGACGAGGCCTCCAGCCCCGCAAGCTCGATCTGCTTCTTGTCCAAGCCCTTCCGGCGCATGCCCCGGGCGCCCTGCCACTCCGTGTTCGCCAGCCTGGCCAGGGCCATGACCTGGGCGGCCAGCGTCGGAGGCGCTTCACAGGCCCGCAGAAACTGGTCGACGTCCACCAGAGAGGGACGCACCCGGCCGTTCTCGATGCGGCTGACCTTGGACTGGGACATGGCACAACGGGCGGCAATCCGGGCTCCGGTGAGCCCGGATCGCTTGCGCACATCTTTGAGCAGGGCCGCCAGCTCCTCTGCCGGACGGCCCAGGTCCTCGGGCTCAAGACTCACGTACGGATGTACTCCTGGAACGGCACGGAGGCTTCCACCGCGATGCGCTGGTATTCGATGAACGGTGCGGGGTCGCCCTCGTACAGTTCACGGCTGATCTGCCGACCGTCGGGGTGGTAGTGCATGAGCACCACCGTGGACTGGTCGAACATCCAGAAGTCCCGTACATCGGGCAGGGGGTTGCGCCGGTCCGTGATGTCGAGGATGCGGATATCCTCCCCTGCCGGAGCCTGATGCCGGTAGTAGCGCTCGAACTCGAACCGCAGGTAGTCGGAGAGCGGACGGGTCACCAGGTGTACGCGGCCCACTCGCCGGGTGCGCACCATGTCCATCCAGGCGTCCTCGTAAGGCCCCGGAAAACGGGCACCGGCCTTGAACGCGGCGAATTCCTCCGCCTCCTGCGGCACGAGATACTGGGGCAGGACCTCCAGGCGCCAAGCCTCGCGCTCGAACGTCCGGAATGTGGCGGCCCAGTCCTCACCATCCAAGAGCACGAACGGCCTCCTTCAGAACGTTCTCGGGAATCTCCACGAGCCCCTCCCCCGCGGGCGGGGTGAAGGCGTCGGACACATCCCCCTGCACGACGAACGAACCCGACGACGTCCGGTACACGTTCGGGCAGTCGCCCTGCCCGCACTCGTCTTCACCGCTTCCGGTGAGCCGGGTCAATTCCCCACGCGCCATGGGTTTCCCCCTCCGTGACAGGTCCGGGTCGGACCGGATGACCACGACCGTATGGGGAGTCCGGACGGCCGTCCACGCCGGAACGGGACTATGCGCGTGTTCGCATAAACGCGCCTGCGCCGGAACTCGCCATGTGCGCGATTCCCGTCGGTGGCGGCCCGTCCAGCAGCCGCGTTCAGCGTCGGCGCTCCCAATACGACGCGAACGGTGTGGCGGCCGACAGGGCCGCGTCCCGGTAGGCGAGGTATTCGGGCAGGCGATCGGCGGGGAGCAGTTCACCGCCGACGAACGCGCCGGAGTCCGTGTAGTGCATCCGATAGACGTCGCGCTCGTCGAACAGCCAGAAGTCGTGGTCGGACAGCCCCTCCACGGTCCGCTCGGCACGGTCGATGATGCCGATGGACTCCCCGGCCTTGATATTGCCCGGATAGGCCGCGAGTTCATAGCGCAGGTAGTCGGTGAGCGGCGACGAGAGGACGTGCACGCGGGACACCCGCTTTCCCTGGTCCGTCATGGAGCGGACCCACGGATTGTCGTCCCACTCCGGGCCCATGTCCTCGCCCGCGAAGAAACGGGCCATCTCGTCCCGCTCTTCCTCGACGTCATAGGTGTCGAGAGTTTCGAGGCGGAACGCGGTCCGCTCGAAGCGTTCGAAGAGCTTCCCGAAGTCCTCACCGGCCACCAGGCCGGGCGTGCGCAGCGGATCAGCGGTCATGGATTCCCCTCGGATTCGTCATGGTCGGCAGCGTCGTCCATGTTCCGGACGATGCTCCCGTCCGTTCGCGATCACGGTCAAGGCGCCCCGGCTCCGGGCAGCAACTCCCGCCCCCCGAACGGAAATGCGCGGACCCCCGCCGGCCAGAGGCCGCAGGGGTCCGCGAAGGTGACGCCGAGGGTGTCAGTGGTTGCGAGGGAAGCCGAGGTCCACGCCCGTCGAGGCGTCCGCCGGGTCCGGCCAGCGGGTGGTGACGACCTTGCCGCGGGTGTAGAAGTGGACGCCGTCGTTGCCGTAGATGTGGTGGTCGCCGAAGAGCGAGTCCTTCCAGCCGCCGAAGGAGTGGTAGCCCACCGGGACCGGGATCGGCACGTTGACGCCGACCATGCCCGCCTCGACCTCCAGCTGGAAGCGGCGGGCGGCGCCGCCGTCGCGGGTGAAGATGGCGGTGCCGTTGCCGAACGGGGAGGCGTTGATGAGGGCCAGGCCCTCCTCGTACGTCTCGGCGCGCAGGACGCACAGCACCGGGCCGAAGATCTCGTCCTGGTACGCCTTGGCCGTGGTCGGGACGTGGTCGAGCAGGGAGAGGCCGATCCAGTGGCCGTTCTCGTAGCCGTCGACGGTGTACCCGGTGCCGTCGAGGACGACCTCGCAGCCCTCGGCCGCCGCGCCGTGCACGTAGGAGGCGACCTTGTCGCGGTGGACGGCCGTGATGAGCGGGCCCATCTCGGAGGTCGGGTCGTTGCCGGGGCCGATCTTGATCTTCTCGGCGCGCTCGCGGATCTTCTGGACCAGCTCGTCGCCGACCGAGCCGACGGCGACGACCGTGGAGATCGCCATGCAGCGCTCGCCGGCGGAGCCGTAGGCGGCGGAGACGGCGGCGTCGGCCGCCGCGTCGAGGTCGGCGTCGGGCAGGACCAGCATGTGGTTCTTCGCGCCGCCGAGCGCCTGGACGCGCTTGCCGTTGGCCGAGGCGGTGGTGTGGATGTAGCGGGCGATCGGGGTCGAGCCGACGAAGGAGATCGCGGTGACGTCCGGGTGCTCCAGGAGGCGGTCGACGGCGACCTTGTCACCGTGGACGACGTTGAAGACACCGTCCGGCAGGCCGGCCTCGGCCAGCAGCTCGGCGATCTTCATGGCCGGCGACGGGTCCTTCTCGCTCGGCTTCAGCACGAAGGTGTTGCCGCACGCGATGGCGATCGGGAACATCCACATCGGCACCATGGCCGGGAAGTTGAACGGCGTGATGCCCGCCACCACGCCCACCGGCTGGCGGATCGAGGCGACGTCGACGCGGCTGGACACCTGGGTGGACAGCTCGCCCTTGAGCTGGGTGGTGATGCCGCAGGCCAGCTCGACGATCTCCAGGCCGCGGGCGACCTCGCCGAGCGCGTCGGAGTGGACCTTGCCGTGCTCGGCGACGATCAGCTCGGCGATGGCGTCGCGGTTGGCGTCGAGCAGCGCGCGGAACTTGAAGAGGATCGTGGTGCGCTGGGCGAGCGAGGAGGTGCCCCAGGTCTCGAAGGCGGCCTTCGCCGCGGCGACGGCGGTGTCGACTTCCTCGGCGGACGCCAGCGCCACCTGCGTGGTGACGGCGCCCGTGGCCGGGTCGGTGACCGGGCCCCAGTTGCCCGACGTGCCCTCGACGGTCTTGCCACCGATCCAGTGGTGGACGGTCTTCGTCATGACGAGTTACTCCTTCAGAGATGGCGGCGCCGGGCGGTGACGTGCCGTTCGTACTCCTCGCGGGCCCCGACCGCCGACGGGCGGGTCGACGTCGCGGCCACGGGCACATCCCACCATGCCCCGCCGGAGGGCGCGCCCGACACACTGTCTGCCGTTTCGGTCTCCGCGTAGACACATGTGGGAACCGTCGCCTCCCGGGCGTCGGCGAGAGCTTCCCGCAGGTCACGCACGGTGTGGGCGCGCAGGACGCGCATCCCGAGGGAGGCGGCGTTGGCGGCCAGGTCGACGGGGAGCGGCGGGCCGGTGAAGCCGCCGCCGCCGTCGCGCCGGCGGTAGTCGGTGCCGTAGCGCTCGGCGCCGACCGCCTCGGACAGGCCGCCGATGGAGGCGTAGCCGTGGTTCTGCAGGATCACGACCTTGATCGGCAGTTCCTCCTGGACGGCGGTGACGAGTTCGGTGGGGTTCATCAAGTACGTGCCGTCGCCGACGAGCGCCCAGACGGGCCGGCCGGGTGCGGCGAGGGCGACGCCGATGGCCGCGGGGATCTCGTAGCCCATGCAGGAGTAGCCGTATTCGACGTGGTACTGGTCGGACGACCGGGCGCGCCACAGCCGGTGCAGGTCGCCGGGGAGCGAACCCGCCGCGTTGATCAGGATGTCGTCGGCGGTGACCAGGCTGTCGAGAACGCCGAGCACCTGGATCTGGGTGGGGCGGGCGCGCGGGTCGGGTGCGGCGTAGACGGCGTCGGTGCGCTCCTGCCAGTCCTGCTTGGAGAAGATCCACTGCACGGCATGCTGCTGATGGTCGCCAAGGGCCTCGGTCAGCGCGGTCAGTCCCTCGCGGGCGTCGGCGACGAGCGGCAGCGTCGCGGCCTGCTTGTGGGCGTCGACGCCGGTGATGTTGAGGTTGAGGAAACGGGTGCCGGGGCGGAAGAGGGTGCCGGAGGCGGTGGTGAAGTCGGTGTAGCGGGTGCCGACGCCGATGACGAGGTCGCTGGTGCGGGCGAGCGCGTTGGCGGTTCCGGTGCCGGTGTGACCGATGCCGCCGGCGTCGCAGCGGTGGTCCCACGGCAGGACGCCCTTGCCCGCCTGGGTGGTGGCGACGGGCAGGCAGACCCGCTCGGCGAGGGTGCGCAGGGCGTCCTCGGCAGCGCTGTGCTTCACTCCCCCGCCCGCGATGATCATCGGGCGCCGGGCCGACCTCACCGCCCTTACGGCGGCGTCGAGTTCGGCGGTGTCGGGCCTCGGGCGGCGGACGGTCCAGGTGCGTTCGGCGAAGAACTCCTCCGGCCAGTCGTGCGCCTCCGCCTGCACGTCCTGCGGCAGCGCGAGGGTGACGGCGCCGGTCTCGGCCGGGTCGGTGAGGACCCGCATCGCGGCGAGCGCGGCCGGGATCAGCGCCTCGGGGCGGGTGACACGGTCGAAGTACTTCGAGACGGGGCGCAGACAGTCGTTGACGGACACCTCGCCCGCGTAGGGGACTTCGAGCTGCTGGAGGACGGGGTCGGCGGGGCGGGTGGCGAAGGTGTCGCCGGGGAGCAGCAGGACGGGCAGCCGGTTGACGGTGGCGAGGGCCGCCCCGGTGACGAGATTGGTGGCGCCGGGGCCGATGGAGGTGGTGACGGCGTGGGTCTGGAGGCGGTTCGACTGGCGGGCGTAGCCGACGGCCGCGTGCACCATGGCCTGCTCGTTGCGACCCTGGTGGTACGGCATGAGGCCGGGGTACTCGACGAGCGCCTGGCCGATCCCGGCGACGTTGCCGTGCCCGAAGATGCCCCAGGTGGCGGTGATCAGCCGGCGCCGGACGCCGTCGCGTTCGGTGTACTGCGCGGCGAGGAAACGCACCAGGGCCTGGGCGACGGTGGAGCGCGAGCGCGTCACTGGTATCCCTCCGTGTGGTCGGGGTGAAAGCGGATCCGCCACTCCCGCCCGGGGCCGGGGCCGGCCATGACGTTCAGGTAGTAGAGATCGTGTCCGGGCTGGGCGACCGACGGGCCGTGCCAGCCGTCGGGGACGAGGACGGCGTCGCCGGTGCGGACCTCGGCGAGGAGCTCGGCGCCGCCCGGGCGGGAGGGGGTGACGCGCTGGTAGGCGTAGCCGTGCGGCGGGCCGGCCACCTCGTAGTAGTAGATCTCCTCCAGGACGGACTCCTCGCCGGGAAGGTGCTCGTCGTGCTTGTGCGGCGGATACGAGGACCAATTGCCGCCCGGGGTGATCACCTCGACGGCGATCAGCCGGTCACAGGGGAAGACGCCCGCCGCCGCGAAGTTGCGCACCTCGCGGGCCTGGCCGCCGGTGCCGCGCGTCTCGACGGGGACCTCCGGCGCGGGGCCGTAGCGGGCGGGGAGTCTGCGCCCGCACCTCGCTCCTGCCAAAGCGAAGCGGCCTCCCGCGCCGGAGGCGATCTGGACGCGGGAGTCCACGGGCACATAGGCGAAGTCCGAGACACCGTCGAACACGCCCAAACGGCCCGCGAGTTCAAATTCCTCCCCGTCTGCGCGCACCGTACCGCTCCCGGACAGGGGAAGCACCACCCATTCACGGACACCTGTCTCGAACTCGTGCGTTCCGCCCGGCGGCAGGTCGAGCACGCGCAGCGAGCTGTACGTCCAGCCGGCCCGCGCGGGGTCGATGTCGACGGCGTACGGGCCTCGGGCGGCGCTCCCGGCGGGGAGGTGGAGGTGTGACGGGCGGGTCGTGGCGTTCATGGTGGTGTGCCTACCCGTTGTCCCGGCGCCCTCACCGGCGGCGGGCCGGGTTCCGGGTGATCTCGGGGGCGGGGCCCCGGGGCGCGTCAGGGGCTTCCCGGGGATCTTCCTGGTGGTCTTCCCGGGGGGGCGGGGTCGGGGATCGGTTCGAGGGGCGCCCGACGGGTGGAGGCCGGGGGCGGTTCCACGGGCCCCTGACCTGCGGGGGCCGGGATCGAGCCGGTGCCGGCGGCCAGGGCGCGGGCGATCTCGTCCCCGGACGGCATCGCGGCCGAGCAGGCGAGACGTCCCGCGACGATCGCGCCGGCCGCGTTCGCGTACCGCAGTGTCCGCTCCAGGTCCCAGCCGGCCAGCAGACCGTGGACGAGCGCGCCGCCGAACGCGTCGCCCGCGCCGAGGCCGTTGACCACGTCCACCGGGAGCGGCGGGACCTCGGCGCGGGTGCCGTCGGCGGCGAGCGCGAGGACCCCCTTGGGGCCCAGCTTCACGACGGCGAGACGCACCCCCGTGGCGAGCAGGGCGCGGGCGGCGGCGTACGGCTCGTGCTCGCCGGTCGCGACGGCGCACTCGTCGGCGTTGCCGACGGCGACCGTGGCGTGGCGCAGGGCCTCCCGGTAGAGCGGCCGGGCCTGGTCGGCGGGGGTGTCGCCGTCGTCCCAGAGGGCGGGGCGCCAGTCCAGGTCGAAGACGGTGAACGTCTCCTGGTCGTCCTGAACGGTTCCCCCACCCCCTTCGGCCCCTTCGGCCCGGGCGCGGAGCGCGGTCAGGGTGGCCGTCCGGCTGGGCTCGGCGCTCAGTCCGGTGCCGGTCATCCAGAAGGCGCGGGCGGCCCGGAGGGCGGGCAGGTCGAGTTCGCGCGCGTGGATCTCCAGATCCGGGGCCTTCGGGCGGCGGTAGAAGTGGATCGGGAAGTGGTCGGGCGGGAAGATCTCGCAGAAGGTGATCGGCGTGGGCTGGTCCGCGACCTCGGTCACCCAGCGCGCGTCCACCCCGGACTCGTGCAGTTCGCGGCGGAGGTACGTGCCGAACGGGTCGGCCCCGGTCCGGCTCACGAGCGCGGTGTTCCGCCCGAGCCGTGCCGCCGCGACGGCGACGTTCGCCGGGGATCCGCCGAGGAACCGGCCGAAGGTCTCGACCCGGTCCAGACCCACTCCGGCGCGCAGCGGATAGAGGTCCACGCCGAGCCGGCCCATGGTGATCAGGTCGTAGGGGCCGCCGTACGGGATCGCCTGCGGGATCGCCTGCCGGTCCTCGTGCGGGTCTTCGTACGGGCCCTCGTACGCGCCGGTCCCGTGCGGGCTCTCGCGCGGGCTCTCGCGCGGGCTCTCGCGCGGGCCGTGGTGCGGGCCGTTGCGCGACTGGGCATATGCCTCACTTGGCTGCCCCTCAGGACGGTCATATGCCCCGTACGGCCTGCCCTCCAGCGGGGCATATGACCGCTCGTTCGGCTCCGACGCCATGTCCGCCACCTCTCGCCACGGCCCCGTCCGCCCCTGTGGGCCCAGGCCCCCAGATCTATCCACGCCCCCGGGCCGTGTCAACGTCTTCCCCGCCCTTGTGGCCGCGTGCCGCACCGCCCGGCTTCCCCGGGGTGCTTGACGCTCCGTCGCGGGCGGCGCCAGGGTGGCGTTCATGACGAACCCGACGAACCAGACGCCGTCGTCCCGCATCCGGGTCGGCTCCGCCCCGGACTCCTGGGGTGTCTGGTTCCCGGACGATCCGCGGCAGGTGCCGTGGCAGCGGTTCCTCGACGAGGTGGCGGGCGCCGGCTACCGGTGGATCGAGCTCGGGCCGTACGGCTATCTGCCCACCGACCCCGCCGTCCTCGCCGAGGAGACCGCCCACCGGGGGCTGCGGGTCTCGGCGGCGACCGTGTTCACCGGGCTGCACCACGGCCCGGACGTCTGGGACCGCACCTGGCTGCACGTCGCCGAGAACGCCGCGCTCGCCCAGGCGATGGGCGCCGAACACCTGGTCGTCATCCCGTCGTTCTGGCGCGACGACCGGACCGGCGCGGTCCTGGAGGACCGCACCCTCACGGCCGAGCAGTGGCGGCAGCTGACCCGGCTGACCGAGCGGCTCGGCCGCGAGGTCCGGGAGAGTTACGGCCTGCGGATCGTCGTCCATCCGCACGCCGACACCCATCTCGACACCGAGGAGAACGTGACCCGTTTCCTCGACGCGACCGACTCCCGTGACGTGTCCCTGTGCCTGGACACCGGGCACTACGTGTACTGCGGCGGCGACAGCGTCAAGCTGATCGAGACGTACGGCGAGCGGATCGGCTACCTCCACCTCAAGCAGGTCGACCCCGGGGTGCTGGCCCAGGTGGTCGCCGAGGAGCTGCCGTTCGGACCGGCGGTGGCGCGGGGCGTGATGTGCGAGCCGCCGGCCGGGGTGCCGGCGCTCGAACCGGTGCTGGCCGCGGCCGGGGCCCTGGACGTCGACCTGTTCGCCATCGTGGAACAGGACATGTACCCGTGCGAGCCGGACCGGCCGTACCCGATCGCCGAACGCACCCGCCGCTTCCTCCGCTCCTGCGGAGTCTGATCCCGGGAGCCGGACCACCCCTGGAGCGCGCGGGGTCCGCGCCCGCGCGCCGCCCTCGACCGCCCCCGGTCCCCGGCCCGCCTCGCCACGCGGGCGGCCTCCGTACCGCCTTCGTCACACATGTCTCCCTTTCTCGGTGTTTCTGTCACAAACAGCCGACAGCCGCGGTCCTCCCGAGGTGAGGATCCGTTCCCCGGGCACAGGCTCGGTGATCGCCCGTGATCACCGGTGACTCCCGGCGGCCTTCCCCGCGACGGCCTCCCCCCGCCGTCGCGGCCGCCGGGCAGCACGCAGGAGAGGTGCCACGCATGACGGACAGAAAGCTCTGGTCGTACAAGGACATCGCCGCGCACATCAGGGTGCAGCCGGACACCGTCCGCTCGTACCGGAAACACGGCCTGCTGCCGACGCCCGACCACGTCGAGTCGGGCAAGCCGTTCTGGTACGCGGACACGATCCGCTGCTGGGTCGCGAACCGCCCCGGCAACCGCAGCCGCCGGGAAGCCTGACACCCCCGCCTTCCCGCACGCCGCACCCGGCTCCCCCGAGGCCCCGCACCGCCCACCCCCGCGGCACGGGGCCTCGCCCGCCGCCCCCGACGGCACGGCATGCAACTCCGCTGTCCGCCCGGCCCGCTCCCCCACCCACCCGGCGCGCCCGGCCCGGCACCGCGACACATACCCCCTAGGGGTACAGTGGATGGTAAGTACGGCGTGCGGCCCGCGTAGCGCGGATCCGCACACCCCAGTGCACCGCCTCGAAGAGGAGAATGCCCATGACCGCCGAGACCAGGACCGAACTCCCGCAGGCCACCGCTTCCTGCTGCTCCCCCACCGGCTCGTGCCACGGCGGTGCGGCCGAGGCGGCGGAGACGGCCGGCGGCGTCACCACCGTCTACCAGGTCAAGGGCATGACCTGCGGCCACTGCGAGGGCGCGATCAACAGCGAGATCTCCGAGATCGAGGGCGTCTCCTCGGTCGCCTCGGTCGCCGCCACCGGCCTGGTCACCGTGGTCTCCGCCGCCCCGCTCGACGAGGAGGCCGTCCGCGCCGCCGTCGACGAGGCCGGTTACGAGCTGGTGGGCCTCGCCTGAGACCCCGGCGCGGATCCGCGGACCCGGGGTCTCGCACCCCGGCCCCCCGGGCCGCACCCGGCCGGACCCCTGTCCGGCCCGAGGCGCTCCGCGTCTCGCCTCCGCAGGGCCGTACGGTGACTACGTACGGCCCTGCTCCTGTTTGGAACCGCCATGACCTCCACGATCACCGAGCTCACGATCGGCGGGATGACCTGCGCGTCCTGCGCGGCCCGCGTCGAGAAGAAGCTCAACCGGATGGAGGGGGTGACCGCGAGTGTCAACTACGCCACCGAGAAGGCCCGCGTCGAACACCCCGTGGACATCCCGGTCACCGATCTGATCGCCACCGTCGTCAAGACCGGCTACACCGCGACCGAACCGCCGCCCCCGGAACCCGAACCTGATCCGGAGCCGGGGCCGGGGCCGGAAGCGGAGGACGGACCCGGCAACGGCGCCAAGGGCGGCACCGGGGACGACACCGACCCCGAGACCGCCGCGCTGCGGCAGCGGCTCACCGTCTGCGCCGTACTCGCGCTGCCGGTCGTCCTCCTCGCCATGGTCCCGGCCCTCCAGTTCGACCACTGGCAGTGGCTGAGCCTCACCCTCGCCGCGCCCGTCGTGGTCTGGGGCGGGCTGCCCTTCCACCGCGCCGCCTGGACCAATCTGCGGCACGGCGCCGCCACCATGGACACCCTCGTCTCGGTCGGCACCCTCGCCGCCTTCGGCTGGTCGCTGTGGGCGCTGTTCCTCGGCGACGCCGGCATGCCCGGGATGCGGCACGGCTTCGACCTCACCGCCTCGCGCGAGCACGCCTCCTCCACCATCTATCTGGAGGTCGCCGCCGGGGTCGTCACCTTCATCCTGCTCGGCCGCTATCTGGAGGCCCGCGCCAAGCGCCGGGCCGGTGCCGCCCTGCACGCCCTGCTGCGGCTCGGCGCCAAGGACGTGGCGGTGCTCCGGCAGGGCGGTGAGGTACGGGTCCCGGTCGGCGCGCTGCGGGTCGGGGACCGTTTCGTCGTCCGTCCGGGCGAGAAGATCGCCACCGACGGCACCGTGACGGAGGGCGCGTCCGCCGTGGACACGTCCATGCTGACCGGCGAGTCCGTCCCGGTCGACGTGCGCCCCGGCGACATCGTCACCGGCGGCTGCGTCAATGCCTCGGGCCGGCTGGTCGTCGAGGCCACCCGGGTCGGCGCCGACACCCAGCTGGCCCGGATGGCCAGGCTGGTCGAGGACGCCCAGAACGGCAAGGCGGAGGTGCAGCGGCTCGCCGACCGGATCTCGGCCGTGTTCGTGCCCGTGGTCATCCTGATCGCGCTGGGCACCCTGATCGCCTGGCTGCTGCTGACCGGCGAGGTCACGGCCGCCTTCACCGCCGCCGTCGCCGTCCTGATCATCGCCTGCCCCTGCGCCCTCGGCCTCGCCACCCCGACCGCCCTCATGGTCGGCACCGGCCGGGGCGCCCAGCTCGGCATCCTCATCAAGGGCCCGGAGGTCCTGGAGTCCACCCGCAAGGTCGACACCGTCGTGCTCGACAAGACGGGCACGGTCACCACCGGCCGGATGGAGCTGACGGGGACGCATGTGTACGGGGGCGCGTACGGCTCCGGCGGTACGGACGAGGCGGAGCTGCTGCGGCTCGCGGGCGCCCTGGAGCACGCCTCCGAGCACCCGGTGGCGCGGGCCGTCGTGGCCGGCGCGGTCGCGGTGGTGGGCGAGCTGCCCGTACCGAAGACCTTCGAAAACGTGCCGGGGCTCGGGGTGCGCGGCTCCGTCGACGGTCATCTGGTCCTGGTCGGGCGGGCCGCGCTGCTCGCCGCCGAGGGGATCGAGGTGCCGGGGCAGGCGGCGCCGGGCGTGGTGCACGTTGCCTGGGACGGGCGGGCGCGCGGCACGCTGACGGTCGCCGACGCCGTCAAGGAGACCAGCGCGGAGGCGGTCGAACGGCTGCGGGGGCTCGGGCTGCGGCCGGTGCTGCTGACCGGGGACGCGCGGAGCGTGGCCGAGCGGGTGGCGGCGGAGGTCGGCATCGACGAGGTGATCGCCGAGGTGCTGCCCGAGGACAAGGTGGACGTGGTCCGCCGGCTCCAGGCCGAGGGCCGGGTGGTCGCGATGGTCGGCGACGGGGTGAACGACGCCGCCGCGCTGGCCACGGCCGATCTGGGCCTGGCGATGGGCACCGGCACGGACGCCGCGATCGAGGCGAGCGATCTGACGCTGGTACGAGGCGACCTGCGGGTCGCGGCCGACGCGATCCGGCTGTCCCGGCGCACCCTCGCGACGATCAAGGGGAATCTGGGCTGGGCCTTCGGCTACAACGTGGCCGCCCTGCCGCTGGCCGCCGCCGGGCTGCTCAACCCGATGATCGCGGGGCTCGCGATGGCCTTCTCGTCGGTGTTCGTGGTGACCAACAGCCTGCGGCTGCGGCGTTTTTCCTGAGCTGTCCGGCCGCCGGCCGGGGCGGCGGGCGGGGGCGGCCGGCCCGTCCGTGAAATTGACCCGCCCGTGACGCCGCGAGACCTTCCCAAAGAGATCTAGATCACAGATATTGGGGGGTAACCATCTGGGCCGTTCGCGAGTCTAAGTGGGCGATGCCAAGAACGTCTTGGGGGACGTTCATGGGATGTCTTGGGGGACGTCCCAGGCAAGCGCGGCCGGGGCACGTGCACAGGGGAGCTTTGAGCGGCCCTCCCGTACGTACCCCGGCAGACCGCGCCGACCGGCGCCCGGCCCGGATCCCGTGGGGGGAATCCGCACCGGGATATGGGAAGCGCCCCGTTCGTCGACCCGTGGGGGGATCGACGGCGGGGCGCTTCCGCTTATACGGCGCGGGGCCGGACCCGGATGGAGTCCGGCCCCGGAACCTCGAAGCCTCGGGCTTCGGGTCTCACGCCTCAAGCCTCAAGAACCTTCGCCGGATGACGGAGCCGCCGGCCGCGGCACGGCGGGCCGGGCTCCGTCACAGTGGGCTTCGGCGGGCCTGACCCGAGGGGCCGGGCCGCTTCGGCGGGTCTCGCTCAGCGGACCGCGCTTCGGCATGCCTGACTTCAGGGGACCTGCCCTCGGTGGACCTGACCTCGGCGGGTCTGGCTTCAGCGGGCCTCGACCGGGACGAAGTCGCGCTCGACGACGCCGGTGTAGATCTGGCGCGGGCGGCCAATGCGGGAACCCGGCTCCTTGATCATCTCGTGCCACTGGGCGATCCAGCCGGGGAGGCGGCCGAGGGCGAAGAGGACCGTGAACATCTCGGTCGGGAAGCCCATGGCGCGGTAGATCAGACCCGTGTAGAAGTCCACGTTCGGGTAGAGGTTGCGCGAGACGAAGTACTCGTCGGAGAGCGCGTGCTCTTCGAGCTTGAGCGCGATGTCCAGCAGCTCGTCGGACTTGCCGAGGGCCTTCAGGACGTCGTGCGCCGCCGCCTTGATGATCTTGGCGCGCGGGTCGAAGGACTTGTACACCCGGTGGCCGAAGCCCATCAGGCGGACGCCGTCCTCCTTGTTCTTCACCTTGGTGATGAAGGCGTCGACGTCGCCACCGTTGGCCTTGATGCCCTCGAGCATCTCCAGGACGGACTGGTTGGCGCCACCGTGCAGCGGGCCCCACAGGGCCGAGATGCCGGCGGAGATCGAGGCGAACATGTTCGCCTGCGAGGAGCCGACCAGACGGACCGTGGAGGTCGAGCAGTTCTGCTCGTGGTCCGCGTGCAGGATCAGCAGCTTGTTGAGCGCCGAGACGACGACCGGGTCGAGGTCGTACTCCTGGGCCGGGACCGAGAAGGTCATGCGCAGGAAGTTCTCGACGTAGCCCAGGTCGTTGCGCGGGTAGACGAACGGGTGACCGATCGACTTCTTGTACGCGTACGCCGCGATCGTCGGCAGCTTGGCCAGCAGCCGGATCGTGGAGAGGTGACGCTGCTCCTCGTCGAACGGGTTGTGGCTGTCCTGGTAGAAGGTGGACAGCGCGGAGACCACGGACGACAGCATGGCCATCGGGTGGGCGTCACGCGGGAAGCCGCGGAAGAAGTTCTTGACGTCCTCGTGGACCAGCGTGTGCTGGGTGATCTCGTTCTGGAAGACCGTGAGCTCGTCCCCGGTGGGGAGCTCGCCGTTGATCAGGAGGTAGGCCACCTCCAGGAAGCTGGACTGCTCGGCGAGCTGCTCGATCGGGTAGCCGCGGTACCGCAGGATGCCCTGCTCGCCGTCCAGGTAGGTGATGGCGGATTTATAGGCGGCGGTGTTGCCGTATCCGCTGTCCAGGGTGACCAGACCGGTCTGGGCTCGGAGCTTCCCGATGTCGAAGCCCTTGTCGCCGACGGTGCTCTCGACCACCGGGTAGGTGTATTCACCGTCCGCGTACCGCAGTACTACAGAGTTGTCGCTCACGTCATCCCTCACCGACGTAGTGCCTCTTCTTCGAGGTGCCCTGACTGTCTCTACCATCCCCCATTTGGCTCAGGAGAGTGCACTCGGGGTCGACCATTGGGCCAATTGGCGGCACTCAGTGCCGCCAACCTGCATATCCTGCCCCCTTCGCCCCGGTTCCGAAAGCCCCTCGTGATCTTTCACACGAGAGCACCCCCTGTGAGCCGGTACGCGAGTGCGGTAAAGCGCCGTCCGGCGGAGACCGTACGGACGGCCTGGGCGATCGCCCGACGGGAGCCGACCAGCACCACGAGCTTCCGGGCCCGGGTGACGGCCGTGTAGAGCAGATTGCGCTGGAGCATCGTCCAGGCGCTGGTGGTGACCGGGATCACCACGGCCGGGTACTCGCTGCCCTGCGAGCGGTGGATGGTCACAGCGTAGGCATGGGCCAGCTCGTCCAGCTCGTCGAAGTCGTACGGCACCTCCTCGTCCTCGTCCGTGCGGACGACGAGCCGCTGCTCGTCCGCGTCGAGGGAGGTCACGACGCCGACCGTGCCGTTGAAGACGCCGTTGGCGCCCTTCTCGTAGTTGTTGCGGATCTGGGTGACCTTGTCGCCGACCCGGAAGACCCGGCCGCCGAACCGCTTCTCGGGCAGGTCGGGGCGGGCGGGGGTGACGGCCTGCTGGAGCAGTCCGTTGAGCGCGCCGGCGCCGGCGGGGCCCCGGTGCATGGGGGCGAGGACCTGTACGTCCCGGCGCGGGTCGAGCCCGAACTTCGCCGGGATCCGGCGGGCGGCGACCTCCACGGCGACCCGGGCGGCGTCCTCGGTCTCTTCCTCGGCGAAAAGGAAGAAGTCCGTCAGACCGGTGGTGACGGGCGGGGCGCCCGCGTTGATCCGGTGCGCGTTGGTGACCACCCCGGACTGCTGGGCCTGCCGGAAGATCCGGGTCAGCCGGACCGCCGGGACGGGGCTGCCGGGTGTCAGCAGATCCCCCAGGACCTCGCCGGCGCCGACCGACGGCAGCTGGTCCACGTCCCCCACGAGCAGCAGATGGGCACCGGGTGCCACCGCCTTCACGAGCTTGTTCGCGAGCAGCAGGTCCAGCATGGACGCCTCGTCGACCACCACCAGGTCGGCGTCGAGGGGGCGGTCCCGGTCGTACGCCGCGTCCCCGCCCGGTTTCAGCTCCAGGAGCCGGTGCACGGTCGACGCCTCGGCTCCGGTCAGCTCCGCGAGCCGCTTCGCGGCCCGGCCGGTGGGCGCGGCGAGGACGACCTTGGCCCGCTTGGCCCGGGCCAGCTCCACGATCGAGCGGACCGTGAACGACTTGCCGCAGCCGGGGCCGCCGGTGAGCACCGCGACCTTGCGGGTCAGCGCGAGCCGTACCGCCTGTTCCTGCTCCGGGGCGAGCGACGCCCCGGTCCGCCGGGCCAGCCAGGCCAGCGCCTTGTCCCAGTCCACGTCCCCGAAGCCCGGCATCCGGTCCTCCTCGGCGCCGAGGAGACGGCGGACCTGCCCCGCGAGGGACAGCTCGGCCCGGTGGAACGGGATCAGGTACACCCCCGTGACGGGCAGCCCCTCGGGGCCGGGGACCTTCTCCCGTACGACCCCTTCGGGGTCCTCGGCGAGCTCCCCCAGACAGTCGATGACCAGGCCCGTGTCCACCTGGAGCAGCTTCACGGCGTCGGCGATGAGGCGTTCCTCCGGCAGGAAGCAGTGGCCCTGGTCGGTGGACTGCGACAGCGCGTACTGGAGCCCGGCGCGCACCCGGTCGGGGCTGTCGTGCGGGATGCCGACGGCCTGGGCGATCCGGTCGGCGGTGAGGAAGCCGATGCCCCAGACGTCGGCGGCGAGCCGGTACGGGAGGTTCTTCACCACGGAGATCGAGGCGTCCCCGTACTTCTTGTAGATACGGACGGCGATGGAGGTCGAGACGCCGACGCTCTGGAGGAAGATCATGACCTCCTTGATCGCCTTCTGCTCCTCCCAGGCCGTGCCGATCAGCTTCGTGCGCTTCGGGCCGAGGCCGGGCACCTCGACGAGCCGCTTCGGCTCGGTCTCGATGACGTCGAGGGTGTCCGTGCCGAAGTGGTCGACGATGCGCTCGGCGATCCGGGGGCCGATGCCCTTGATGAGACCGGAGCCGAGATAGCGGCGGATGCCCTGGATGGTGGCGGGCAGGACCGTGGTGAAGTTCTCGCAGGTGAACTGTCTGCCGTACTGGGGATGGGAGCCCCAGCGGCCCTCCATCCGCAGCGACTCCCCCGGCTGGGCGCCGAGCAGCGAGCCGACGACCGTGAGCAGATCACCGGCGCCCCGGCCGGTGTCGACACGGGCGACGGTGTACCCGCTTTCCTCGTTGGCGTAGGTGATCCGCTCCAGGACACCTTCGACCACTGCCAGGTTGGACATGTGCCGACCGTATCGAAGGTCTCGGACACCACGCGGGGCCTGTGGACAACTCCGTGGAGACCTCCATGGTGGGGACTCAGCTTGAGGGCGTCCAGGGCGGGACCCAGGTGCCGTCCGGGGCCTCGGGAGCCGGGGGCAGGGCGGCGAGGTGGGCGCGGAGGCCGGCCAGGGCCGGGTGCGGGTTGTCGCGGTGCCACAGGAGCGAGTGCGGGTAGACGGGGGTGGGGCCGGTCACCGGGATCCGGCGCAGGCCGTGGCCGGTGGGCCACACCAGACGGGTCTGCTCGCTCATGAACGTGGCCAGGGCCGGGGTGTCGGCGATGGTGTCGAGGAGCGCGTCGGAGCCGAAGTTGGGGCCGGTCGACTCGATGGTGAGGCCGAACTCCGCGACGAGGTCGTCGTAGTAGGCGGCCCACTCGGTGCCGGGGGCGATGCCGGGCATCCAGATCCGGTGGCCGGCCAGCTCCGGCAGGGGCACCGAGCGGGCGGACGCCAGCGCGTGACCGGGGCCGGTGAGGAGCTGGAGGGGCTCGTCGAAGACCCGGACGGAGGCGATGTCCGCGGGGAGCGGGTGCCCGGGCGCGCCGACGGCGCGGAAGGTCGCGTCGATCGTGCCGGACCGGAGGGCGGCCACCGCCTCGTCCATGCCGAACAGCTTCAGTACGTCGAGTTCGACGTCGGGGTGGAGCCGGTGGAAGTCGCGCATCAGGCCGGAGGCGGCGCCACGCAGATTGATCACGTCGACGCGCAGCGGACGAAGTCCGACGCGGACGGACGCGATCGCGCGGTCGGCGACTCTCAGCAGTTCGCGCGCGTGGGGCAGGAAAGCCTGCCCGTCGATGGTCGGCTCGGCGCCGCGCGGCGTACGGGTGAACAGCCGCACCCCGAGTTCCCGCTCCAGCGCGGCGACGCGCTTGGAGACGGCCTGCTGGCTGACGGCCAGCTCGGCGGCGGCTTCCTGGAACTGTCCCGCGTCGGCGGCGGTGACGAAGGTTCGAACGGCTTCAAGGTCCATGCCCTGACTGTAGGGGAACAACCAGTGGTTGTAGCGATGAGGGCTTTTGGTTGTTTGATCCTGGCCGGTGCCGCTCGTTTGGATGCATGCGATCGCTTGTTGGTTGTACGGGCGGGCGGATGTGAGCGGCGAGAGGGGTCGGACGTGGATGGTGGGCGACGGTGGGGTCGGGGGGCGGGGTCCGGGCCGAGGGCGGGACGGTGGCTGGGGCTGGGGTGGGGGCCAGGGCCGGGGCTGGGGCGGCCGTTCGGGTGGCTCTGGGGCGCCTATGGGACCAGCGCGCTCGGGACGTGGCTCGCGTTCGGCGCGCTGCCGCTGATCGCCGTCCGGGTACTGGACGCCGGGCCCGCCCAGGTCGCGGCGCTGTCCTCGGTGGGGGCGGCGGTGGGCGCGGTCGTGGCGGTGCCGCTCGGGCCGTGGGTGGAGTTCCGCCGCAAGCGGCCGGTGCTGATCGGGATGGACCTGGCGCGCTGCGCGGCACTGCTGACGATTCCCGCCGCGTACGCGCTCGGGGTGCTCACCTTCGTCCAGCTGCTGCTGGTGTCCGTCACCGTCGCGGCGGCCGACATCACCTTCCGGGCCGCCTCGGGCGCGTATTTGAAGACGCTTCTGCCGGCCGGGGACCTGCTCGCCGCGAACGCGCGGTTCGAGTCCACCTCCTGGACGACCACGATCATCGGGCCGCCGCTGGGCGGGGCGATGATCGGACTGCTCGGGCCGGTGGCCACGGTGGTGGCCGACGCGGTCAGCTATCTGCTGTCGGCCCTGGGGATCCGCGCGATCAGGGGCGGGGAGGCGCGGCCCGCGGCACGCCCGGAGGGCGGCCGGATGCGGGCCGGTGAGCTGCTCGACGGGTGGCGGCACATCCTCGGGGACCCGGAACTGCGTCCCCTCTTCTTCCACACCGCCCTGTTCAACGGCCTGGTGATGGCCACCGAGCCGCTGCTCGCCGTCCTGCTGCTCGGCCGGCTCGGCTTCACTCCCTGGCAGTACGGGCTCGCCTTCGCCGTGCCCGCGATCGGCGGACTCGTCGGGGCGCGGCTGGCCCGGCCGCTGGCCGCCCGGTTCGGGCGGCACCGGGTCCTGGTCGGCTCCGGGGCGCTGCGGGCGCTGTGGCCCGTCGGCCTCGTCTTCGTCGGGCCGGGGACCGGCGGGCTGCTCCTGGTGATGGGCGTCGAGTTCGGGCTGATCTTCTGGTGCGCGGTCTTCAACCCGGTCTCCGCGACCCTCCGGCTGGAGCTCACCCCGGCCGACCGGGTCGCCCGCACGCTGACCGCCTGGTCGGTGTCGGCCAAGGCCACCACCGCGCTCCTGACGGCGGTGTGGGGCGTGCTGGGCTCCCTGCTCGGTCCGCGTACGGCTCTCGGTCTCGCCGGGGTGCTCCTCCTCGCGACCCCGCTGCTGCTTCCGCGCCGGCCGGCAGCGTCGGCACCGGATGACGCGCGGGCGGCGGATCCGGCGCCGAGTGGGGTGTGAGGGGGCGGGCGCGCGGGTGGGGGCGGGGCCGGGGAGGCCGGGGCGGGCATATGCCTGACGGCAGCGGCGGGAGGGTCGGCATATGCCCGGATGGCGCCGTCGGCAGCCGGGCATATGCTCCACCCGGCCGCCGCTCTCTTCCGGCCGCCTCTTCCGCTCGCCCCCCCTGACGGTCACACCGCCAGGAACGCTCCGACCGTCTCCTCCAGCACCTCCACGCCGTCCCGTTCCCACAACTCGTCGTTGAAGAGTTCGACCTCGACCGGGCCGGTGTACCCCGCCTCGGCGACAAGCGCGCACCACCCGGGCAGGTCGATCGACCCGGTGCCGAGCTGGCCGCGCCCATGGAGCACCCCGGCCGGGAGCGGGGTGATCCAATCGGCGAGCTGGAAGGCGTGGATACGGCCCGCCGCGCCCGCGCGGGCCACGGCGGCGGGAGCCCGGTCGTCCCACCACAGGTGGTACGTGTCGACGACCACGCCGACCTGATCCGCCGGGAACTCCTCGGCGATCGCCAGCGCCTGGTCCAGGGTGGAGACGGCGCAGCGGTCGGCGGCGAACATCGGGTGCAGGGGTTCGACGGCGAGCCGGACGCCATGCTCCGCCGCGTACGGGGCGAGCCGCCCGATCGCGTCGGTGATCCGGGCCCGGGCGGCGGCCAGGTCACGGCTGCCGGCCGGGAGCCCGCCGGAGACCAGGACGAGGGTGTCCGTGCCGAGGACCGCGCACAGGTCGACGGCTCTGCGGTTGTCGTCCCACCAGTCCCCGCCGTCGCCGGTGCCGGTGCCGGTGAAGAAGCCGCCCCGGCACAGGGTGCTGACAGTGAGTCCCGCGTCCCGGACGAGCCGGGCGGCGGCGTCGGCGCCGTACTCCTCGACCGGTGCGCGCCACAGGCCGACGCCCGGGATGCCGAGCCGGACGCAGTGGGCGACCAGAGCGAGCAGCGGAAGCCGGCGGACGGTCATCTGGTTGACGCTGAGGCGGTCGAGGTTCACTGCGGCACTCCGTACACCGTGAGCAGGGCCCGCATCCGGGCTTCGGCGCGGGCCGGATCGGGGAACAGGCCGAGCCCGTCGGCCAGTTCGTATGCCCGCGCGAGATGCGGCAGCGAGCGGGCGGACTGCAGTCCACCGGGCATCGCGAAGTGGTCCTGGTGGCCGGCGAGCCAGGCGAGGAGGACCACGCCCGTCTTGTAGAAGCGGGTCGGCGGTTCGAAGAGATGGCGGGAGAGGGCGACGGTGGGATCGAGGAGCGCGTGGAAGCCGTCGGGGTCGCCCGTGTCGAGGAGCTGTACGGCCTCGGCCGCCAGTGGGCCGAGCGGGTCGAAGATCCCGAGCAGCGCGTGGCTGAACCCCTGGTCGTCGCCCGCGATCAGCTCGGGGTAGTGGAAGTCGTCGCCGGTGTAGCAGCGCACGCCCGCCGGGAGGCGGCGGCGCAGGGCGACCTCGCGGCCGGCGTCGAGCAGGGAGATCTTGACGCCGTCGACCTTGTCGGGGTGGGCGGCGACGATCTCCAGGAGGGTCTTGGTGGCGGCGTCGGGATCGGCCGAGCCCCAGTAGCCTTCGAGTGCCGGGTCGAACATCGGGCCGAGCCAGTGCAGGATCACCGGTTCGGCGGCCTGGCGCAGCAGATGCCCATAGAGCTCCTGGTAGTCCTCCGGGCCACTCGCGGTGGCGGCCAGGGCGCGGGAGGCGAGGAGGACGGCCTGGGCGCCGGACTCCTCGGCGACGGCGAGTTGCTCCTCGTACGCCTGCCGAATCCTCAACGTATCGGTTACTCCGTCGAGTTGGTCGGTTCCGACGCCGCAGGCGATCCGTCCGCCGACCGCCTTGGCCTCGGCGCCGGAGCGGCGGATCAGTTCGGCCGCGCCCACCCAGTCCAGTCCCATGCCGCGTTGCGCGGTGTCCATCGCCTCGGCGACGCCGAGTCCGTGCGCCCACAGGTGGCGGCGGAAGGCGAGGGTGGCGTCCCAGTCGAGGACGGCGGGCCCGTCCGGGGTGACGTCGGCGCGCGGGTCGGCGACCACATGGGCGGCGGCGAAGACGGTACGGGAGGCCGGCGACCCGGTCCCGGCGACCCCGCCCGTCCCTGCGGCCCCCGCAGCCCCGGCCGGATGCGGGTCCCGGGGTGCGGTGCGCGGCTCGTACGCCCGTACGCCTCCACCGTCCCGCCGGGGAAGGAAAAGGGTCACAGGGCCACCTCGGGAACGTCGAGACGGCGGCCCTCGGCGGCGGACCGCAGGCCGAGTTCGGCGAGCTGGACGCCTCGCGCGCCCGCGAGCAGGTCCCAGCGGTACGACTCTCCGAGGTAGATGTGGCGGAGGAAGAGTTCCCACTGCGCCTTGAAGCCGTTGTCGAACTCCAAGTTGTCCGGGACCTCTTGCCACTGGTCGCGGAAGGAGGGGCCCGCGCCCAGCGGGAGGTCCGGGTTCCAGACCGGCTTCGGGGTGGTCGAGCGGTGCTGGACACGGCAGCCGCGCAGGCCCGCGACGGCCGAGCCGTGGGTGCCGTCGACCTGGAACTCCACGAGCTCGTCGCGGTGGACGCGGACCGCCCAGGAGGAGTTGATCTGGGCGATCGCGCCGCTCTCCAACTGGAAGATGCCGTACGCGGAATCGTCGGCGGTCGCCGCGTACGCCCGGCCCCGCTCGTCCCAGCGGCGCGGGATGTGGGTGGCGACCTGGGCGGTGACGGAGGTGACCCGGCCGAAGAGTTCGTGGAGCACGTACTCCCAGTGCGGGAACATGTCGGTGACGATGCCGCCGCCGTCCTCGGCGCGGTAGTTCCAGCTGGGGCGCTGGGCTTCCTGCCAGTCGCCCTCGAAGACCCAGTAGCCGAACTCTCCGCGCACGGAGAGGATTTCACCGAAGAAGCCGCCGTCGACGAGACGCTTCAGCTTGCGCAGCCCGGGCAGGAAGAGTTTGTCCTGGACGACGCCGTGCCGGACGCCCCGGGCCTCGGCGAGCCGGGCGAGCGCGAGGGCGCCGGCCAGATCACCGGCGGTGGGTTTCTCGGTGTAGACGTGCTTGCCGGCGGTGATGGCCTTGGTGAGCGCGGCCACCCGCGCCGAGGTCACCTGGGCGTCGAAGTAGAGGTCGACGGTGTCGTCGGCGAGGACGGCGTCGAGGTCGGTGGACCACGCGTCGAGCCCGTGGCGCTCGGCGAGCGCGCGCAGGGCGGGTTCACGGCGGCCGACGAGCACCGGCTCGGGCCACAGGGTCTCGCCGTTCCCGAGGTCGAGGCCGCCCTGCTCGCGCAGCGCGAGGATCGAGCGGACGAGGTGCTGACGGTGGCCCATGCGGCCGGTGACACCGTTCATGGCGATGCGGACGGTCCTGCGCGTCACGGTCGAGTCCCCTCCCCGGCCGGGCACTCCGCTCCCCCGGGGCGGCGGACGGCCGGAGCGCCCGGCCGGGGTGGCCGTCCGGGACGTCCGCCCCGGCGCGCGCCTCTGACGTACGCCCCTGGTGAGGGTTCCCGCCGGATAGAAAGCGCTTTCAGTCCCTGATGACGCTAGCCTGCCGACATCACCGTCGACAAGGGCCCGGAGGTTCCTACTCGATGACCGTCACCCTGGCGGAGGTGGCCACCCGCGCGGGGGTCTCCCCCGCGACCGTCTCCCGTGTCCTCAACGGCAATTACCCCGTCGCGGCGGCGACCCGTGAGCGGGTGCTGCGCGCGGTCGACGAGCTGGACTACGTGCCCAACGGCCCGGCCAGTTCGCTCGCCGCCGCCACCTCCGACCTGGTCGGCATCCTCGTCAACGACATCGCCGACCCCTTCTTCGGGATCATCGCGGGGGCGGCGCAGAGCGCGCTCGGCGAGGACACGGCGAGCCGGGGCGCGGGCGGAGTCGGGGCCGGGGGCGGGAAGTTGGCCGTCGTCTGCAACACCGGTGGCTCCCCCGAGCGTGAACTGACCTATCTCACCCTGCTCCAGCGCCAGCGCGCCGCCGCCGTGATCCTCACCGGCGGCTCCCTGGAGGACGACGCGCACCAGGCAGCGGTGACCGCCAAGCTGACCCGGCTCGCCGAGGCTGGAACCCGGGTGGTGCTGTGCGGGCGCCCGCCGCTCGCCGTGCCCGCGGCCGGGCCCGGGCCTGGACTTGGCGGTGCCGACGGGGGGCCCGGGGCGGGACTACCCCCGTTCACCACGCTCGCGTTCGACAACCGGGGCGGGGCCCGTCGCCTCACCGAGCATCTGCTCGCGCTCGGCCACCGGCGGATCGGGTACGCGGCGGGGCCGGCAGGCCATACGACGACCCGGCACCGGCTCGAAGGCCACCGCACGGCGCTGCGGGCGGCCGGGGTGCCCGAAGGCCCCACGACCCACGGCCCGTACGACCGGACCACCGGCTACCGCGCCGCCCTCGAACTCCTGGAACAGACTCCCGACTTGACGGCCGTGGTGGCCGCCAACGACACCATCGCCCTCGGCGTCTGCGCGGCGCTGCGCGAACGGGGTCTCGACATCCCCGGCGACGTCTCGGTCGCGGGCTTCGACGACCTGCCGTTCTCGGTGGACGCGGTGCCCGCGCTGACGACCGTACGTCTGCCGCTGTACGAGGCGGGTGCCCGCGCGGGACGGCTCGCTCTCGGTGGGGAACCCGTCCCGCCGGGCGGCCTGGCGACGGTCCCGGCGGAACTGGTGGTGCGGGGGACGACGGCGAAGCCGAGGGGCTAGCCCCCGCCCGGCGGGGGTGCGACGGCAGCGGGGAGGGGCCGCCCGAGCGCCTGGGACCTGCTCGCGGAAGCCCGGCTGCCCACCGGCCACCGCGTGGAGATCACGGCGGGGAGGATCGTCATGTCGCCGCACAGGGAGGCTCGTTGGTGGGGCGCCCTGTGCGCGGCCCCACAGATCGAAGTCGCCTCCGCAAGCACGCGGGGCAACGGCTTCCGGGAGAAGTCCGGATGTCATCGCGGGGTCGCCGGTACTGACGAGTGCGTTCCGCGCCGTCGCTGTCACGAGACCGGAAGCCTGGAGCCGGGGGACGAGCGAGCGGCGACCGGGAAGGCCCGCCCGGGACGACTCGGAAGCGGCGGGTGCCGCCTTCGTCGACTCTTGACCGCCTCGATCTCCTGCACCGGACCCGGGTGCAGAAGCAGGCGTCTCGGCTCTCGGCGGGGGCGGCGGGCTGGTCCGCTTGCCGGGAATCGGATCGCCGTCAACGGAGTTGGTGCGGGGTGAGCCGTTACTGACGATCCGTTATCGATGAGCCGTTGTTGGAGAACCATGCGCGCGATCCAGGTGTACGAAGTGGGCGGTCCCGAGGTGCTGCGGGAGGCCGAGGTGGACCAGCCTCGGCCTGGTCCGGGTGAGGCGGTCGTGGAAGTCGCCGCATCCGGCGTCAACTTCCTCGACGTCTACCACCGCGAAGGCCGGTACACCCTCCCGCTGCCCTTCACTCCGGGCGCCGAGGGCGCCGGCACGGTCGTCGAAGTCGGACCCGGCGTCACCGACGTCGCGGTCGGGGACCGGGTCGGTTGGGTGGAGATTCCCGGCTCGTATGCCGAGCGGGCCGTCGTGGACGCCTCCCGGCTGGTGCCGCTGCCCGACGACATCGACTTCGACACAGCCGCCGCCGTGCTCCTCCAAGGCATGACCGCGCACTATCTCGTCAAGGACGCCTACCCGGTCCAGGGGGGCGACACGGTGCTCGTGCATGCGGCCGCCGGCGGCATGGGGCTGCTTCTGACCCAGCTCGTCACCCATCTCGGCGGCAGGGTGATCGGCACGACGTCGACCGCGGCGAAGGCCGAGCTGGCGAAGCGTGCCGGGGCCGCCGAGGTGATCCTCTCCTCCTCGGTCGACGATCTCGCAGCCGAGGTGAGGCGGCTCAACGGCGGTCAGGGACTGCCGGTCGTCTTCGACGGCGTCGGCGCGCACACCTTCGACGCGAGCCTCGCCAGCCTGCGAGCCCGCGGCCATCTCGTGCTCTTCGGCGCGGCGAGTGGTGCCGTGCCTCCGTTCGATCCGATCCGGCTCGCCCACGGCGGTTCGCTGACCCTGATCCGGCCCAGCCTCGGGGACTTCATCGCCGATCGGTCCGAACTGCTCCGCCGGGCCACCGATGTGTTCGCGTGGGTGCGCTCCAAGGCGCTTGAGGTCACCGTGACGGGCCGCTACGCACTGTCCGAGGCCGCCCGGGCCCACAGCGATCTGGAGGCTCGGCGTACCACCGGCAAGCTGCTCCTCATACCCGAAGCGGCCGCTGCGGGACGCCGCGAGGAGACGCAGGGCTGATCGCGGGTGCCGAGGTCGGGGATCTCGAAGACCCGGATGCCGAGGGCATGGCCGCCCGTCATCGCCGAGATCCCCGAGGTCGCCGACAGCGTCGGGCACTCGGCGGGCCGGGATCGAGTTCCGGCGTGCCCCTTCGGCGAGGATCCGGTCCCGCCTCTCGAAGGACGCGAGATCGTCGTCGCGACGGACGGGTTTCCGCGCGAGCGGCGGTAGAGCCCGCCCCGGCCCGGCGCCGGGGGCCGGGGGCCGGGGGCCGGGGGCCGGGGGCCGGGGGCCGTTCAGTAGTAGCGGCGCATGATCTCGGTGGACCAGGCGGGCTGGGCGGTCGGGCCCTGGGGGCCGAACTCGGCCATGTACGGCTTGAGATCGAGCACCGGGGTGCCGTCGACCGCGTCCAGCCCCTGGACGTGGACGTCGAGGCCGCTGACGCGCAGGAGGCGGCAGCGCGAGACGCCGAGGCGGTTGGGCCGGTTCTTCCCGCGCTGGGCGAAGATGCCGACCAGCGGCCAGTCGGTGTTGCCGCGCGGATGACGGGCGCCGGTCTCCACGCGCTCCTCGGGCACCCGGTCGAAGTGGTAGACGACCTCCAGGTGCGAGAAGGCGTCGAGTCCGGCCAGCGCCTCGGGGCCGAAGCGCGTGGCGTCGAGCCGGATGACGGCGGTGACGTCCGCCCACGCGTCGTCCCGGACCTCGCTCCGGCCGCCGACGACATGGGCGACGGGGTGGGCAAGGATGCCTTCGGCGGGCTGCCCCATGGACTGTCTCTTCTCTCCGGTCGGACGGGGATGGTTCAGGGGCGGGGCCCGGGCCGGTGTCAGGCCAGGCCCGTCGCGGCCAGGACCGCCGACACCGTCTCCTCGACCGTCTGCCGCGCGTTGTCGATCCAGACGCCCTCCCCCGACAGCTCGGCGCGCATCGCCTCGTCGAGGAAGGTCCAGTCGGTGGTCAGCCGCTTGTCGCGGGCGTTGTTGCGCTCCCACGCCACCGCCGGGCCGGGGGCCAGGACGACCAGGTGGAACGGGACCCCCGCCGGCGCGTGCCGCCGGTAGTAGTCGAGGTGCGAGCGGCGGACGACCACGTCGTCCACGACCGGAAGGAAACCGGCGGCAGCGTAACTCCCGGCCAGCAGACAGGCGTTGCGGGCCCGTAGCAGGATCTGCCGGTCGGCCTCCGGATCGCTCTCGGGGCCGGGCCAGCGGCCGCCCCGGACGATCAGCTCCTGGAGCCCGTCCACCTCGATGCGCGCGGCACGCTCGAACCGCGCGGCGAGGGCCGCCGCCACGGTGCTCTTGCCGCTGCCCGGGATGCCGGCCAGGAGGACGACCCCGGGGGCGGGTTCGGGGGCGTCGACGACGATGTCGGCGAAGGAGAAGGTCATCCGGGGGCCTTTCGACTGCGGGCGGATCGGTCGGATCAGTGGGATCAGCGGAATCAGTGGGATCAGTGGGGCTTCACGCAGTATGCGGATTCCCCGGCGCCGGGGCTCAGGTATTTTGCCCGCAGGAGGTAGTCGGACGGGCCGCAGTCGGCCTTGGCGGCGACCTGGTAATCGGCGTCCGCCGAGGCGCAGTCCAGCTTCCACAGCTCCTGCTCGGGCCACCGCGCTTCGTTGTGGACGCAGTCGCCCGCCGACAGGCCCCGCAGCGCGGCGGCGGCGCCGTCCGCCCCGTAACTCCCCTGGCCGGCCGCGCCCTTCTCGCCGCCCGCGAACAGCCCGATCAGGAAGAGCACCCCGATCGTGGCCGCGAACAGCGCGATCGGGGGAAGGATCAGCAGCGCGGGCCAGCGGCGCAGGACACGCCGTCCGGGGTCGAGGGGCTGCCTCTGGGCACCGTACGGCTCGGGCAGCCGGCGCACGGCCGAGCGGGCACCGACGACGTTGGCCAGCACGATGAACGGGGTGATGAAGAACGAGAACGGCCCCCACCAGCCGCCCGCCAGGGTGTCGGAGGTCATCTTCCGGTAGACGGCCAGGCCGCAGGTCCGGCAGAGGACGGCGCGCCGGGTGAGCGTGCGCATCACGATGAGCATGCCCTGGTGCGCGCGGACGGTCACCGGCGCCGCGGGCTGCGCGCCGCACGCCTCGCACCACAGGGGCGCGGCGGCGTGCGGCGGGAAGGGCTGCGGTCCGTGGGGCTGTTGCCCGTACGACGGCTGCCCGTAGGGCTGTTGCGGGAAGGGCCCCGGCGGCCCGTACGGCTGCTGCGGGACGGGGCCCGGGCCCGGCGGGCCGTACGCCTGCGGATGTTGCTGCGGCGGCCCGAACGACTGCGTCGGGTACGGTTGTTGCGGGTGCGGTTGCGGCGGCGCGCCATACGGTCCGGGTGGCTGGTAGGGCGGCTGCTGCGGATGGGTCATGAAGCGGTTCCCCCGTTCGGCGTCGACACCGGAACCCTAGTGCCCCTCCCGGCAAGCTTTGCCCTGTCGCGCCGCCCGGCACGCACCCTCGCGGCGTTGCCCAAAAGCCCTGGTAGCTCCGCTACAAGGACTTCCGGCCGCCTTGCGATGGCACGCACCGTACGACGCTCCTTCACGGGCAAACATTGCCGGTCGCGGCACTAGCCGTCCGCTCCTCTACGACCTCCTGGACCTCCTGCCCTCCCCGGGGCCCAACAGGCTTGCACCGTACGGAAGTCAGCGCCACGCCTCCGACCAGCAGGGCCGCCGCGCACCAGCGCAGCGGGGTCACCGACTCGCCGAGGAACAGCGCCGCCGAGGAGACGCCGAAGACCGGGACGAGGAGCGAGAACGGCGCCACGGACGAGGCCGGGTGGCGGCGCAGCAGCCAGCCCCAGGCGCCGAAGCCGAAGACGGTGGTGATCCAGGCGACGTAGACGATGACTCCGGCGCCGGTCCAGTCGAGCGCCCGCAGCGCGTCGAGGTCCCGCCGAGGCCCTTCGATCAGGAGGGACAGGCCGAGCAGCGGCAGGACGGGCACGGTGCTGACCCACACCATGAAGTTGAGCGAGTCCGGCGGGGCGGCCTTGCGGGTGAGGACGTTGGAGACGCCCCAGCAGACGGCGGCGGCGATGACGAGGGCGAAGCCGGTGAGGGCGCCCTCGGCCCCGCCGTGGGCGGACGCCTCGTCGACGGCGGCGACCGCGATGCCGGCCAGCGCGACGCCCATGCCGATCAGCTTGGTCCGGCCGGGGCGCTCACCGAGGGCGAGGAAGGCGAACAGGGCGGTGAAGACCGCCTGGATCTGGAGGACCAGCGAGGACAGTCCGGCGGGCGCGCCCAGGCTCATGCCGGTGAAGAGCAGTCCGAACTTGGCGACGCCCAGGGCGAGTCCGACGCCCACGATCCACTTCCACGCCACCTTGGGGCGGCCGACGAAGAAGACGGCGGGCAGGGCCGCGACGAGGAAGCGGAGGGCGGAGAAGAGCAGCGGCGGGAAGTGGTCGAGGCCGATCTCGATGACGACGAAGTTCACTCCCCAGACGGCGGCGACCAGGGCGGCGAGAGCGATATGTGCGGGGCGCATACGGAGGAGCATCACCCGGCGCGAACATGTAGCACCAGCACGGATTCCTTCATGGTTGGATGAAGTACCGCTTCATCGTCGCCGGAAGAACCGGAACGAGACCCGGGCCGTGAGCCGGGAAGAGAACCGGAGAGAAGAGGGGGCACCGCGGTGCTGGATCTGGGACGCCTGCGGGCGCTGCACGCCGTCGCCGTGCACGGTACGGTCGGCGCCGCTGCCGCCGCCCTCGGCTACACCCCCTCGGCGGTCTCGCAGCAGATCGCCAAACTGGAGCGGGAGACCCGTACGACCCTGCTGGAGCGCGAGGGCCGGGGCGTCCGGCTCACCGACGAGGCACGCGCGCTCGCCGACACCGCCGAGCGGCTGCTCGCGCTGGTCGAGGAGGCCGAGGTACGACTGGAGGAGGGCCGCGGACAGCCGGCCGGACGGCTGCGGATCGGCTGCTTCGCGAGCGGCGCGCGCGGGCTGATGCCCCGGGTGCTCGCAGAATTGATGCGCCGCCACCCTGCCCTGGACGCCCGCCTTTCCGAGGTGGATCCGCATGTCTCGGTGGATCTGGTCGCGCGGGGCGTGCTCGATCTGGCCGTGGCGCACGACTGGGACATCGCGCCGCTGCCGGTGCCGCCGGAGGTGGAGCAGGCGGTGATCGGGCCCGACCGGTGCGACATCCTGGTGCCGCGCGGGCACCGGCTCGCGGAGCGGGACACCGTACGCCGGGAAGAGTTGGCGGAGGAGCGGTGGATCACCCAGCCGCCGGGCACGGTCTGCCACGACTGGCTGATCCGGACGCTGCGGGCGACCGGGTACGAGCCGCTCGTCGCCCATCAGGCCGAGGAGAACCACACCCAGGTCGCGCTGGTCGCGGCCGGGCTCGGGATCGCGCTGGTGCCCCGGCTCGGGCGCGGGGCGCTGCCGCCGGAGGTGGTGCCGCTGCGGCTCGACCCGGTCCCGACCCGGTGGCTGCGGGCGCTGTGGCGGACGGGTGCGGCGCGCCGGCCGGCGATCACGGAGACGGTGCGCACGCTCCAGGAGCTGTGGCCGGAGGTGGCGGAGGCGCACGCGGCGCCCATGGCGGCACCCGTGGCGGCGGTCTGACGGGCCTCCAGCCCCCTGGCGGCGATCAGCGGCACCGGGGGTCACGGTCGTCGGCGGGTCGGCGCGGGTCGGTCGGTTCGGCGGTCGTACGTACGCGCGGCGCGCCACCCACACGTACCTCAGCCGCTCCTCCCGCCCCTCCCGCACCACCGCCATGCCGCTCACCGCCGGAAGGATCTTTCTTCCGCCGATCCGGATCATTCTTGTGCGGATCCTTGACCTGGCAGTTACTTTCCGGCTATCCGTGCACCTTGGAAGTTTCTTTCATGGAAGGAGCACGAGTGCAGCACCGCGCCCCATCCCCCTCCAGACGTACTCTCCTCACGGTGTCCGCCGCCGCCGCGGCCGCCGCCGTCACCGGTGTGGCCGCCCCGATCGCCCAGGCCGGCACCCCCACCGCGACCACGGCCGGCACCCCGGCCGGAGCCGCCGGAACCACCTCCGCCGCCCACGACCGGACGCTCCGCGCCCTGATCTCCCGCATGTCGCTGGAGGAGAAGGTCGGCCAGCTCTTCGTCATGCGGGTCTACGGCCATTCGGCCACCGCCCCCGACCAGGCCGACATCGACTCCAACCTCCAGGAACTCGGCGTCCGCACCGCCGCCGAACTCGTCGCGCGCTACCACGTCGGCGGCATCATCTACTTCGCGTGGGCGCACAACACCCGCGACCCGCACCAGATCGCCGAGCTGTCCAACGGCATCCAGCGGGCCGGACTCGCCCAGTCCACCCCGCTGCCGCTGCTGATCGCGACCGACCAGGAGCACGGCATCGTCTGCCGGGTGGGCAAGCCCGCCACCCTGATGCCCGGCGCGATGGCGCTCGGCGCGGGCGGCTCGCACGCCGACGCCCGCAAGGCCGCCCAGATCGCGGGCGCCGAACTGGCCGCCGTCGGCATCCGGCAGAACTACGCCCCGGACGCCGACGTCAACGTCAACCCGGCCAACCCGGTCATCGGCGTACGTTCCTTCGGCGCCGATCCCGATTCCGTGGCCGCGATGGTGTCCGCGCAGGTCAAGGGCTACCAGCAGGGCGGGGTCGCGTCGACCGCGAAGCACTTCCCGGGCCACGGGGACACCGCCACCGACAGCCACTACGGGCTGCCGACCATCACCCACACCCGTGAGCAGTGGGGCGCGCTGGACGCGCCGCCGTTCCGTGCCGCCGTCGCCGCCGGCATCGACTCGATCATGACCGCGCACATCGTCGTGCCCGCGCTCGACCCGAGCGAGGATCCGGCGACCCTCTCCCGCCCGATCCTCACCGGGATCCTCCGCGAGCAGCTCGGCTACGACGGCGTGGTCGTCACCGACTCGCTCGGGATGGAAGGGGTACGGACGAAGTACGGCGACGCGCGGGTCGCGGTGCTCGCGCTCAAGGCGGGCGTGGACCAACTCCTCAACCCGCCGGACCTGTCGGTCTCCTGGAACGCGGTGCTCGCCGCCGTGAAGAACGGCGAGCTGACCGAGGCCCGTCTTGACGAATCGATCCTGCGGATCCTGCGGCTCAAGACCAAGCTCGGCCTGTTCAAGGACCCGTACGTCACCCACGCGGGCGTCGACCGGACCGTGGGCACGGCCGCGCATCTCGCGCACGCCGACCGGATCGCCGAGCGGACCACGACCCTGCTGGTCAACGAGGGCGGTTTCCTGCCGGTCAACCGGCGCAGCCACCCCAAGGTCCTCGTCGTCGGCGCCGACCCGGCCTCGCCGTCCGGCACCACCGGACCGCCGACCGCGACCCTGACCGGTGCGCTGAGCGAACTCGGCTTCTCCGCCAGGGCGTTGTCCACCGGCACCACGCCGACGGCCGCGCAGATCGACCAGGCGGTGGCGGCCGCCGCCGGGCAGGACCTGGTCCTCGTCGGCACGTACAACCTGTCGGCCACCAGCCCCCAGCGCACCCTGGTGGACCGCCTGGTGGCGACCGGGGTGCCGGTCGTGACGATCGCCATCCGCAACCCGTACGACGTGGCCCACACCCGGGGCCAGCGCGCCACGCTCGCCACCTACTCCTGGACGGATGTCGAACTCCAGGCGGTGGTACGGGTGTTGGCGGGCCGGGTCGATCCGCGCGGTCGGCTGCCCGTACCCGTGCAGAGCGCGGCCGACCCGGCGAAGACGCTCTACCCGGTGGGCTACGGCCTGTCGTACGCGTAGCCGCGCCGACCGGGAAGCGGACGCCCCACGCGCCGCGCCCGCACCCACGCGAGCCGGCCCTCCGTCCGCCGGGGACGGAGGGCCGGCTCGTCTCTCATCTCTTCAACTTCGCGCGGTTCCGGCGCTCTTCATGCCCCGCGCCGAGGTCACGGACGCAGGCCGTGCTCCCGGGTGGCGTCCTCGTCGACCGGCTGGTCGAGTCGGGCGTCGTAGCGGGCGAGCGGCTTGGCGGCGGCGACGGCGGGCGCGTCGACACCGGCCCAGGCGAGCACCCGGGCGGTCGCGTTGGCCTTCTCGGCGGACACGAGACCGTCGATGTTGGCGCCGTGGTTCATGCCCGGCGCGACGTACACGTAGCTGTCGCGCGCGCTCTTGTCGAGGTGGAACTTCTCGGAGCCCCACGGGTCGTTGCCGCCGTAGACGAACAGCATCTGGTTCGCGTTCTTCCGCACCCAGTTGTCGACGTCCCGCATGACCTGCGGCTTGAACTTCATCGGGATCTCCTTCGGCACGAAGGAGCTCGCGGGCTGGTAGCCGTAGCGGCTCAGCCCGGCCAGGTGCGGCTGCTTGATGCTGGGCGAGCCCAGCTCGGTGGCCGCCTGGTAGTAGTACGGGGTGTAGGCCTCCAGGTCCTGGTCGGTGTACGCGGACCAGCCCGAGTAGGCGTCGATCGTGTCGTAGACCTCGTCGTCGCTCGCGGTGGCGGCGACCGGGATCTGGTCGCAGACGTCCTGGCCGTAGTACTGCCAGAAGCCCCACACGAAGTCGAGGACGACGGCCTCGTACGCCTTGTCGAGCGAGCCGAGCGTGTTGAAGGTGGCGCCCTCGGAAGCCGCCCAGGCCGCGTACTTCTTCTCCAGCGGCTTACGGCGCAGCAGCGCCTCGCGCTGCATGTTGTTCAGCCGGTCGCGGCAGTCCTTGGTACCGACGGTCTCGAAGAACCGGTCGTACGCCGAATCCTCGTTGTTGACCACGTCGTTGGGCGCCACGTACGCGACGACGCCGTCCATGTCCTGCGGGTAGAAGCGCTCGTAGTAGGTGGCCGTCATGCCGCCCTTGGAGGCGCCGGTGGACAGCCACTTCTTCCCGTAGATCGACTTCAGCGCCGTGAAGATGCGGTGCTGGTCGCTGGCGGCCTGCCAGATGTCCAGCTTCGACCAGTCCGCCGGCTCGGGGCGGGACGGCGAGAAGAAGCGGTACTCCATGGAGATCTGGTTGCCGTCGATGATCCGCGTCGGCTCGGTGCGGCTCGGCGTGGTGCTCAGCCCGTAGCCGCTGGTGCGGAAGACGGTGGGGCGGTCGGTGTCCTTGTGGAGGACCGAGATCCGCTGCTGGAAGGTGCCCGCCCACGGGCGCTTGTGGTCGATCGGCTGCTCGTAGTTGAGGACGAAGTAGCGGTAACCCGCGTACGGCTTCTCCTCGATGAGGCTCATCCCCGGGATCGCCAGCAGGCGGTCCTTGATGTCGGCGCTGACGGCCGCGTCCGCGGTCGCGGTCCGCCCGGCATCGGCCGCCTGTGTGTCGGCGGCGGTGGCCACCGTGGCCGTCGGGCCGACGGTGCCTATGACCACCGAAAGCGACACGAGCCATCTCAGCGACTTGCGCATTCACCCTCCCCTGGGTTCACAACGGTGACGTGAACCTAGCGGGGACGGTGTCCGCACCGCCAGACCCGACGGCCACTTACCTCTGTATCAGCAGAGGATCCGGCCCCGGCTCGTGACGGCACCGGCGGTGGCGTGGGCGGTGGCGTCGGCGGTGGCATGCGCGGTCGTATCGGCAGGAATGGTGTCAGCGGGAAGGGTGTCGGCAGGAATTGGTGTCGACAGGGGACGTCAGCAGAGGATCCAGCCCGTGGCCTTGGAGCGGCCGTCGAGCGTGGCGGAGGCGCGTACACAGCGGTTGAGGGCGTGGACGGTGACCGGTCCGGCCTGGCGGGCGAAGCGGCCCTTGTCGACGACGGCCCGCCCGCCGCGCGCCTGGAGCGACACCGACATGGGCCGGGGCGCGCCGGACCGCTTGGCGACGGCGAGGGCGCAGACGTACGAGCGGGTGCGGTACAGCCGCAGTTCCCCGGTGGCGAAGCCGATCACCTGGGTGGGCCGGCCCTGGCAGCCGGAGGCGGCCTTCGCGCTCCCGGCCCCCGGGTCGCCGAGGACGAGGGTGCCGATGGCGAGCAGCAGGGCGAGTGGATACGCGGCGGCGCGGCGCCCGGCTCGCCGTACGCCCCCCGCGCGCCCGCGCACGCCCGTTTCCCTCCGCACCCCCGCATACCTCCCCGTCTCGTACACACAGATGACGCACAGGAAGGCGAATTAGTTGCCCTCCGTGCTCACGCCGGGGGTACGAGGAGGGCGGTGCGTACGCTCCGTACACACCGCCCGTACACACCGCCCGTACGCACCGCCCGTACGCACCGCCCTCCTCGTGACCTGGCCCCCAGGGCGGCCTCAGCCGGTCTCGGAGGCCATCGCCCGGTCCTTGCCGTGGCCTTCGCCGCGCCGGCCCTCGGCGCCAGCGGCGTCCTCGGCGTCGGATTCGGTGTCGGCGTCGGCGTCGGCGTCGGCGTCGGCGTCCTCGCCGATGAAGGTGCGCCACAGCGTCGCGTACCGGCCGTCCAGAGCCAGCAGCTCGTCGTGGGTGCCGTCCTCGGCGACCCGGCCGTGGTCCATGACGACCACCCGGTCGGCGCGGGCGGCCGTGGTGAGCCGGTGGGCGACGATCAGAGTGGTGCGGGGCCCCGTGCCGGGGGTCTCGCCGTCCGCCGTACGACGCCCGGCGAGCCGGTCCGTCGCCGCGTTGACCTGCGCCTCGGTGGCCAGGTCGAGCGCGGCCGTCGCCTCGTCGAGAAGCAGGACATCGGGGTCGACCAGCTCGGCGCGGGCCAGGGCGATCAGCTGGCGCTGGCCCGCCGAGAGGTTGCGGCCGCGCTCGGCGACCTCGTGGAGGTAGCCGCCGTCGAGCCCGGCGATCATGTCGTGGGCGCCGACCGCGCGGGCCGCCGCCTCCACCTCGGCGTCGCTCGCCTCGGGCCGCCCGTACGCGATGGCGTCGCGCACCGTCCCGGGGAAGAGGTACGACTCCTGCGGCACCACGCCGAGCCGGTGGCGGTACTGGGTCATGTCGAGCTCGCGCAGGTCGGTGCCGTCGGCGGTGACCCGGCCCGAGGTCGGGTCGTAGAACCGGGCGACCAGCTTGACCAGCGTCGACTTGCCCGCGCCGGTCTCGCCGACGAAGGCGACGGTCTGGCCGGCGGGTATCCGCAGGTCGACCTTGGTGAGCGCGGCCCCGGCGGTCTTGGTGCCGGTCTCGGCACCGGTACCGGTACCGGTCTCGGCCGCTTCGTCGGCCGCGCCGCCGCCCCCGTACGCGAACGACACGTCCTCGAAGGCGAGGTCGCCGCGCAGCGCCCGCACCGGGCGCGGGGTGCCGACGGCGGCGGTGGAGGTGGGCTCCTGGAGGAGTTCCTGGATCCGCTTGAGGGAGACGGTGGCCTGCTGGTAGCCGTCGAAGACCTGGGAGAGCTGCTGCACCGGCGCGAAGAACAGGTCGATGTAGAGCAGGTACGCGACCAGCGCGCCGGTGGTCAGCGTGCCCGCCTCGATGCGGTGCGCGCCGACGATGAGCACGGCGGCGGAGGCCACCGCCGACAGCAGGGTGACGAACGGGAAGTAGACCGAGATCAGCCACTGGCCGCGCACCCGGGCCGCCCGGTACTCGACGCTGCGCGCCGTGAACCGCTCCGCACCCGTCCGCTCGCGCCGGAACGCCTGCACGATCCGCAGCCCCGCGACCGACTCCTGGAGATCGGCGTTGACGGAACTGATCCGCTCACGGGCCAGCTCGTACGCCTTCACGCTGGCGCGGCGGAAGAAGTACGTGGCGACGGCGAGCACCGGCAGGGTCGCGAAGACGACCAGGGCGAGCTGGAGGTCGAGGACCAGCA
Organism: Streptomyces sp. NPDC046203; assembly: GCF_040646255.1. NCBI lineage: Bacteria > Bacillati > Actinomycetota > Actinomycetes > Kitasatosporales > Streptomycetaceae > Streptomyces > Streptomyces sp. NPDC046203. Next base: position 30,389 of record NZ_JBEYZX010000021.1, on the reverse strand, counting down.
GCGCGACCATGATGCCGAAGAAGGTGACGACGGAGACGAAGGCCGTGACCAGGCCGGTCTGGAGGAAGGTCGACAGGGCGTCGACGTCCGTGGTCATCCGGGTCATGATCCGCCCGGTCAGCTCGCGCTCGTAGTAGTCGAGACCGAGCCGCTGGAGCTGGGCGAAGATCTTCAGCCGCAGGGTGTAGAGGATCCGCTCGCCGGTACGGCCGGTGACCCGGGTCTCCGTCGTCTGCACCACCCACTGCACGAGCACCGTGAGCAGCGCGAGCAGCGAGGCGGCCCAGACGGCGCCGATCGCCATCTTGTCGACACCCTGGTCGATGCCGTGCCGGATCAGGATCGGCAGCAGCAGACCGGCGCCCGCGTCGACGGCGACCAGGGCGAGGCTGAACAGCAGCGGACGGCCGAAGCCGTGCAGCAGACGGCGCAGTCCGTACGACTTCTCGGGGGCCACGGCCCGGGTCTCGTCGACGTCCGGGGTGTCGTCGGCGGGCGGCAGGGCGGCGACGGCGGCGAGGAGTTCCGGGGTGGCGCCGGGCGTGCTCGCCTCGCGCTCGGCGGTCTCGTCGCGTACCCACAGGGTGGGCGTGATGCCGCGCTCGGCGTCGAACTCGGCGTCCAGTTCGGCGCGCAGCGCGCGGTCCTCGGGCGTGCCCGCGCCCGTGTCCTCGGAGTCGTCCACGGCCGGGGGCAGGATGTGGCCGGGCGAGACGCCGCCGAGTTCGTCGGGGTCGGTGAGCAGTCGGCGGTAGAGCGCGGAACGCTCCTGAAGCTCCTCGTGGGTGCCGATGTCGGCGAGCCGGCCGCCGTCGAGGACGGCGATGCGGTCGGCGAGGTTGAGGGTGGAGCGGCGGTGGGCGATGAGCAGGGTCGTACGGCCCGCCATCACCGAGGTCAGGGCCTCGTGGATCTCGTGCTCGACGCGGGCGTCGACGGCGGACGTGGCGTCGTCGAGGACCAGCAGCCGGGGGTCGGTGAGGATGGCGCGGGCGAGCGCGACGCGCTGGCGCTGGCCGCCGGAGAGGGTGAGCCCGTGCTCGCCGACCTTGGTGTCGTATCCCTCGGGCAGCTCGGCGATGAAACGGTCCGCCTGCGCGGCGCGGGCGGCCGTCTCGATCTGTTCGCGGGTGGCGCCGGGCACGCCGTACGCGATGTTCGCGGCGACCGTGTCGGAGAACAGGAAGCTGTCCTCGGGGACCATGCCGACGGCGGCGCGCAGCGAGTCGAGGGTGAGGTCGCGGACGTCGTGGCCGCCGACGCGGACGGTGCCGCGGGTCACGTCGTAGAAGCGGGGCAGGAGGAGGGAGACGGTGGACTTGCCGGATCCGGAGGCGCCGACGACGGCGACGGTCTCGCCGGGGCGTATCTCCAGGGAGAAGCGGTCGAGGACGGCCTTTCCGCCGCCGGTCCCGCTGGCCTCCTCTTCGGCTTCTTCCGTCCCGGGCTCGCCCGGCTTGCCGTACGCGAAGGAGACGTCGTCGAACTCGACGGTCGCGGGGGCGTCCGCCGGCAGCTCCGTGGTGCCGTCGGTCATGGTCGGCTCGGTGTCGATCAGCTCCAGGACCCGCTCGACGCCGGCCCGGGCCTGCTGGCCGACGGTGAGGACCATGGCGAGCATGCGGACCGGGCCGACGAGGGAGGCCAGGTAGGAGGAGAAGGCGACGAAGGTGCCGAGGGTGATCTGGCCCCGGTACGCGAGCCAGCCGCCGAGCGCGAGCACGCCGACCTGGCCGAGGGCGGGCACCGCCTGGAGGGCGGGGGTGTAGCGGGCGTTCAGCCGGATCGTCCGCAGCCGGCCCGCGAACAGCTTCCGGCCGGCCTCGCGGATCTTGCCGGTCTCCTGCTCCTCCTGGCCGAAGCCCTTCACGACCCGGACGCCGGTGACGGCGCCGTCCACGACGGTCGCGACGGAGGCCGCCTGCGCCTGCGCGTACCAGGTGGCGGGGTGCAGCCGGGAACGGCTGCGGCGGGCGATCCACCACAGCGCGGGCGCCACGGCGAGCGCGATGAGGGTGAGCGGGAGCGAGAGCGCGGCCATCACGCCGAGCGAGATGAGGAAGAGCAGGATGTTCCCGATGGTCATCGGGAGCATGAAGAGCAGGCTCTGAATCAGCTGGAGGTCGCTGGTGGCGCGCCCGACGACCTGGCCGGTCGACAGCTCGTCCTGGCGCCGTCCGTCGAGCCGGACGATCGTCCCGTACATCTCGGTCCGCAGGTCGTGCTGGACGTCGAGGGCGAGGCGTCCGCCGTAGTAGCGGCGTATGTAGGTGAGGACGTAGACGACGACGGCGGCGGCTATGAGCAGGCCGGTCCACATCGTGAGGGAGCCGGTCTTGGCGCCGATGACGTCGTCGATGATCACCTTGGTGATGAGCGGGACGAGCGCGAGCACGGCCATGCCGGCCAGCGACGACCCGAGCGCGAGCACCACGTCGGTCTTGTAGCGCCAGGCGTACCCCCACAGCCTGCGCGCCCAGCCCTGTTGCCGCGGACGGTCCCCCGCCCGCTCCTGTGTCCGTTCCTGCCCCACGACGGCCACGCGGCGCCTCCCATCCTTGCTGGTCTACCGCAAGGCCCAACACGGCCGGGTTGGCTTTTCATCCCATCTGAATAATTACGCGGGAAGACCGGTCGGAGGTCCTAGGTCCGGGGCGGGGGCTGGGGCGGGAGGGGCGGGGCGGGGCCAGGGGGCGGCCGGGGCCTCGCACCCGGGCAGGGTCACAGACAGCCACAGCCGGTGCCGTAGAGCAGCAGGAAGACCGCCACGCCGGCGACCGCGGTGAACGCGATGGCGCCGGCCGCGGCGAACCACCGGTAGCGGCGGGACTTCGCAGGGGTACGGAAGGCGGACACGGCGCCGTACGCGAGGAAGGCCCCGAGCGCTCCGGCACCCGCGAGGGTGAGATGCGGACTGAAGGACCAGCCGAGGTAGGTGAGCGCCGCCAGGGCGGCGAGCAGTGCGCAGGCGAGTCCCTGGAGGATCAGATCGGCGAGGGTCTCGCCCACCGTCTCCGTCAGGAAGTCCCCGATGCCCCGGGCGATGACCTTGAGGTTGCTCACGTCGTCGGCCGGAGCGCTGGGGCTACCGGGGCCTTCCGCGCCGCCCCACGCGGCTGGGTCGCCCCCGGCGCCCCCCGGCGCCCGCACCGGCCGTCTCCGCCAGGCCGGCCACATCGCTCACACCGCTTACACCGCTCGCACCGCTCACGCCCACGGTGCCCCTCTCGCTTCCGATCACCCCCGTCCGGCCGAAGAGACCCGATCGGGGCCGGGAGGGTTGACCCGGCGTGGGTAGGACCCCGGTGCGGTCGCCGGCCGGCGGTCGTACGGCGCGGTGGAAACACGCTGGGACGGGAGAGGAAGCCGATGGCGCGGGTCGAGGACGGGAAGCCGTACGGGTGGGGGCGGCTGCATGCCGCCTTCCGGGTGCTGGAGGGGCTGGCCGGGGGAACCTCCCGGCTCGCGGAGCCCGCGCGGCGCCGGGAGACGATCGACAAGCCGCGGGTCACGGTGGTCCGGCTGCTGCGCGACACGAGCGAGCACGTTCTGCTCGCGCGGGAGAAGGGCGGCGATCATGCCAAGGCCGCAGCGCAGGTCTACGCCGACATCGCCGAGCTGATCGCACCGGAGCGGATGTACGCCAAGAACCCGACGAAGGAGGAGATCGCCGAGTTCGAACAGGGGTACGAGAGCCAGCTGGCCCGCTACCGCGACCGCTGGGGCGCCCTCGTGACCGACTGATCCGGGGCCGGGCCCGGGCGGTCCCGGGCGGACCGCCCTCCCTGCTCACCAGCCTGGTGGAGGGAGACTCGTTGAGGGATATTTCGTGTCCCTGATATCGATGATCCCGTGACGGACACCCGGTTAGAGACGATCCCGCCCACGGCGGCCCATCCCACCCCTCGCGACTGGCGCATGCTCGCGGTCGCCCTGATCGCCACCTTCATGGGGAGCTTCGACCTCTTCGTCGTCAACGTCGCCACCGAGACGCTCCGTTCGGACCTGCGCGCGAGTGATGCCGCACTCGAACTCGTCGTCTCCGGCTACGCGTTCGCGTACGCGGCGGGCCTGGTGACCGGCGGCCGGCTCGGCGACCGGTACGGCTACCGGCGGATGTTCACGACCGGCATGGCGTCCTTCGCGATCGCCTCCCTGCTCTGCGGTCTCGCCCAGTCCCCGGCCCAACTCGTCGCGGGCCGCCTCGCGCAGGGGCTCGCGGCCGCCGTGATGGTGCCGCAGGTGCTCTCCCTGATCACGGCCCGCTTCCCCGCCTCCCACCGGGGCCGGGCGACCGCCTGGCACGGCGCTGCCGCCGGACTGGGCTCGATCGCCGGCCAACTGCTCGGCGGCGTCCTGCTGGAGGCGGACGTCCTGGGGCTCGGCTGGCGGGTCATCTTCCTGGTGAACGTCCCCGTGGGCGCCGTCGCCTGCGTGCTCGCGGGCGTCGCGCTGCCCCGGCTCACCGGCGGACAGCACCGGTTCGACCCGCTCGGCGCCCTCGGCGTCACCGTGACGCTGGCCCTCGTGCTCGCGCCGCTCTCCCTCGGCCGGGAGACGGGATGGCCCGGGTGGACCTGGGCCTGCCTGGCGCTGTCCGTACCTGCCGGGTGGCTCACCCTGCGCTGGCAGCGGATCCTGCGGGCGCGCGGCGGTGAACCCGTCCTGGATCCCGGCCTGTTCCGCAACCGCGCCTATGTGCGGCTCGTCGGCGCCGTCGGACTCTTCCAACTCTATTTCGGCGCCTACATGTTCACGCTCGCGCTGCTCCTCCAGGCCGGACTCGGCGCGCGCCCCCTCACGGCGGCCCTCGCCTTCCTCCCGCAGGCACTGCTCTTCAGTGTCGGCTCGCTGCTCAGCGGACGGCTCACGGCCCGCCACGGCACCGTGGTGCCGGGCATCGGCGGGGCGCTGATCGTTCTCGGACTGGGCCTGCTCGCCGCGCAGTTGACCCTCACGGACGGGCAGGTCACCACCACCGGGCTGGCTCCCGCCCTCGCCCTCGGCGGTCTCGGCAACGGGCTCCTGCTGCCCACCCTGATCGGTTCGGCCCTGTCCCGGGTGAGCCCCCGGGAGGCCGGTGCCGCGTCGGGTGCTCTCAGCACCGTTCAGCAGGCGGCGAGTTCACTCGGGGTGACCGTGCTCGGCATGGTCTTCTTCACCGTCGCGGGCCCCGGTCTGCACGAGGCACCCACCGCGATGGCGACGGTCACGCTCGTCTTCATCGTGCTGACGGCGGCGGCGGTGGCGCTGCTGCGGCCGAGGAGGCTCCGGGCCTCAGGTGGGGGCGGCGTCTAGAGGCTCCGTCCGGCCGCGTAAGTCATGAGCCGCGAACGACCAGGGGTGCCGGGCCGGTCGGCCGGCACCCCTGACACGTACGGCCGCCGGATGAGCGAGCCACGCGGACCGCGCCCCTCACTCCGCTACGAGTGCCGCCGGGGCTCGGTCAGGGACTCAGCGCGGCACGGAATCGCGTCCCGGCCCCAACGCCGACCCCAGCCCCGGATCCTCGCCACTCTCAGCGACGAGGAGCGCGCCCACCAGGTCGACCAGCCCCTCCTGAAGCGCTTCGAGCCGGGCGGCAGCCCACTGGTCGTACAGATCAGGGGTGGCGGGCCCGGCGGGCTCGTCCAGCTCGCGGCGGGGAGCGGTCACGGCTTCGCCATCGCCCCGGCGCCCAGCCCTCCGGCGTCCGGCCCTCCGGCGTCCAGCTCACACCAGACGCGTTTGCCGGTGGTGACGTACTCGATGCCCCACCGGTCGGCCAGGGCGGCGACGAGGCAGAAGCCTCGGCCGGACTCCTCGTCGTCGCCCGGCGGCCGGGACGCGGGCACTCTCGTCCGGCCGACGTCCAGCACCACGATGCGGACGGTGGTCTCGGTGGTCCGGGTGACCGCCACGCCGATTCGCCGTGAGTCCGTGTGGACCACGGCGTTCGTGACCAGCTCGGAGACCAGAAGCCGGGCCGTTTCGACCAGTTGCCCCAGCCCCCACGCTTCGAGGGCGCGGACGGCGTCGCGCCGGGCCTCGCCGGGGGCCGTCGGCCGGGCCTTATACCGGGCGAGGTAGCCGGGCGGCCCCATCGAGGCCGGTGAGATGTGATTCACAGTCGCCCCCGTGACGGCCTGGATGCTCCAGCGGGCGGCGGGAGCGGGGGCATGCTCGTGCTCGTGCTCGTGCTCACAAGCCGAAGTCGCATCGGGATGGGGGGTCATGGTGGTGATCGGAAGGGGCGCGGTCATCGCCGTTCCTCTGCGTGTACAGCTGAGACGTGGGGGGAGCGGCGGTCACCGGCCAAGGCCCGGTGACCGCCCGGATCGGGCGGCATGGGGGTACGCCCGATCTTGGTGACGGAGCGTCCTACACACCCGTGTCGCGACGAACCGCCACTCCTTCGCGAGAGCTAGAGTGCTCCCGAATCCGAGGGGTGAGCAACTGGCGCACCTACTCGAATTCCTGTCCACCATCGACGAGTTGAACCCCTCGCAAGCACCATGCGACCCCAGCGCGGAAGGCGCGAACCCCAGCGGGGAAGGCGACCACCCATGGGTGACATGACGTCACCCGGCAAGGGAGAATGAGGAGTCATGCCGAACCAGAGAGCCAGGCCCACCCTGCGACGCCGCAGGCTCGGCGAGCAGTTGGCGGCGAAGCGTGTCCAGGCCGGCCTCGGTGTCGACGCCGCCTCGACACTCATGGGCTGGGACAAGCCCACCCTGTCGAAGGTCGAGAACGCCCGACGCCATATCTCCGTCAAGGAAGTCCACGACCTCCTCGGCCATTACGGCGTCACCGACCCCGCGTTCATCGAGGCGATGGTCGCCCTCGCCCGTGACGCGGGCAAGAGAGGCTGGTGGGCCGGGTTCGGTGACGTCGCCGACTCGACCCAGGACCTTCTGAGCGTGGAAAACGACGCGGAAGGCGTGCGCTTCTTCTCCCCGACCCTGGTCCCCGGACTGCTCCAGCGCGGCGGTTACGCCCGCCAGGTCATCAACGCCGCCGCGATCACCCGGACCGACGAGGACAAGGACGCGCTCTCCCGTCTCCGGCTGGCCCGGCAGTCCGTACTCGAACGCTCACCGAACCCGCTGCGCCTGTGGGCGGTGATCGGCGAGGCGGCGCTGCATCAGCGCTTCCCCGACCCTGACGCCATGCGCGACCAGCTCAGCTACCTGCTGGATGTCTCCCACTGCAAGGGCATCACGGTCCAGGTGATGCCGCTCGACTGCCATGGGCACCCGGGCATGGTCGGGATGTTCAGCATCGTCAACTTCCCCTCGCCCTGGCCCACCGTCGTTCATCTGGAGAACCTTCGCGGCGGCACCTTCGTGGAGGGAACCACCGACGTGGCGGTCTTCGAGGAAGCCTTCGATCAGATCGTCGCCACCGCGCTGTCGCCCGACGCGTCGCGCGAGACCATCAAGAAGATCCTGGAGGAGAAACACTCATGACCGCCCCCGCCCCTGACAGCCCCGCCTGGTTCAAGTCCTCGTTCAGCGGTGGCGAAGGCGACTGCGTCGAGGTCGCGGACATGCCCGGCACCCTGTACGTCCGCGACTCGAAGGACAAGACCGGCCCCAACCTCGCCTTCGGACCGGCGGAGTTCACCGCCTTCGTCGCCTACGCCTCGACGCTGACCGTCTGACCACCCCCACGACAGACTCCTCTCCCCCGAGCGAATCGGGGGAGAGAGCCCATCTGGAGATGCGCGGCGGCACCTTCGTGGAGGGAACCACCGATGTGGCGGTCTTCGAGGAAGCCTTCGATCAGATCGTCGCCACCGCGCAATCGCCCGACGCGTCGCGCGAGACCATCAAAAAGAGCCTGGAGGAGAAACACCCATGACCGCCCCCACCCCTGACAGCCCCGCCTGGTTCAAGTCCTCGTTCAGCGCCGGCGAGCAGGACTGCGTCGAGGTCGCGGACATGCCCGGCACCCTGTACGTCCGCGACTCGAAGGACAAGACCGGCCCCAACCTCGCCTTCGGACCTGCGGAGTTCACCACCTTCGTCGCCTACGCCTCGACGCTGGCCGTCTGACCACCCGACCGCACGACCGCACGACCACCCGACCGCCCGCACACGCGACAGGCCCGTCTCTCCCGAACCGATCCGGTCGGAGAGAGATGGGCCTGTCGCGTGTGCGCCCTCCGGGCCGCCGGCGTGGCGGCTCAGGGCGTGGTGACGCGCTTGACCTCGCGGAGGATGGGGGCGGACTCGAAGGCGTCGATGGGCAGGGGGCCGAGCTTCTCGTTCGTATAGCGGTAGAGATCGTGGGGATCGCGGAAGACACCGCTGGCGACGATGTTGGAGGGGCCGGTGGCGGCGGCGGCGAACGGGATCTCCGGGTGTGTGGCGAGGGCTTTGCCGACGGTCTGCAGGTGGGCGGGGCTCACCCGGAGCCAGAGCCGCGCGGCGAGGCGGTAGCCGAGGAGTTCGTGGTCGAAATCGACGGCGAAGCCGATCGCGCCCGTGTCGCGGAGACGGTCCAGGCGGCGCTGGACGGTCGAGAGCGAGCGTCCGGTGGCGGTGGCGAGTTCGGCCAGGGGGGTACGGCCGTCGACGGCGAGCCGGCCGAGGAGGACGTGGTCGGTGGCGTCCAGGGCGACGGGGGGAGCGGGGGTGTCGGGATCCCCGGCCGGCGGGCTGGTGCCGAAGCGGGTGCCGTGCCAGGTGTCGGAGGCGCCGGTGAACATGTGCAGCAGGCAGTGGGCGCTGATGGCGGTCACCTGGGGGGTGCGGGGCAGCTTCTCCAGGAGCAGGACGTCACGTTCGCGGCGGCTGCGGGTGTTGATCGAGCAGCAGATCTCGGTACCACCGGAGGCGATGGTGATCCAGCTGGAGTCGGAGCGGCGGGCGAGGGCTTCGGCGATCGTGGCGGCGGCGTGCGGGACGGTGTGCAGCCGCAGGATCCAGCGGGTCAGGCCTACTCGGGAATGTACGGGTTGGCCGCTGACGCGCAGGCCGAGTCCGCGCAGGCGCTGGTAGCGGCGCGCGATGGTGGTCTCGGAGACACCGAGCTGTTCGGCGATCCGGGCGAAGGGCGCACGGGCATCGAGCTGGAGCAGATGCAGGAATCGCTCGTCCAGTGCGTCCGGCGTGTGGGATTTCACTCGCGTCTCCCGGGTGGAGCGTGGGACTTTCCTGGCACCAAGGGTACGGCTGGGGGCGGAAGGACGGCGGGCTCGATAGTTGCCGGGTCACTTTCCCCTGGACGTCGCGAAGGCAGTATCCGATGAACACCCTGGTCCCCTCCCCCTCCTCAGACCGCCTGGTGCGTGATCCCGGCCGAGGCCGGGGGCCCCGGTGGGCGGTGCTCTTCCTGGCCTGCCTGGGGCAGTTCCTGGTGATCCTCGACGTCTCGGTGATGAACGTGGCCCTCCCGCCGCTGCGGGAGGACCTGGGGATGAGCGCGGCGGCACTGCAGTGGGTGACCATCGCCTACGTGATCCCGTTCTCGGGGTTCATGCTGCTGTTCGGGCGCCTGGGCGATCTGCTCGGGCAGCGGACGATCTTCATCGCCGGCACGGCGCTGTTCACGCTCGCGAGTCTGGGTGGCGGACTGGCGCAGCAGCCCTGGGAGATCATCGCCGCGCGGGCCGCGCAGGGGCTGGGCTCGGCCGCGATCGCGCCGGTCACGCTGACCCTGGTGAGCACCGCCTTCACCGAGCCGGCCGCCCGCGCCCGGGCGATCGGCACCTGGGGTGCGGTCGCCTCCGCCGGTGGAGCCGCCGGCAGCCTGGTGGGCGGGGTACTGGTGCAGTACCTCTCCTGGCGTTCGGTCCTGCTCGTCAACGTCCCCGTCGGAGTGCTCGTACTGATCGGGTCCCTGGCCTGGCTCCCCCGGACCCGCCCGGCGGGCACGGCCAGGCTGGACGTGCCCGGCGCCGTGCTGGTGTGCGCGGGGCTGGCCGCCACCACGTACGGCGTCAGCCGCTCGGAGGCGCTGGGCTGGCAGGCCGCCGGCACTCTGCTGCCGCTGGCCGCCGGTGTGGTGCTGCTGGCGCTGTTCGTGCGGGTGGAGGCCCGCGCCGCCGCCCCGCTGATGCCCCTGCGGCTGTTCGCCGACCGCGGCCTGCGCGCGTCCACGGCCGGCATCGTGCCGGTGGGTCTGATGATGGTGGTGATGTGGTTCTTCCTGAACCTCTACGCCCAGAACCTTCTGCACTACTCCCCGCTGCAGGCCGGTCTGGCCGTCCTGCCGCACTCCCTGGTGCTCGCGATCTCCTCGAAGCACGCCGCCCGTCTCGCCCAGCGCACCGGCGTCAAGACGGTCATCACCGCGGGCCTGGCCCTCACCGCGGCCGGCTCGCTGTGGCAGTACACGGCCATGACCCCCGACGGCGGCTACGTGGCCGCTCTCCTGCTGCCCGGTGTGACGATGTCCCTGGGCCTGGGCTACGCCGCCACCGCTCTGACCTCCCTGACCACCAGCAGCGTGCCCGCCGAGGACATGGGCACGGCCTCCGGCATCAGCAACACCACCCGCCACATGGGCGGCGCCCTGGGCCTGGCCGCGCTCTCCGCCGTCGCCACCGCCCGTATCGGGCAGGACACCGGCGCCGCGAGCCCGGCGCGGACGGCCGAGGGCTACGCGCTGGTCTTCCTCGTCATCGCCTGCCTCTTCGCCCTGGCCACGCTCGTCATGCTCGTCGCCGTTCCCTCCCGCGCGGGCGGAACACCGCGATGACCTCCCCGCCCCGGACCCGGGCCGGGCGGCCGACGCGCCTTCCGCATCGATGACGGCCGGCGATTCCCGGCCGGAGGAAACGCGGACGAGACGCGAACGATCCGCGAACGATCAGGGGTGCCGGGCCTGTTGGCCGGCACCCCTGGTGCGCAGGGCGGGCGGAGAGCCCCCGGACGGTTCCTAGCGGGCGGCGGCGATCTGGCGGGACATGATCGTGGTCAGCTCGTACGCGGTGTGGGAGGCGGCCACGGCGGTGATCTCCGCGTGGTCGTACGCCGGGGCGACCTCCACCACGTCCGCCGAGACCAGGTTGCAGGAGGACAACCCCCGCAGGATCTCCAGGAGTTCGCGCGAGGTCATGCCGCCCGCCTCCGGGGTGCCAGTGCCGGGCGCGTGGGCCGGGTCGAGGCAGTCGATGTCGATGGAGATGTACAGCGGGCGGTCGCCGATGCGCTGCCGCAGCTGGTCGGCGACCTCGTCGGCACCGCGCCGGTAGACGTCGGCGGAGGTGACGATGCCGAAGCCCATCTTCTCGTCGTCGGTGAGGTCCTGCTTGCCGTACAGCGGGCCTCGGGTGCCGACGTGCGAGAGGGCCGAGGTGTCGAGGATCCCCTCCTCCACCGCCCGCCGGAACGGGGTGCCGTGCGTGTACTCGGCGCCGAAGTACGTGTCCCAGGTGTCGAGATGCGCGTCGAAGTGGAGCAGGGCGACCGGGCCGTGCTTCTTGGCGACGGAACGCAGCAGCGGCAGCGCGATGGTGTGGTCGCCGCCCAGGGTCATCATCCGGGCGCCGGTGGCGAGCAGATCGTCGGCGGCGGCCTCGATGGTCTCGACGGCCTCGTGGATGTCGAACGGGTTGGCCGCGATGTCACCGGCGTCCGCGACCTGCGCGAGCGCGAACGGGGAGGCGTCCTGCGCCGGGTTGTACGGGCGCAGCAGCCGGGACGCCTCACGGATCGCGTTGCCGCCGAAGCGGGCGCCGGGGCGGTAGGAGACACCGGTGTCGAACGGGACGCCGACCACGGCGACGTCGGCGGTGCCGACCTCGTCGAGCCTCGGCAGCCGGGCGAACGTCGCGGGACCGGCGTACCTCGGGACGCGGGACGAGTCGATCGGGCCGCGCGGGGGGCTCGCGTTCTGGTCGCTGCTGCTGCTCACGTCCGGTCCTCCTGAGGATGTCGGGGTGCTGGGGTGTCGGGGTGTCGCGGTGCTGGGGTGCTGTGGGGCGATCGGGATCCCAGGGTGCCGGGGATCTCGGTCGGCACGACAGTAGGACGCCGGAGAGCGGCACAGAAGTGTAGGTTTCCTCCACTCTGGTGCTCTGCGATGTACGAAGGATCCACTCACGTGAACGCTCCGGAAGCCCCGGCTACCCCCCTGGCCCCGCTGGTCCCCCCGGTCCCGCCGGCCTTCCCGCTCCCCCGGATCCCGCTGTCGGCGCTGCTCGGCGAGGCCGGACTGGGGCTGCGGCTGCTCGCGGGGCCGTCGGACGCGGCGGACACGCCCTTGCAGGGGGTGCACGCCTCCGAGATGGCCGACCCGTACCCGTATCTGCTCGGCGGCGAGCTGCTGCTGACGGCCGGGGCGCAATTCCCGGCGTCACCAACGGACTTGATGGACCCGGCGCGCTACGCCGCACGGGTGCGGGAGGCAGGGGCGGCAGCGCTCGGGTTCGGGGTGACGCCGGTGCACGACACGGTGCCGGCGGACCTGGTCGAGGCGTGCGAGCGGCTCGGGCTGCCGCTGATCGAGGTACCTCCGAGGACACCGTTCACGGCGGTGGCGCGGGCGCTGTGGGGGCTGATGGCGCGGGCCCGGACGCGCGAACTGGGGCGGGTGAGCGAGGCCCAGCGGTCCCTGGCGGCTGCTGCCGCCCGGCCCGACCCGGTACCGGCGGTCCTCGGCGCGCTGGCGGCGCGGCTCGACGGGCGGGCGGTGCTGTTCGGGGCGGACGGTACGGAGTCGGCGGCGGCCGGGCGCGCGGTGCCGCCGGAGACGGCGCGGGCGCTCGCGGAGCTGGCGGGGGTGGTACGGTCCCGGCCGCGCGGCCCGTCGTCGGCGAGTGACGGCGGCGGCAGCGGCGGGGCCGGGCCGAGGCTCACGGCGTACGCGCTGGGCGGCGGCGAGGGCGGGCTGACCCTGGGCGTGGCGGCGGAGCCCGGGGCGCCGGGCGACCGGACCATCACGGGCCTCGCGGTCGTCCTCCTCTCCCTGCTGACCGCGCCGTACGACCGGGCCGCCGACACCGCCGCCCGCGACACGGCCCTGGTCCGGCTCCTCCTCGGGGCCGCCCCGGCCGACGCGGCCCGCGCCCTCGGTCCGGGCCCGTGGACCGTCGTCCACGCGCGCGGGGGCGACGGCACCCCGTTCGCGGCGACGGCCCTGGCGGCGGCGCTGGGCACCTCGCTCGTGGACCCGGGGAGTGCCGGGGTGGCAAATGCCGGGCCGGAGTGTCCGGAGGACGCCGCACCGACCGCCCCCGTCTCCGCCTCCGTACGGCTCATCCTCCCCACCGCGCCGGTCCTGCCCCAGCCCGGCTGGACCCTCGGGGTGAGCGCCCCCGCCGAGGCGGACGGTCTCGTCGCCGCCGACGCGCAGGCGGCGCGGGCGCTGCGGCGCGCCGAGGCCCGCCGGGTTCCGGTCCAGCGGCACGTCACCGGCGGGCTCGCGGCACTGGTGGACCAAGGCGAGGCGGCGGCGTACGCCCGCGACCTCCTCGCTCCCCTCTCCCCCGTCCTCGCCGAGACCCTGCGCACCTGGCTCTCGCTGCACGGGAGTTGGGACCGGACGGCGACGGCCCTGGGTGTCCACCGCAACACCGTCCGCCAGCGCGTCGGCCGTATCGCCACCCTGCTCGGCGGGCGCGACCTGGACGACCCGGACGTCCGAATGGAGTTGTGGTTCGCCCTCGGCCGTACGCCCTGACCGCCACGACCACCGAGCTCAACTCGCCGCGCCCACCAGCCGGTTCGCCGTACCCGGCCCGCCCCGCCCCCGATCGGTGAAGACTGGCCACCCAGCGGACCGCACCTCTCGAATCCTCTCGAAGGGAATCCCGCCGTGGACTACCGCCTCGAACTGATCCCGCTCCCGGTCGCCGACGTCGACCGCGCCAAAGCCTTCTACGCCGACCGGCTCGGCTTCACGGTCGACCTCGACTACAGCCCGGACGAGTCCTTCCGCGTCGTCCAGCTGACGCCGCCGGGGTCGGCGTGCTCGATCGCCCTCGGCACCGTCGTCGGCACTCCCCCGGGCTCGGTCCAGGGCCTGCACCTCGTCGTCGACGACATCCACGCCGCCCGCGCCGAACTGGTCGCGGGCGGCGTCGACGTCGCCGAGGTCGAGGCCCTGGGCGCACCGGGCAAGCCGACCGTCTCGTACGCGGCCTTCACCGACCCGGACGGCAACGGCTGGACCCTGCAACAGCTCCCCCGCTGAGCCGCGCGCCCGCGCACCCCGGCGCACGCGCCCACCCTGCCCGAGCCCTGCCCGAGCCCCGCCCCAGCGCCCCCGGAGCGCCCCTGGAACGCCCTCGGGGTGCCCCCGAAACAGCCCCGGAGCGCCCCCGAGGTGCCCCCGGAGTGCGCGGCATCACTCTGGACAGCCTCGACAACTGGTCGGTAACTTGGAGTGAGCAAGCGCTTAGGCACCTGGCATGTCGTGTTGCCCGGGGCCCGGTGACAGGACAGGACCACAAGGAGGCGGCTCGTGCGCCGTACCGTATTCAACGAGGACCACGAGGCATTCCGGGAGACCCTGCGCTCCTTCATCGAGGCCGAGGTCGTCCCGGTCTACGACGAGTGGTTCGCCGCCGGCCAGGCGCCCCGCGACTTCTACTACAAGCTCGGTGAGCTGGGCCTCTTCGGCATCAACGTGCCCGAGGAGTTCGGCGGCGCCGGCCTGGACACGCACAAGTTCGAGGCCGTCCTGTACGAGGAGACCTCGCGCGCCGGCGTCACCTTCGGCGGCTCCAACGTGCACGTGCTGCTCGCGCTCCCGTACATCAAGATGCTCGCCGACGAGGCGCAGAAGCAGCGCTACCTGCCGAAGTTCGTCACCGGCGAGGAGATGTGGGCCCTCGCGATGACCGAGCCGGGCACCGGCTCCGACGTCGCGGGCATGAAGACCACCGCCAAGCTCTCCGAGGACGGCACCCACTACGTCCTCAACGGCGCCAAGACCTTCATCACCGGTGGCGTCCACGCCGACCGCGTGATCGTCTGCGCCCGTACCTCCGCCCCGTCCGCCGAGGACCGCCGCTTCGGCATCTCCCTCTTCGCCGTGGACACCAAGTCCGAGGGCTACTCGATCGGCCGCAAGCTCGACAAGATGGGCCTGCGCACCTCCGACACCGCCGAGCTGGCGTTCGTCGACGTCAAGGTCCCGGTCGAGGACCTGCTGGGCGAGGAGGGCAAGGGCTTCTCCTACCTCGGCCACAACCTGGCCTCCGAGCGCTGGGGCATCGCCTTCGGCGCGTACGCGCAGGCCAAGGCCGCCATCCGGTTCGCGCAGCAGTACGTGACCGACCGCACGGTCTTCGGCAAGCCGGTCGCGCACTTCCAGAACACCAAGTTCGAGCTGGCCGCCTGCCAGGCCGAGGTGGACGCGGCCGAGGCCGTCGTCGACCGCGCCACGGACGCCCTGGACGCGGGCGAGCTGACCCCGGCCGAGGCCGCGAGCGCCAAGCTGTTCTGCACCGAGGTCGCGCACCGCGTCATCGACCGCTGCCTCCAGCTGCACGGCGGCTACGGCTACATGAACGAGTACCCGATCGCCCGCCTGTACGCGGACAACCGCGTCAACCGGATCTACGGCGGCACCAGCGAGATCATGAAGTCGATCATCGCCAAGTCGATGGGCCTGTAGGCGCTCCCGTGCCCGACACGCACCCCTCGGTGGACGGGCCGGCCGGCCCGTCCACCGGCGCCCCGGCCACTCCGGACGCCCAGGACACCCCGGAGGCTCCGGACGCCCAGGAAGCCCCGGTCACCCCGGACGCTCTGGACGACCTGCTCGATCTGCTCGACCTGGAGCGGATCGAGCGGGACATCTTCCGAGGCGAGTCCCGGTCCGCGCTCGTCCCCCGCGTCTTCGGCGGCCAGGTGGCCGCCCAGGCGCTGGTGGCGGCGGGCCGGACCGTGCCCGCGGACCGGCTCGCCCACTCCCTGCACGCGTACTTCCTGCGTCCCGGGGACGCCGGCGCGCCGATCGTCTACAACGTCGACCGGATCCGCGACGGCCGCTCCTTCACCACCCGCCGGGTGGTCGCGGTTCAGCACGGCCAGCCGATCTTCCATCTCTCGGCGTCCTTCCAGACGTACGAGGAGGGGCTCGACCACCAGGCGGACATGCCGGCCGCGCCCGACCCGGAGTCGCTGCCGACGGCCGCCGAGACGCTGCCGCTGCATCTGCCGAGGGAGGTCGCCGACCGGCTGATCGAGGCCCGCGCGGCGGTGGATCTGCGCTACGCCGAGGAGCCCCCGTGGGGGACGGTCGGGCAGCCGCGCGAACCGCGCTCGCAGGTGTGGTTCCGTACCAACGGCAAGCTCGCCGACGACCCGCTGCTGCACGTCGTCCTCGCCACCTACGTCTCCGACATGACCCTGCTCGACTCGGTCCTGCTCGCGCACGGGCGGGGCGGCTGGGCGGTCGGCGACGTGGTCGGGGCGTCGCTCGACCACGCGATGTGGTTCCACCGGCCGTTCCGGGCGGACGAGTGGCTGCTGTACGACCAGGAGTCGCCGACCGCGGCCGGCGGACGCGGACTCGGGCAGGCCCGGATCTACACGCGGGACGGGCGGCTCGCGATCTCCGTCATCCAGGAGGGTGTCGTTCGCGTCCCGCGCTGACGGCCGGCCCTACCGTCGCCTGTCATGACGGACAGCGGAGAGCGGGCCGGAGCCGACAGCGGACCCGGGGTCGGTGGTGGTGTCGGTCCCGGTGCCGACACCGGCGAGAGCACCTTCACGGTCCTGGTGGCCGCGGCGGCGAATCTGGGGATCGCCGCCGCCAAGGCCGTCGCCGGTGTCGTCAGCGGATCCAGCGCGATGCTGTCGGAGGCGGCCCACTCGGTCGCCGACACCGTCACCGAGGGCATGCTGCTCGCCGCGCTGCGGCGCAGCGGGAAGCCCGCCGACGAGGACCATCCGGTCGGCTACGCGGGCGAACGTTACGTCTGGGCCCTGCTCGCCGCCGTCGCCACCTTCGTCGGCGGCGCGGTCTTCTCCCTCTACGACGGGATCCACACCCTCACCCACGGCGAGACGCCGGGCGATCCGCTCGTCTCGTACATCGTGCTCGCCGTCGCCTTCCTCCTGGAGGGCTACTCGCTGCGTACCGGGGTGCGCCAGGTCGGCGCCGAGGCGGCCCGCACGGGGACGCCCTTCGCCCGCTATCTGCGCTTCATGCCGGACACCACCGTCAAGGCGGTGGTCATGGAGGACTCCGCCGCGCTCGTCGGTCTGCTGCTCGCGGCGGGCGGGCTGCTCGGCGGGCAGCTCACCGGTTCGGGCGTGTGGGACGGCACCGCCTCGATCCTGATCGGTGTGCTGCTCGTGTACGTGGCCTGGGTGCTGGGCCGGTCCAACGCGCGGCTGCTGGTCGGCCGCCCGCTGCCGCGCGCGCTGCGGGCGGCGGTGCGCGAGGAGCTGCTGTCCGTACCGCACGTCGTGGGGATCCTGGACCTGACGACACTGATCCAGGGGCCGCGGGAGTTCATGGTCGCGGCGAAGATCGACTTCCGGGATCTGGCGTCGGCCGCCGACGTGGAGTGGGCCTGCGAACAGGCCGAGGCCCGGCTGCGGGCCCGGATCCCGGCGATCCGGCGCGTCTACCTGGACCCGACCCCGGGCGGCCTCGCCCCGAGCCCCGGCCCCGCCCCCACCAAAGGCCCCGACAACGACCCCGGCCCCGATCCCACCCCCGGCACCTCAGGCCCCACCGGCCTCAGCGCATGAGCCCGGCGGCGTCCAGCAGATACGCGGTCATCGGCTCGTACGAACGCGGGTCCAGGACGTGGTCGTCCAGCGGGACCGTGACCTGCATGGTGCCCTCGGCCTCGGCCAGGAACAGCGCCGGGTCGTTGCAGTCCGCGTAGCCGACCGCGTCCACACCCCGCTGCGCCGCGCGCCCCGCCCAGCCGTGGTCGGCGACCACCAGGTCCGGCGCGGGCTCGCCCAGCGCCTCCATGCCGTCGAGGATCGCGTTCATCGGCTCCGGCGAGTGGGTGTGCCACAGGCTCGCGCCCCGTTCGAAGACGGCGACGTCGGCGAACTGCACCACGTACCCCTCGTCGGCACTCAGCCCGCCCGGGATCCGTACGATCTCGCAGCCGCGCGCCCGCAGCGCGCCCGCGACCCGGCTGTGGACGTCGATCAGCGCGCCGGGGTGCCCGGTCGCGAACAGCACCCGCTCGCGCCCGGCGGCGGCCTTCGCGAGCCGCGCGGCCATCCGGTCGAGCGCGCCGACCGTCAGCTCGGGGTCGATGGTGTCCTGGCCGGCCCGGTGCGCCGGATCGTCGACCACGCCGCACCGCTCGGCCATCACCGCGAGGACGTCCTGCTCGTCGCTCCACCGGTCGCCGAATTCCAGGCCGAACCAGTAGTGCCGGTCGCCGTTGGCGAGGCCGCGGTAGTGGCCGAGGTTGTTGTCACGGGGCGTGGCGACATCGCCGGCGATACGGGTGCGGACAAGGTGCTCGACGAGGGCGGCGCGGCTGAGTATCGGCATGGCCCACATTCTGCCGCCCCACCACCCGAACCCCCTACGGGTACGCCCCCGCCCTCCCGTGTCGTCCACCCCGACCGGCCCGTGCCGACGCTCCCGCCGATCGCTCCCACCGGTCCACGCCGCACGCCCAGGACCGTGCCGACGCTCCCGCCGATCGCTCCCGCCGATCCACGCCGTACGCCCAGGACCGCTCGCGCCGTACGCCCCGCGCCGTACACCCCAGACCGCTCGCGCCATACGCGCCGTACGCCCCGCGCCGTACGCCCCGGACCGCCCGCGCCGTACGCCCCCGCCCGGATCGCGCCGCTCGGACGCGGGGGCCGGCCCCTCCACCGTGGCATATGCCCTGGACACGGAGAGCCACATGTGCCGATTCACGCCATCTCTCCGTTGCCCACTGCCCCGGCCGCGCGAATGAGACGAAGATCTGTGCGAATCCCCCCGTCGGATCGGACAGTTGGAGCGCTTGTGACGCGACATGGTTCCACTTCGCCCGTGATCATAGAAAGCCCTTCCGTCAAGTTCTCCAGTGCCCCGCAGCGCGCACCGCTGCGGCACCTGGGCAACCCCTCCCTGCTGACCTCGCGCACCGGATCCCGGCGGCGCGCCCTCGGCCAGGCACCCCGTGTCCTGCTCCTCGTGCCCTCGTACACCAGGGTCGTGGAGCCCTCGCCGCAGGACAGCAGCTTCCGCACGCTCGGCCTGGACACCTTCGAGGTCATGAAGCGGGCGGGCACCCCCATCGGCCTGCTGCGCATCGCGGCCAACGCCCGCCTCGCCGGCTTCGACGTCCGCATCGTCGACTCGCCCTTCGCCGGCTGGGAGCAGGAGAGCCGGCTCGTCGACCTCGGCGGCGGCAGCAACCTGGTCCGGTACGGCCTCGACGACGCGCAACTACGGGCGATCATCGAGGAGTTCCAGCCCGACATCGTCGGCATCCAGTGCATCTACACCGTCCAGTGGGGCAACGCGCGCGCCCTCGCGGACCTCGTCAAGGACATCGACCCGGCGATCGTGACGGTCACCGGCGGCGCCCATCCCAGCGGCGACTGGCGCTACTCCGTGCCCGATTCCCCCTTCGACCACGTGGTCGTCAACGAGGCCGACCAGACCTTTACCGCCCTCCTCCAGGCGCTGACCGAGACGGACGGCGACATCGACGCCGTCCCCGGCATCGCCTACCGGCGCGCCGACGGAGCCGTGGTCCGGACGACCGCCGGCTCGCCGTACATGCGGATCCTGCCCAAGCGGCAGGGCCTGGACCAGCGACTCGGCATGATGCCGCTGCCCGACTTCGGGATGCTGGACATGCGCCAGTACGAGCAGGGCTACCACTCCTCGGGCAAGCGCGTCCGCGACCACGGCTCCTGGGCACAGATCTTCTCGACCATCGGCTGTAATGTCGGTTGCGACTTCTGCTATATCCCGATGGTGAACGGCCCCTGGCGGGCGCTGGGAACCGACTGGTTCGACCTGCACCTCGCCGAGATACGCAAGCACGGCGTGACCGAAATCCTGCTTGAGGACGATCATCTGCTGCACGACCCGCTGTACGCGATGCGGGTCTTCGAGCTCCTGCGCAAGCACGATCTGCCCTGGGTCGAGGAAGGCGGTCTGAGCCTGTTCAACCTCGTCCTGCTGCATCTGGGCGAGAAGTTCGCGAACGGCATGGACGAGGCCGAGCGGCGCAACCCCAACTTCCGCAACATCCTCGCGGCGATGCGGTCCGGGCTCACCTGCCGGGACCTGATCAGAGCGATGGCCGAGGGCGGCTGCTACAGCGTCTACCTCGCCGTGGAGAGCGCCAACGAGGACAGCCTGGTCGAGTCGGGCAAGCCGCGGCTCAACGCCTTCCAGAAGGCGACCGGCGAGATCGTGGAGATGTTCACCGAGTACGGGATCCAGGTCACCGGCGGCTTCATGCTCGGCTTCGTCAACCCGCCCGAACGGCCGGGCGACAAGCCGTACATCGAGTCGCTGGAGCAGATCGAGAAGACCATCGACTACGCGGTCACGCTCATGGGCCACGGCATGGCGTACGCCAACCCCTTCATCGTCACCCCGCTGCCGGGCACGAAGATGTGGGACTTCCAGAAGGACTACGTCGTACGCCACTACGACAACGGCTGGTCGCACGAGAAGGGGACCATGGCGACCGACGAGTGGAGCGCCGAGGACATCGAGCGCATGCGTCTGGAGCTGCTGGTCCGGGCCAACGGCGCCGACCGGGTGACCGAGATGGTCCGTCGGGGAACCTGGCCGGTGGACGCCTGACGCTCCCCTGCCGGGCCCTGCTCCTCGCGTGAGGGACGGGGCCCGGCAGGGCACCCCGTACGGTCCCCGCCCTCAGTTCCGGCGGCGGGCCGCGCGCAGGGTGTCCGCCGAGGCCAGCATGGCGCCGCCGGCGATCAGCACGCAGGCGGCGACGACGAGCGGGCTCGCGTCGGCCCGGCCGGCCGCGATCAGGAGCGCGGTGGACAGCAGCGGGGCGAAGTACGAGAAGGTGCCGAGCAGCCGGATGTCCCCGTGCTTGGTGCCGTGGTCCCACACGTAGAACGCGCCGCCGACCGGGCCGAGCCCCAGGGCGAGGACGGCGAGCCACTGCCAACCGTCGGGCCGCACCGTGGTCTCGAACAGCAGATGGGCCACGCCCGCGAGCGCCGCCGTGGCCAGGCAGAAGAAGGCGACCATGTCCGTGGGGACCTGCGGATAGCGGCGGTTGGCCACGGAGTACGCCGACCACACGAGCGCGCAGACGGCCGCCGCCAGGTAGCCGAGCAGATAGGTGCCGCGCAGGTGCAGCCCCTGACCGCCGGTGACCAGGAGGAACGTGCCGGCGAGCCCGAGCACCGCGCCCGCCGTGTGCCACCAGCGCAGCCGCTCGCCGGGCAGCAGCGCGGAGAACACGACGATGAGCAGCGGCCACAGATAGGCGATGAGGCCGGCGTCCACGGCGGGGGCGTTGCGCAGGGCCAGGAAGTAGAAGAAGTGGTAGCCGAACAGGCCGCCGATGCCGAGCGCCCAGGCGCCGGCGGGCAGCCCGCGGGTCAGTGCCCGGCCACCGCGAAGCGCCCTGGGCAGCCCGATGATCCCGCCGACCGCGAAGGCCATCGCGGTGAGCTGGAAGGGGGGTATGTCCCCGGTCAAGGTGGTGAACAGCGCCAGCGACGCCCACAGCAGGACGGCCAGCGCGCCGATCCCGGTGGCTCTCAGCCGGCGGTCCGGCCGCGCCGTCTCGCCGGGTGCGGTCCCCGGCGCGGGGATCGTGGGTCGAGCGTCCCTCGTGGCCACGTGCCCTCCCGTCCGCCGCGTCCCCCGTGTCCACCCCGTCCGGTGGCGACGATTCGCCGGTCCACGGCTACCGGGGCATCGTAGTGACGCGCGCCCCGGGCACCCGCGCTTTCCGGACAGCCCGGGAGAGGGGACGCGACCGCGGCCCGGAACCGCCACCGGAGACGGGAGCCGCCGCCGGAGACGGGAGCCGCCGGAGACCGGATCTACGCCTCCGCGAGGGCCGTCAGCGACGACAGCGCACCGTGCGCGAGGCCGCTGAGCAGCGATTCCATCTCCGTGCGCCCCAGCGGCCCGCCGAGCCGCGGTGTCGAGTTCAGCAGCCCGAACACCGCGTGGACCGCGGCCCTCGCCTCGGATTCGCCCGCCGCCGGGTACAGCTCGCGGACGACCGTGACCCACAGTTCGACGTACTGCCGCTGGAGCTGCCGGACCCGCTTGCGGTCCTCGTCCTTGAGCCGGTCGAGTTCGCGGTCGTGGAGGGTGATGAGGGGCCGGTCGTCGAGGGCGAAGTCGATGTGGCCGTCGATGAGCGAGCCGAGCAGGGCGCGCGGGTCGCCGGCGGACGCGGCGGCGCGCAGCCGGCCGCCGTCGAGGAGGCGCTCGCTGATGCCGAGGAGCAGCTCGGCGAGCATCGCGTCCTTGCCGGGGAAGTGGCGGTAGAGCCCGGGGCCGCTGATGCCGACCGCCGCGCCTATCTCGTCGACGCCCACGCCGTGGAATCCGCGCTCCGCGAAGAGGCGGGCGGCTTCTCTGAGGATCTGCTCGCGGCGCGTCGGCGCGTCGGCCCTGGCGGAAGTCCCGGCGGGGGCCTTGGCAGGGGTCCTGGCAGGGCTCGCGGAGGAGGTCCGAGCGGGGGGCGTAGCGGGGGTCGGGGCCGGAGGCGGGGTCATGGAATCGATTCTAGACAACCCGGTTAGCGGTCGTTAACCTGGCGAGGAGATGAACGTTAACGCTCATTAACCGAGCAGAGGAGCTCGTGGAATGCAGCAGGCACCTGTGCTGACGAGCGCGGCGGACCCCGCGTCCGCGGCCTGGCAGGCCAACGAGGCGGCGCACCAGGAACTGGTCGCGACCCTCCGGGCCAAACTGGCCGAGGCCGCGCTCGGCGGCGGCGAGAAGTCCCGCGCCCGGCACACCGCGCGGGGCAAGCTGCTGCCGCGCGACCGCGTGGACACGCTCCTCGACCCGGGCTCACCCTTCCTGGAGCTGGCCCCGCTCGCGGCGAACGGGATGTACGGCGACCAGGCCCCGGCGGCCGGGGTGATCGCGGGCATCGGCCGGGTCAGCGGCCGCGAGTGCGTGATCGTCGCCAACGACGCGACCGTCAAGGGCGGCACGTACTACCCGATGACCGTCAAGAAGCACCTGCGCGCCCAGGAGGTGGCACTGGAGAACCGGCTGCCCTGCCTCTACCTGGTCGACTCCGGCGGCGCCTTCCTGCCCATGCAGGACGAGGTCTTCCCGGACCGCGAGCACTTCGGGCGGATCTTCTACAACCAGGCCCGGATGTCCGGCGCCGGCATCCCGCAGATCGCCGCGGTCATGGGCTCCTGCACGGCGGGCGGCGCGTACGTCCCGGCGATGAGCGACGAGGCCGTGATCGTCCGCGAGCAGGGCACGATCTTCCTCGGCGGCCCGCCGCTGGTGAAGGCCGCGACCGGCGAGGTCGTCACGGCCGAGGAGCTGGGCGGCGGCGAGGTCCACTCGCGGATCTCCGGTGTCACCGACCACCTCGCCGAGGACGACGCGCACGCGCTGCGCATCGTCCGCAACATCGTCGCCACGCTCCCCGAGCGCGGTCCGCTGCCGTGGAAGGTCGAGCCGGTCGAGGAGCCGAAGGCCGACCCCTACGGGCTGTACGGGGCGGTGCCGGTCGACTCGCGCACGCCGTACGACGTACGCGAGGTGATCGCCCGCGTCGTGGACGGCTCGCGCTTCCAGGAGTTCAAGTCCGAGTACGGGCAGACCCTGATCACCGGCTTCGCCCGGATCCACGGCCACCCGGTCGGCATCGTCGCCAACAACGGCATCCTGTTCGCGGAGTCGGCCCAGAAGGGCGCGCACTTCATCGAGCTGTGCGACCAGCGCGGCATCCCGCTGGTGTTCCTCCAGAACATCACCGGCTTCATGGTCGGCAAGGCGTACGAGCACGGCGGCATCGCCAAGCACGGCGCGAAGATGGTGACGGCCGTCGCCACCACGCGCGTGCCGAAGCTGACGGTGGTCGTCGGCGGTTCGTACGGCGCGGGCAACTACTCGATGTGCGGCCGGGCTTACTCGCCGCGCTTCCTGTGGATGTGGCCCAACGCCAAGATCTCGGTCATGGGCGGCGAGCAGGCCGCGTCCGTCCTCGCGACGGTCAAGCGCGACCAGCTCGGGGACGCGTGGAGCGCCGAGGAGGAAGAGGCGTTCAAGGCCCCGATCCGCGAGCAGTACGAGACGCAGGGCAGCGCCTACTACGCGTCGGCCCGGCTGTGGGACGACGGGGTCATCGACCCGCTGGAGACCCGGCAGGTGCTGGGGCTGGCCCTGACCGCGTGCGCCAACGCGCCACTGGGCGACCCCCAGTTCGGCGTCTTCCGGATGTAATGGGGACACCACACAATGAAGACGCAGAAGACGCAGAAGACGCAGAACACGCAGAACACGCAGCAGACGCACGAAACGACTCAAGCGCCCGCGCGGACGGAGACGCCCCTCATGTTCGACACCGTCCTCGTCGCCAAC
The DNA here is from genome assembly GCF_040646255.1 of Streptomyces sp. NPDC046203. Taxonomy (NCBI): domain Bacteria; kingdom Bacillati; phylum Actinomycetota; class Actinomycetes; order Kitasatosporales; family Streptomycetaceae; genus Streptomyces; species Streptomyces sp. NPDC046203. The sequence goes on along the minus strand of NZ_JBEYZX010000021.1, from coordinate 5,951 downwards.
CGGGGCGAGATCGCCGTCCGGGTCATCCGCACGCTGCGCGCGATGGGCGTGCGCTCGGTGGCCGTGTACAGCGACGCGGACGCCGACGCCCGGCACGTACGGGAGGCGGACACGGCGGTACGGATCGGGCCGGCGCCGGCCTCGGAGTCGTATCTCTCCGTCCCCGCCCTGCTCGACGCGGCCCGCCGCACCGGCGCCCAGGCCGTGCACCCCGGTTACGGCTTCCTCGCCGAGAACGCGGGCTTCGCGCGCGCGTGCGCCGAGGCCGGCCTGGTCTTCATCGGGCCGTCGGCCGACGCGATCGCGCTGATGGGCGACAAGATCCGGGCGAAGGCCACCGTCAAGGCGGCCGGGGTGCCGGTCGTCCCGGGCGCCGCCGACCCCGAGATCGCCGAGGCCGCGCACGAGTTGGGCGCGCCCGTCCTGCTGAAGCCCAGCGCGGGCGGCGGCGGCAAGGGCATGCGCCTGGTGCGGGACCTCGCGGTCCTGGAGGAGGAGATCGCGGCGGCGCGGCGCGAGGCACGGTCCTCGTTCGGCGACGACACGCTGCTCGTGGAGCGGTGGATCGACCGGCCGAGGCACATCGAGATCCAGGTCCTCGCGGACGCCCACGGCAACGTGGTGCACCTGGGCGAGCGCGAGTGCTCGCTCCAGCGCCGCCACCAGAAGATCATCGAGGAGGCGCCGAGTGTCCTGCTGACCCCGGCGATCCGCGAGGCGATGGGCGCGGCAGCCGTCGAGGCGGCGCGGTCCTGCGGGTATGTGGGCGCGGGCACGGTCGAGTTCATCGTGCCGGGCGGCGACCCCGCCTCGTACTACTTCATGGAGATGAACACCCGCCTCCAAGTCGAGCACCCGGTCACCGAGTTGATCACCGGACTGGACCTGGTGGAGTGGCAGCTGCGGGTCGCGGCGGGCGAGCCGCTGGACTTTGGCCAGGACGACGTCCGGCTGGACGGCTGGGCGATCGAGGCCCGGATCTGCGCCGAGGACCCCTCGCGCGGCTTCCTGCCGTCCGGCGGTACGGTCCTCGCGCTCGACGAGCCGCAGGGCGACGGGGTCCGTACGGACTCCGGTCTCGCCGAGGGCACGGAGGTCTCGTCCCTCTACGACCCGATGCTGTCGAAGGTGATCGTGCACGGCCCGGACCGGGCGACGGCGCTGCGCAAGCTGCGCGCCGCGCTCGCCGGGACGGTCACCCTCGGCGTACCGACGAACGCGGGCTTCCTGCGGCGGCTGCTCGCCCACCCCGACGTGGTCGCGGGCGACCTGGACACGGGCCTGGTCGAGCGCGAGGCCGAGGGGCTGGTACCGGACGGGGTTCCGGACGAGGTGTACGCGGCCGCCGCGGCCGTACGGGCCGAGGGCCTGGCGCCCCGGCCGACGGGCGAGGGCTGGACGGACCCGTTCGCGGTACCGAGCGGCTGGCGCCTCGGCGGCACCCCGAAGCCGCTCACGGTGCCGCTGCGGGTGCCGGGCGCCGAGCCGGTGACCGTCGAAGTCCCTTGTGCGGGCGCACGAGTGACGGACCGTTCGGTCACGGTGACCGTGGACGGCATCGCCCACCGTTTCCGCCGGGCCGGCGACTGGCTCGGCCGGGACGGCGACTCCTGGCACGTCATGGACCACGACCCGGTCGCCGCCGCGCTGTCCGGCGCCCGGCACGGCGGGGCCGACACGCTGGCCGCGCCGATGCCCGGCACCGTGACCGTGGTAAAGGTGGCGGTCGGCGACGAAGTGGCCGCCGGACAGAGCCTGTTGGTGGTGGAGGCGATGAAGATGGAGCACGTCATCTCCGCGCCGCACGCCGGCACCGTCACCGAGCTGGACGTCACGCCCGGCACGACCGTCGCCATGGACCAGATCCTGGCCGTGGTGACCCCGCTGGAGAAGGAGGAGGACGCCTCATGAGCGCCGAAGGCACGACCAGCACCGTCGAAGTCCCCGCCGGTCTCCCGATGACCGTCCCGACCTCCGACCTACCGGAGCGGGTCCGGATCCACGAAGTCGGCCCGCGCGACGGTCTGCAGAACGAGAAGACGACCGTACCGACCGAGGTGAAGGCCGAGTTCGTACGGCGGCTCGCCGCGGCCGGTCTCGACACGGTCGAGGCGACCAGCTTCGTCCACCCCAAGTGGGTGCCCCAACTCGCCGACGCGGAACAGCTGTTCCCGCTGGTGAAGGAGTTGTCGGCGCAGGGCGTGCGGCTGCCCGTCCTGGTGCCGAACGAGCGCGGTCTGGACCGGGCGCTCGCGCTCGGCGCCCGGGAGGTCGCCGTCTTCGCGTCGGCCACCGAGTCCTTCGCCAAGGCCAATCTCAACCGGACCGTCGACGAGTCGCTCGCGATGTTCGCCCCGGTCGTGGCCCAGGCCAAGGAGGCGGGGCTGCGGGTGCGCGGCTATGTGTCGATGTGCTTCGGCGACCCCTGGGAGGGCGCCGTACCGCTGCACCAGGTGGCGCGGGTGTGCACGGCGCTGCGCGCGATGGGCTGCGACGAGCTGAGCCTCGGCGACACCATCGGCGTGGCCACCCCCGGCCATGTCCTCGAACTGCTCTCGCTGCTCAATGAGGAGGGCATCCCGACGCCCGCCCTCGCCGTGCACTTCCACGACACCTACGGGCAGGCCCTGGCCAACGCGTATGCGGCCCTGGAGCACGGTGTCACCGTTTTCGACGCGTCCGCCGGCGGCCTCGGCGGCTGCCCGTACGCCAAGTCCGCGACCGGCAACCTCGCCACCGAGGACCTGGTGTGGATGCTCCGCGGTCTCGGCATCGAGACCGGGGTCGACCTGGCCGCCCTGACCGCCACGAGTGTGTGGATGGCCGAGCGGCTCGGCCGCCCGAGCCCGTCCCGTACCGTCCGCGCGCTTTCTCCCAAGGAGTCCTGAGCATGTCCCTCGACCACCGGCTCTCCGAAGAGCACGAGGAACTCCGCCGTACCGTGGAGGAGTTCGCCCACGACGTCGTCGCCCCGAAGATCGGCGACCTCTACGAGCGGCACGAGTTCCCCTACGAGATCGTCGCCGAGATGGGCCGCATGGGCCTGTTCGGCCTGCCGTTCCCCGAGGAGTACGGCGGCATGGGCGGCGACTACCTCGCCCTCGGCATCGCCCTGGAGGAGCTGGCGCGGGTCGACTCCTCCGTCGCCATCACCCTGGAGGCGGGCGTCTCGCTGGGCGCGATGCCGGTCTACCGGTTCGGCACCGAGGAGCAGAAGCGCGAGTGGCTGCCGAAGCTGTGCTCCGGCGAGATGCTGGGCGCGTTCGGTCTGACCGAGCCGGGCGCCGGCTCGGACGCGGGCGGCACCCGGACGACGGCCGTGCGCGAGGGCGACGAGTGGGTCATCAACGGTTCGAAGTGCTTCATCACCAACTCCGGTACGGACATCACGGGCCTGGTGACGGTCACGGCGGTCACCGGCCGCAAGCCCGACGGCCGGCCGCTGATCTCCTCGATCATCGTCCCGTCCGGCACGCCCGGCTTCACGGTCGCCGCCCCGTACTCGAAGGTCGGCTGGAACTCCTCCGACACCCGTGAGCTGTCGTTCTCCGACGTGCGGGTGCCGGTGGGGAACCTGCTGGGCGAGGAGGGCCGGGGCTACGCGCAGTTCCTGCGGATCCTGGACGAGGGCCGGGTCGCGATCGCGGCGCTGGCCACGGGTCTGGCGCAGGGCTGTGTCGACGAGTCGGTGAAGTACGCGAAGGAGCGCCACTCCTTCGGACGGCCGATCGCCGAGTACCAGGCCATCCAGTTCAAGATCGCCGACATGGAGATGCGCGCCCACATGGCCCGCGTCGGATGGCGTGACGCGGCTTCGCGGCTGGTCAACGGCGAGTCGTTCAAGAAGGAGGCGGCGATGGCGAAGCTGTACTCCTCGACGGTCGCCGTCGACAACGCCCGCGAGGCCACCCAGGTGCACGGCGGCTACGGCTTCATGAACGAGTACCCGGTGGCCCGGATGTGGCGCGACTCCAAGATCCTGGAGATCGGCGAGGGCACGAGCGAGGTCCAGCGGATGCTGATCGCCCGGGAGTTGGGGATCGGGGGCTGATCCCCGGCGCCTGACGGACAAGGCGAGGTGGGGCGGGGCGTACGGCGAAGGCCGTGCGCCCCGCCCCCTTTTTCGTGGGGGGCCAGGGGCTGCCGCGCGAACGGTTTCCCCCTGCCTGACGACACATAATTGAGGTTAGGCTAACCTAACGTCAACCCGACAGGCCGGTCTCCGGCACGCACGAAAGCGACTTCGCCATGCCCCGTTCCGCCCGAGCCACCTCCCTCACCCGCCGCGGACTGCTCGCCGCGGGCGGCGCCCTCGGGCTCGGCGCCGCGCTCGTCGCCTGCGGCGGCGGGGACGACAAGGAGTCCGGGAAGCCCGCCGCCGACGGCGGCAAGGGCGGCGCGTGGAGCTTCACGGACGACCGCGGCACTCAGGTGAAGCGCGACACGACCCCGAAGAACATCGTGGCCTTCACCGGCACCGCCGCCGCCCTGAAGGACTTCGGCGTCGAGGTGAAGGGCGTCTTCGGCCCGACCACGGTCAAGGACGCGAAGACCGGCGCGGTGACGGCGGACGTCCAGGCCGGTGACCTCGACATCAATAAGGTCAAGGTCATCGGCAACGTCTGGGGCGAGTTCAAGATCGAGGAGTACCTGAAGCTCGACCCCGATGTCCTCGTCACCGACATGTGGGAGAAGGACGCCCTCTGGTACGTGCCGGAGGAGCAGAAGGACAAGATCCTCAAGATCGCCCCGAGTGTCGCCCTGTGGGCCGCCGGCAAGTCGATGCCCTTCGTCCTCCAGCGCCACGCCGACCTCGCCGCCTCCCTCGGCGCCGATGTGAACGGCGAGCGGATCAAGTCCGACAAGGCCCGCTTCGAAGCGGCCGCCGAGCGGGTCCGCAAGGCCGCCAAGGCGAAGAAGGGCGTGAAGGTCCTCATCGGCTCCGGCTCGCCCGACACCTTCTACGTCTCCGCCCCGGCCCGCCCCACCGACACCCTCTTCTTCCAGGAGCTGGGCGTCGACCTCGTCGTCCCGGACAAGCTGGACCCCTCGGGCTGGTTCGAGCTGCTGAGCTGGGAGAACGTCGACAAGTACAAGGCCGACGTCATCCTGCTCGACAACCGCACCTCCGCCCTGCAGCCCGAGGCCCTCAAGGCCAAGCCGACCTGGGCCGCGCTGCCCGCCGTCAAGGCCGGCCAGGTCTTCCCGCGGGTCACCGAGCCCGTCTACTCGTACGCCAAGTGCGCCCCGCTCCTGGAGGACCTCGCGAAGGCCCTGGAGAACGCGAAGAAGGTGGCCTGACCCATGACCCGCGCCGAGACCGCCCCGTTCCAGTTCTTCCCCCTCCAGGTCGACCGGACGCGGCGGCTCGGCCGGTCGCTGGTCCGGGTCACCTTCACCGGCGAGGCGACGAAGGGCTTCCGCTCCGGGGGCCACGACCAGTCGCTCTCCCTCTTCCTGCCGCACCCGGGCCAGGACGCGCCCGTCCTGCCACCGCTGGGCACCCCGGACATGTACGCGATCCTGGGCGCCTGGCGCGCGATGCCGCACGCGGAGCGGGCGGTGATGCGCTCGTACACCGTCCGCGCCCAGCGCACCGCGCCGGACGGGACGACCGAGATCGACATCGACTTCGCCGTCCACCCGGACGGCGGGCCCGCCTGCCGCTGGGCCGAGGGGGCCCGGCCCGGGGACCGGGTGGTCGTCCTGGGCCCCGCCTCGGCCGACAACACCGGGGTACGCTTCCGGCCCCCCTCCGACGCCGACGCCGCCCTGCTCTGGGGCGACGAGACCGCCCTGCCGGCCGTCGCCGGGATCCTGGAGCGGCTGCCCGCCGGCTTCCCCGTCCGCGTCTTCCTCGAAGTCCCGCACACCGAGGACCGGTTGGAGCTGGAGACGGCCGCCGACGCCACCGTCACCTGGCTCGTACGGGACGAGGGCGCGCCGTCCGC
>NZ_JBEYZX010000020.1:0-112488 GCF_040646255.1 Streptomyces sp. NPDC046203 | reverse complement strand
CGCCCACCTCGGCGACTCCGAGTGGCGCGACGTCGACGCGGCCATCCGCTACGCCGTCCGCCGCGGCGCGGACCAGCTCCCCCCTCCCCCCTTTGGCCGCGTGTGTGCCCGCCCCGCGCCCGCTCAGCCCGGCCCTGCGCGCGGTCCGGGCGCAGGGCGGTGCTGGGCGGCCGGCGGCGCGGCTCCGGCGGTCGGTGGGCCGTGGGCAGGTGCCGGCCGCCCTACGCCGGGCCGTCGCCCAGCACCGGCCGGGGACTTGGTTCCGACCGGCACCGCCCGGGCACGGCGACCGATCGGGGACGACCGGCCCCGCTCTCGACCGCCCAGCCCGACCTCCCGAGCACGGCCGGGGCCGACCCTGACCGTCCAAGTCCCGGCCGGCCCGGTCCCAACCTGCCCGTTCATGGCGAGTCCCGGTCTCGGCCACCCATCCCTGGCCGGCCCAGTCTCGGCCGTCCGATCACGGCCGGTTCCGATCTCGACCAGCTGGTCCCAGATGCCCGGCCCCGACCCCCGATCACGGCCCGCCCCGATGTCGACCAACCGGTCCCGGCCGTCCCGGCTCTGACCGCTTGATCATGGCCGGCCCGGCCCCAGCCCCGGCCGATCCGGTCCCAGCCGTCCGGCCTGGGCCAGGGCGGCCCGCCCCGGACAACCCAGGGCCCGGCTCCCCCGTCTCGGCCCCGGCACCGGGGCGCCTACCGGTGCCGATGACCTGGGTGCTCCCTCCGCTAGTTCTCCCAGATCTTGAAGGCCCTCACCTGATAGGGCGTCTGGGGCGTCCACGTGCCCTTCCCCGGATAGGTCTCGAACTCGCCCGTCTCCGCGCACTCGGCGGACTGATACGCGGTGACCGGCCGCCCCGTCCGGTTGGCCAGCGACTGGGCGCTCATCCCCGCCGGCAGGGCCGTACAGCTGTCGATGTCGACCGCCGACAGCTCGTAGGTCTGGGCTCGGCCCTTGAACTCCGCCTTCGGCCACAGGCAGAGCTGGCCCGGTCCGCAGACGCCGAGCTGGCCGCCCGCCCGTGCCACCGTCGGAGCTGCCCCCGCCATGGCCCGCGCCGGGGCCGAGGCCGAAGCCTGTGTCACCGCCGAGGCCGAGGGAACGGCCGCTGCTCCGGCCGCCGGCATCGCGAGCAGCAGGCCCGCCGTCAGCGCCCCGGCGACCGGCAGCGCCCTACCCCTGGCCCTGCCCGGCCTGCGGATGGCGTTCGACCTGTCGGCCCCGTAGGCCCTGTGCGCACCGTGCGCCTTGTCCAGCTCGTACACCCCGTACACCCCGTACACCCCATACCCCCCGTTCGACTTGTTCGATGAGTGCGTCTCGTTCGGCCCGTTCGGCCGCTTCCGCTCCGAGCTCTCCAGCCTCGGCGGCCACAGCTCCGCCGCGCCCGCCGCCGCCTTCGCGACCTTCTTCGTCATCGCATACATGCAGGTGAACCCCCGTGTCGTCACTCTCTGTAATCAGAGAATGCCTCACGAGATCCACCAAGGGAAGAGGGGCCGCCCCCATTCACACGAATGGGTGACGACCCCTCAGAAGAGCCCCGAAGCGACCAGAGTGCCCGGACCGGCCGGACCGGCCAGTGCTAGATGTGGGCCGCGCCCGCGCCCGCCTCCGCGTTCTCACCGCGCTTGGTGAGCACGGCGACCAGCGCCGCGACGACGGCCACGCCGCCGGCGACGGTGAAGGCAAGCCCCATGCCGTCCATGAAGGTCTCGTGGATGACCTTGCCGATGGTGGCGAACAGGTCGGGCGTCATGCCCGGCGCCTTGGCCAGCTCCGGCGGCACGATGCCGAACTCGGCGGCCTGCTCCAGGCGCGGGTCCGCCGGCACCGGGATGCCCGCGGCCTTCCAGTTCACCGGGAAGGCGTCGGCCACCTTGGACGACATGACCGCGCCGAGCACCGCCGTGCCGAGCGCGCCGCCGACCTGCATCGCGGCCTGCTGCAGACCGCCGGCCACACCGGACAGCTCCAGCGGCGCGTTGCCGACGATGACCTCGGTGGCGCCGACCATGACCGGGGCGAGGCCCAGGCCGAGGAGGGCGAACCAGAGGGACATCGGGAGCGTGTCGGTCGTCGGGGTGAGCGTCAGCATGCCGAACATCGCGGCGGCCGTGCACACCATGCCGCCGACCAGCGGCACCCTCGGGCCGAACTTGGTGATCAGAGCGCCCGCCAGCGGCGAGGAGACGATCATCATGCCGGTCAGCGGCAGCAGGCGCAGACCCGCGTCGACCGGGCCGAGGCCCTTGACGCCCTGAAGGTAGAAGGTCACGAAGAACAGGCCGCCCATGAAGGCGAAGGCCATGAGCACCATGAGCACCACACCGGCCGACAGCGGCACGGAGCGGAACATCTGCAGCGGGATCAGCGGTTCCTTGACCTTGGTCTCCCACAGCGCGAAGACCACGAAGAGCACGATGGCCGCGGCCAGGCAGCCCCAGGTCTTGCCGCCGCCCCAGCCCCACGAGTCACCGGCCTTGATGATGCCCCAGATCAGGGAGCCCATCGCGGCGGAGAGCAGCAGGATGCCGAGGAGGTCGAAGGAGCGCGGGGCGTTCTCGGCGCGGTGGTCCTTGAGGATCAGCAGGCCGAGGACGAGCGCGACGACGCCGACCGGCACGTTGACGAAGAAGACGGACTGCCAGCTGACGTTCTCGACGAGCAGACCGCCGACGATCGGGCCGCCGGCGGTGGAGGCGCCGATGACCATGCCCCAGATACCGATGGCCATGTTCAGCTTCTCGGCGGGGAAGGTGGCGCGCAGCAGGCCGAGCGCGGCCGGCATGAGCAGGGCGCCGAAGACGCCCTGGAGGACGCGGAAGGTGATCACGAGCCCGATCGAGCCGGAGAAGCCGATCGCGGCGGAGGCGGCGGCGAAGCCGGCGATGCCTATGAGGAACGTCTGGCGGTGGCCGAAGCGGTCGCCGAGCTTGCCGGCGGTGACGAGGGCGATGGCGAGGGCCAGCAGGTAGCCGTTGGTGATCCACTGGACGTCGGAGAGCGAGGCTCCGAGGTCCTTCTGGATGGCGGGGTTGGCGATGGCCACGATGGTGCCGTCGAGGGCGACCATCATCACGCCGACGGCGACGGAGAACAGGGTCAGCCAGGGGTGGCCGCGCAGTCCCTTCCCCGGCGCCGAGGCGGCTGCCGGGTCACCCCCCTGGCCCTGCGGGACCTTGTCCATGGTGATCTGACTAGTCATACGAAGCAGGCTAGTGTCAGCGACTGACAATTGACAAAGCATTTCATGCGCCGGTAACTGTCATGTAGCTCACAGCGGCGCCGACCTGGAACGACGCGCGGACTCCGTACCGTGGAGACCTTGCCGGCGACGCCGTCGGCCGACCGTCGCCGCCGGCGGCACCGGCCACCTCGCCACTCCATCCGAAGACTTGACGGACGAAAGGCTCCGTACGTGACAACCTCTGCCCCTGCCCCCGGCCTGCGCGAGCGCAAGAAGCAGCGCACCCGCGACGCGCTGGTGCGGGTGGCACTGGAGCTGTTCGCCACCCAGGGATACGAGCGGACCACGGTCGACGAGATCGCCGACGCCGTCGACGTCTCCCAGCGGACCTTCTTCCGCTACTTCGCCACCAAGGAGGACGTCGCCTTCGCCGTCCAGCGGATGGTGGAGGACAGTTTCGTCCGCGCTCTGTCCGAACGTCCCGCAGAGGAAGGCCCGTTCGACGCGATGCGCAACGCGACCCTCCAGGTCTGGCGGACGGTCGGGGAAGCCATCGAGGAGATGGTGTCCGTCGAGCTGTACTTGCGCAACTTCCGGCTCGTCGAGTCGACGCCGACCCTCCTCGCCGCGCATCTGCGCCGCTCCACGGAGATGGAGGAGCGGATCGCCCGGCTGATCGCCGAGCGCGAGGGCCTGGACGTGGACGAGGACCCGCGCCCCCGGATCGCCGTCGCCGCGTTCAGTTCGGTGATGCGGGTGACCACCCGGCTCTGGGGGCGCGGCGACGACCTCTCCCTCCACACCATCTGCGCGCTCACCGAGCGATACCTGGACCACCTCGGCCCGGCACTCGAACCACGATGGCGACGATGACGACAGGGGCTCCGTCGACCCGCCCGACAACCGCGACGCCCGCGACGGCCGCGACACCCCGCTCACCGCACGAAGCCGGTACGACCGTGACGACCCCCTCACCGTACGGAGCCGAAGTGCCCCCGAGAGCCCCGGACATCCCGTCCCCGCGTACGTGATCTCACCCACCGTCACCGCTCCCGCCCCTCCCCCGCGCTACGGGTCACCTGCCGCACGGGCCGTCGGGGAAGCCCCCTAGGGTGACCCCCAATGCCTTCCTTCGACTCCTCGCCCACCCTCTCCGTGTGGCGGATGCTCCTCGCGCTGGCCGTGGTCCTCGTCCTCCTCGCGACGACCGGGTGGACCACGATCCGGCCCCAGCACACTCCCAAGGACGCTCGCGCCCAGGAACTCGTTGACTGGGCGCACGACCGGATCGGGCGGCGCGTGCTTCCCGACCCGGCGGCGCCGGCCCGGACGATCGCGGCGTTCTTCGCCTCCCTGCGGCCCGCCGAGCGGGTCCGGCTCGCCACGGCCCACCCCCTCGTCGTGGGCAACCTCGACGGCGTCCCCGTCTCCTTGCGCTACCGCGCCAACCGGATATCCCTGGCCCGCGCGCTGGCCGCCGAGCGGCCCCGCGTCGAGGACCCCCGGCTCACCCCGGACGGCCATCACGAGGCGCGGCGGCGGGCCGACCGGTTCGCCTCCCTGTTGCGGCCCGGCCGTCAGATCCTCGCCTTCGACCCGAGCGGTGCGGGGCGGACGGCGGAGGTGCTGGGCGATCTGGAGCACGCCCGGCGGGTGTCGGTGATCGTGCCCGGGGTCGACACCAACCTCCTCACCTTCCAGAAGACCGCGCGCCGTTACTCGGCTCCCGCCGGAATGGCCGACTCGCTGTACGCCGCCGAGCGCGGCACCGATCCCGGGGTCCGTACCGCCGTCATCGCCTGGGCCGACTACACGGCGCCGGTCGGCGTCGGCATCGACGCGGCCATGGGGCGGCTCGCCGAGGACGGCGCGGTGCGGCTCGTGGGTCTCGCCTCCGCGCTGCCCGGTGACGCGCGCGTGGTGCTCTTCTGCCACAGTTACGGCTCCGTGCTGTGCGGGGTCGCCGCGCCCCGGCTGCCCGCGCGCGTCACGGATGTCGTGGTGGCCGGCAGTCCCGGGATGCGTGCCGACCGGGCGGCCGATCTGGAGACCGGGGCCCGGGTGTGGGCGATGCGCGACGCCGACGACTGGATCGCGGACGTGCCGCACCTGGAGCTGGGCGGGGTCGGGCACGGCACCGATCCGGTGGCGCCGGAGTTCGGGGCGCGGCTGCTGTCGGCGGCGGGCGCGAACGGGCACGCCGGGTACTTCGAGCCGGGCACCCGGAGCCTCGCGAACTTTGCCGCGCTCGGGGTCGGCGCGTTTCGTTCGCTGGCCTGCGCGGGCGCCGACCGTGCTTGTCTCCGTGGAATTTTCGGCCCGGCACCGGTCCGACGCGCGTAGATCGCGGCGGATTTACGGTCCTTACGGAGGGGCGACGTCGGGGCATAGGCCGCATACGATGAGGCGTATGGGTGATGTGCTGGCCGGAATTCATGCCACCTGGGAGTTCGAGAGCGACGCAGTCGTCATCCGCTTCGAACGGGGGATTCGTACACCGAAGCTCTTCCAGGCGCTGCGCGAGCGGCGGATCCCGCACGAGGCACTGGCGTCCGTGACGCTCACGCCGGGGGTGCGGGGGACCGTCGTGCTGCACGCCGTGCCGAGAGCCGGTGCCGATCCGCTGATGGAGGCGGCCGCGGGACAGCTGAAGGACGGGAACGACCCGTACCGCCTCGTGCTGCCCGCCGACCGGGAGACCCTCGCCGAGTACTACCAGGGCGAGCTGCTCTCCGCCCTCGCGCCGCGGGACGCCGAACGGCCCGCCGACGGCTTCCTGGTGGAGGCGCCGCAGGGGCCGCAGTCGTTCAAGGCGTACGACGGGAAGGCGAGCTTCGACGGGGTGTCGGAGGTGGCGTTCCGCTGGTCGTGGTCGGGGGCGTCGTCGGAGAAGTGGAAGGCGGGCGACCAGACCTTCCAGGCGCGCGATCTGTGCGGCGTGGTGTGGCGTTCGCCGGAGCTGTTCGAGGGTTATCTGCGGCTGCTGCCCCGGGGCCGGGAGCAGGACCACGCGCCCGGCTGTGGTTCCGGTGGCTCCGGCGGCGGGATGGACGGGGGTACGGTCCCGCCGGACCACGACCCGGCCGCGCTGCTCTTCGGCGGCGGGCGCGGGCCGGTGCACCAGTCGCTGCCGTTCGCGGCGGCCGTCCTCGCGGCGATCCGGGGCGGCGGCGCGGGCGCGCGGGTGCCGGTCCCGGTGCGGGCGGCGACGCGGGCGAGCGATCCCGCCGGTGTTGCTGAAAGGATTCGGCATCTGAGCGAACTGCACCGGGCGGGGCTCGTCACGGACGAGGAATTCAGCGTGAAGAAGGCGGAACTGCTCGCCGAGCTGTGACCGGGGCGGGGGCGGGGGCCGGGTGCTCAAGGCGAGTCGCCGGGCCGGGCGCTCGGGACGAATCGCCGGTGTCCGGTCCTCTCCTCGTACCCCGGTATGACCGGACGGTCCATCCCCGGGTACGACGCCCGGACTTCGGCCCGCTGCCTACCCTGAGCGGGCCATGAAGGATGACACGGAAATCCCCGAAGTCCCGGCCCCGCGACGGGCGGAGCCCCCGGATCCCGCGCGAGCGCCGGATCCCGCGCGAACTCCGGACGCCACGCAAGCGCCGGGTCCCGCCCGCACGCCGGACCCCGCGGATCCGCCGGACGCCGCCCGACCCAAGGGCCCCCGGCCGGAGCGTCCTCGACTGAAGGGCCCCCGGCCGAAGGGTGGCGACGCCATCGCCGACCGGCTCGCCGCCGCCGACGGCACAGCGGCCTCGTCCGCGACCGCGACCGCGACCGCGTCCGCGCGCGAGGCCGGACGTGCGATCGGCCGCGTGGTCGGACGGGCCGCCGGCCGGGGTGCCGCCCGTGGTGCCTCGGCCCTGCGCGGGGCCGGCCGGGCCGCCGGACGCCAGGCCCTCACCGCGCTCGCGTCCCCGTCGGCCGACAGGGAGCCGCTGCTCGCCCGCGCCGCCTCCCCCTGGGCGCGCCGGCTGCCGTACGCGGTCGCCTTCCTCCTGGTCGCCGTCCTGCTGCCCGTCACCATCCCCGTCCTCATCAACCAGTACGGACTGAACGGCGCCGTCGCCGGACTCGTCGGCACCGCCCAGACCGCGCCGCTGATGCTCGCCGTGACCCGGCCGCTCCAGGCCTGGTGGGTGATCTTCGCGGCGGACGTGGTCGGCGGCTTCGTCCTGCTGATCCCCGGCCCGCCCGAGAGCATGCCCTGGCCGTGGACCCCGATGGTGGTGATCGGCTACCTCGGCCTGATGGTGGCGCTCGGCGCGCGCGAGTCGCGGGGCACCCTGCTCGCGGTGTGGCTGGCGACGGGGGCCGCCGGGGCGGTGTTCGCGCTCGTCTCGCCCGGCCGGGTGGACGGCGTCCCCATCGTCCTGTTCGTGCTCAGCGGCGTCCTGCTGCTGCTGATCGCGACCCTGCGCGGGCGCGGCGAGGCGGAACGCCGGCTGGTCGAGCAGGAGACGATCAGCGAGGCGGAACGGGCCCGCCGCACCCTCCTGGAGGAACGCGCCCGGATCGCCCGCGAGTTGCACGACGTGGTCGCCCACCACATGTCGGTGATCACCGTGCAGGCCGACTCCGCCCCGTACCGGATCCCGGACCTGCCGGAGCCGGCCCGGGAGGAGTTCGCGTCCATCGCGGCCGGGGCACGCGAGTCGCTGTCCGAGATGCGACGGCTGCTGGCGCTGCTGCGCAGCGAGGGCACGGAGGGCGAACGGGCCCCGCAGCCGGGCCTGGACCGGGTGCCGCAGCTCGTCGAGGCGACGGTACGGGCCGGGGTGCCGGCCTCGTTGTCGCTCGCGGCCGGGCTGGGCGCGCTGCCACAGGCGGTGGAGCTGTCGGCGTACCGGATCGTGCAGGAGGCGCTGTCCAATGTGGTCCGGCACGCGCCGGGCGCGGACACCCGGGTGTCCGTACGCGTCGACGAAGAGGGCCTGTTGAACGTTCTGATCGTCAACGGTCCGCCCACGCACGACGGTTCGCCGGTCGAGCGCGGCGAAGGCACCGGGCACGGGCTCGTCGGAATGCGCGAGCGCGTACGGTTGACGAACGGCACACTCGACACCGGGCCGCTGCCGGACGGCGGTTTCCGGGTCGCCGCCCGGCTGCCGACCCGTGCGGACGACTTGCCCGGTACGGACGGCAGGGACGGCACGACCGACCCCACCGACCCGACCGATCCGGCCGCCACCCTCACCCCGACCACCACCGCCGCCACCGCCACCGCCGAATCAGCCACCACCACTACCGCCACCACCGCCGAGACGCCGTTCCGCAGCTGACGAACGGCCGCCCGGCCGACGACAGTTGAGGATCCCCGTGCCCGAGACCATTCGCGTGATCATCGTCGACGACCAGGCCATGGTGCGGGCCGGGTTCGCCGCCCTGCTCGCCGCGCAGCCCGACATCGACGTGGTGGGCGAGGCGCCGGACGGCCGGCGGGGAGTGGAGGTGGCGCGCACCACGCACCCGGACGTCGTGCTCATGGACGTACGGATGCCGGAACTCGACGGGCTGTCGGCGGCGCGCGAGGTCCTGAACCCGCCGCCCGGGGTGACACACCGCCCGAAGGTGCTCATGCTGACCACCTTCGACGTGGACGACTACGTGTACGAGGCGCTGCGAGCCGGGGCGTCCGGGTTCCTCCTCAAGGACGCGCCGCCGGCCGATCTCATCGCGGCTGTACGGATCGTGGCGGCCGGCGAGGCGCTGCTCGCGCCGTCCGTGACCCGGCGGCTGATCGCCGACTTCGCCGCGTCCCGGCCCGCGCCGCGCTCCGACCGGGTCGCGCTGCGGCTCAACGGTCTGACCCCGCGCGAGACCGAGGTCCTCGAACTGATCGCCCGGGGCCTGTCGAACCAGGAGATCGCCGCGCGGCTGGTCCTGGCCGAGCAGACCGTGAAGACGCACATCGGACGGGTACTGGCCAAACTCGATCTGCGCGACCGCGCGCAGGCGGTGATCTTCGCGTACGAGTCGGGCCTGGTGACGCCCGGCACCAGATAGCAGCCGGTAGGCGCCCCGGGGCGGGGTGTTCCCCCGGGGGTTATCCCCACCCCCGGTCTGCGGGCCGCCGCTCCTCCGCCCCCTCCCCTGGTATGGCTTCACGGTTGGCGCCCCGGGGTGACGTACCGCTCCCCGTCCGCTTCCTACCTTCCTCTCGCCGACATCGAGGAAGACAGGAACGGAAGGGGAGGCCCCCATGCGCCGCTTCACCAGGACCCTGGTCGCCGCCGCACTCACCGCCACCATCGTGGCCGGGACGGCGGGCTGGGCATCGGGCGACTCCCAGCGGCCGGTGACCGGTTCACCGGCTGGGACGGCGGCCTGGGTCGCCGAAGGCCTGCCGGACCCCGCGCACCTGACGCCGCACCAAGTCGCCTCGTACCTCGACGGGTTGGGCGAGCGGGAGCGCCGGCGTCTACTGCGCGAGCACCCCGGCGTCCTCGGCAACCTCGACGGCGCCCCGCTCGCCCTGCGCTACGCCGCCAACGCCCGTACGGCACAGGGGCGGTTCGAGGCCGGGGTGCGGGTACTCGCGTACGACCCCCGGGGGCGCGGCCAGGCCGTATTCGTCCTGGGCGACCTGGCGAAGGCCGCGCACGTGGCGGTGATCGTGCCCGGCTCCGACACCGACGCGGACCACCTCGGCCCGCTGCTCGCCAAGGCCCGCGCGCTGTACGAGGCGACCGGGGGCAGCCCGGTGACGAGCGGCGCGGTGACAAGCCGCGCGGCAGCCGGCGGCGAGAAGGCGGGTGACAAGAGGACGGGTGGCAAGAGGACGGGTGACAGGCCCGGCGGCGAGACCGCCGTCGTCGCCTGGGCCGGCTACACCACTCCCGTCGGCGTCGGCCTCGACGCGGCCACCGGGACTCTGGCGGAGGCGGGCGCGGCCCGGCTCGTCCGCTTCACCGAGGGACTGCGGGCCGTGGGCGCCGCCGAACCGGCGCTGTTCTGCCACAGTTACGGCTCGGTCGTGTGCGGTCTCGCCGCGCGCGACGTCCGGGCCACGGATCTGGTCGCGATCGCCTCCCCCGGGATGCGCGCCGACGACGCGGCCGGCCTCGGCACCGACGCGCGGGTGTGGGCGGCGAAGGACCCGGACGACTGGATCGACCGGGTGCCGAACGTCGAGTTCGCCGGGCTCGGACACGGCGCCGATCCGGCCTCCGCCGCCTTCGGGGCCCGCCCCGTCCCCGCCGCCGACGCCCACGGCCACGACGGCTACTTCGCCCCCGGCACCTCCTCGCTGCGCGCCTTCGCCGCGATCGCCGAGGGGGCGGCCCGATGAACGCGCCCACGAACACCGCCCGTACGACCCCCGACGCGGCTGCCCGTACCACCGCCCGCACAACTGCGGGCACGACCACCCCCGCACCCGCCCGCGCCACCACCCGCACGACGGCGGGCACCACCGTCCGCACCGCCACCGTCCGCACCGCCACCGCCCGCACCGCCACCGCCACCGCCACCGCCACCGCCACCGCCACCGGCGCCATCACCCGTGCCGCCGCCGTCATCGAGGCCCGTACCCCCGCCCACCGCGACCGCGCGATCGACGGCCTGCGCGCCCTCGCGCTGCTCGCCGTGCCCACCGGGCACTGGCTGCTCGGCGGGTTCACCCGGTCCGCCGCCGACGGCGCGATCCACAACGCGAGTCCGCTGACGGCGTTCGGCGGTCTGGCGCCGGTCAGTTGGGTCCTTCAGATGCTGGGGATCTTCTTCCTGGTCGGCGGCTACGCCTCCGCGCTCTCCTACCGCCGCCACCGGGCCGGCCAGGGCACCACCCGCGCCTGGCTGTCGGGGCGGATCGCCCGCCTGGGCCGGCCGGTGCTCGGCGTGACGGCCGTGTGGGCGGTGCTGCTGCCGGCGCTGCGGTACGGCTTCGACGTCCCCGTCGCGACCCTGCGGACGGCGTCCACGCTCGTCGTCCAACCCCTGTGGTTCGTGGGCGTGTACGTGGTGGTCACCGCGCTCACCCCGTACTGCGTGCGCGCCGCCCGCCGCCTCGGCGTGTGGGCGGCGGCCCCGCTGCTCGGTTCGGTCGCCGTCGTCGACTTCCTGCGCTACGGGCCGTACGCAGACGCCGTGCCGTCCTGGATCGGCGCGCTCACCATCCTGCCGGGCTGGCTCTTCGCGTATCAGCTCGGCGTGTCCTGGGGCGAGGGCCGGCTCACCCGGCGGCACGCGTGGGGGCTGCTGGCGGGCGGGGCCGCGCTGTTCGCCGTACTGCTGCTGTGGTGCGACTATCCGGCGTCGATGGTCGGTGTGCCGGGCGCGGCCCGTACCAACTCGCATCCGCCGTCGCTGCTCGTCCTCGCCCTCGCCGCCTCACAGAGCGGCGCGGCGATCCTGCTGCGCGAACGGCTGGGCGCGCTGCTGCGGCGGCCTCTGCTGTGGGCGCCGGTCGTCGTGATCAACCTGTCCGCGATGACGATCCTGTGCTGGCACCAGACGGCGATGCTGGCGGCGGCGATCCCCGCCTCGTACGGGGGCGAACTCGGCGGGCTGGTCGGCGCGCCGGACTCGGCCGGCTGGATCCTGGCGCGGCTGGCGTGGATGCCGGTGTTCGCCCTGCTGCTCGCCTTGATCGGGCGGTACGCGCGGACCTTCGAGTCCCCCTGGGACCGCACCGGTCCGGCCCGCCGCGCCCTCGCGGGCCTGCTCGCGGCGGGGTTCGCGGTGTTCGCGCTGGGTCTGGCGTGAGGGAGCGGGGCGGGGCGGGACCCGCTCGGGAGCGAGGCGGGGAGCGGGGGCCATTCCCCGTGGGCGGCCCGCGGGTGTGGGGCGCGGGGCACGAGACGCGGGGGCGGCTCCCCGCAGCGAGGCGTGGGGGTCAGTTCTCCGTCGCCGGGCGCGGGGCGCGGGCGCCGTTCAGGACGGAGTCGAGCAGTCCGGGGAACAGCGTGTCCAGGTCGTCGCGGCGCAGCCGGATGAGCCGGGTCCGGCCCTGGACGGTGGTCCAGGTGATGCCGGCCTCGCGCAGCACCCGGTAGTGGTGGGACAGCGTCGTCTGGTGGACGTCCAGGTCGCCGCCGATGGCGTTGCAGGTCTCCTCACCGGTGACGGCGAGCCGCTGGATGATCTCCAGGCGTACCGGGTCGGCGAGGGCGCGCAGCACCTCCACCATCCTGATCGCCTCGGTCGCCGGCTGGGACACCTCGCGCATGGTTCTCCCGTCGTTTCCCGTTCCGGCTCTTCCGTCCGGCTCCGCCTCCTGCCGGGACCGACCCTACTCACACATTGATACATGGACAAGCATCCATACGTTCCCTAGAGTGCCGGTCACCCGTTCCACCGCGCTCTCGAAAGGGGCGGCACGACCGATGCTGAGACGACTTCTCCCCCTGGCCCTGGCGACCTTCGCCGTCGGTACCGACGGCTTCGTCATCGCGGGCCTTCTCCCGTCCATCGGCGCCGACTTGGGGGTGTCCACGGCGGCGGCCGGCCAGCTGGTGACCGTCTTCGCGCTGACGATGGCCCTGTCCGCGCCTCTGATGGGCGCCCTCACCAGCGGCCTGGACCGGCGCTCGGCCCTGCTGATCGCGCTCGGCGTGTTCGTGGCCGGCAACGCCGCCACCGCGCTGGGCACCCGCTACGAGACCGTGCTGGCCGCCCGGATCGTCACCGCCGTCGGAGCGGGCGTCATCTCCTCCGCCGCCTCCGGTACCGCCGCGGCCCTCGCGCCGCCGGAACGCCGGGGCCGGGCCCTGGCGTTCGTCCTGGGCGGTCTGACCTCGGCGACCGCGCTGGGGCTGCCGCTGGGCACGCTCATCGGCCGTGCCGACTGGCACGTCACGCTGTGGGCCGTCGCCGGAACCGGGCTGCTGGCGGCCGTCGGCATCGCCCTCGGACTCCCCCGGGTGTCGCTGCCCGCCGCCTCGCTGGCCGACCGGCTGCGCCCCCTCGCGCGGGGCCGCGTCCTGGCCCAACTGGCGGTGACGTCGCTCGCGTTCCTGGGTACGTACACCGTCTACACGTACATCGCCCCGGTGGTACGGGACGTCACCGGCGGCACCACGGGCCTGCTGACGCTGGTCCTGCTGGCCTGGGGCCTCGGCACCCTGGCCGGGAACATCGCCGCCGGCCGGCTGGCCGACCGGTTCGCGCCCCACCGGGTCCTCACCGGCGCCCTCGGCCTCGGCGTACTCACCCTCGCCCTGACCCCCCTGGCCACCCGCACCCTCACGACCGCCCTGATCTGGGCCGCGCTCTGGGGACTCGGCGGCGGCGCCGTTCTCGTCCCCCAACAGCACCGGCTCGTCGCCCTCGGCCCCGCCACCGCGCCTATCCTGCTCGGCCTCAACTCCTCCGCGCTCTACGTCGGAGTCGCCCTCGGCGGCGGCCTCGGCGGTCTGCTCCAGACGCGGGGCGGGCCGGAACCGGCCGTGCTGGGGCCGGTGGCGGCCGGCGTCACCACCGTCGCGCTCCTCTGGCACCTGTACGCCGCGCGCCGTGGCGCCGTACGGCCGGACGACCCGGCGCCGACGCCGGGACCGGGACCGGAACCGGGACCGACGCCGGGACCGGGACCGACGCCGGGACCGGGACCGGCGCCGGAACCGATCCCGTCCGGCCCTGCCAGGACCAAGGTCTGAGGGCCGGGGGCCCGAAGCCCGAAAGCGGACGTCCGAAAGCGGACGTCCGCTGGGCTGACGGGGACTGGGGCCGGTGGGGACTGACGGGGGATGGGGCCGGCGGGGGCCGACAGGTCCCGCCGGACCTCCCGGCCCCTCAGAACCTCCGGCCCCGGCCCTGCTCCCTCACTTCTCCCGGCCCACGGACGTGAAGCTCATGTCCGGGTACCGGTCGCCCGCCACCTGGCCGGCGATCGGCTCCAGGGCGGCCAGCTCGTCGGCGGTGAGAGTGATGCGGGTGGCCGCCGCGTTCTCCAGGAGGCGGGTCCGCTTGCGGGTGCCCGGGATCGGGACGACGGTCAGACCGTGGACGGCGGCACGCTGCTGCACCCAGGCCAGGGCGATCTGCGCCGGGGTCGCGCCGTGCGCGGCGGCGATCTTCCGGACGGGCTCCAGGAGGGCGGTGTTGCGCTCCGCGTTCTCGCCGCTGAAACGCGGCTGGTTGCGGCGGAAGTCGTTCGCCGCCAGGTCCTTCGACGCGTCGGCGAAGGCGCCGGTGAGGAAGCCCCGGCCGAGCGGCGAGTACGGCACGAAGGTCACGCCCAGCTCGGCCGCAGCGCGGACCGCGCTGCGCTCGACGTCCCGGGAGAACAGCGACCACTCCGACTGCAGCGCGGTGATCGGGTGCACGGCGTGCGCCTCGCGCAGCTCGGCCCCGGTCACCTCGCTCAGCCCGAGGTGGCGGACCTTGCCCTCCTTGACGAGCTCGGCCATCGCGCCGACGGACTCCGCCAGCGGGACGGACGGGTCGCGGCGGTGCATGTAGTAGAGGTCGATGGTCTCGACGCCGAGCCGGCGCAGGCTGGCCTCGGCGGCCTGGCGGATGTACGCCGGGTCGTTGCGGATGCCCCGGTAGGTGGGGTCGTCGTCGCGCCGCTCGATGGCGAACTTGGTCGCCAGGACGATGTCGTCGCGGTGCGCGGCGACGAACGGGGCGAGGAACTCCTCGTTGGCGCCCGATCCGTAGATGTCCGCCGTGTCGATGAGGGTGACACCCGCCTCCAGCGCCGCTTCGAGGGTGTCGCGGGCGGAGGTCTCGTCGGTGTCGCCGTAGAACTCGCTGATGCCCATCGCGCCGAAGCCCTGGACACCCGCCTCGGGGCCGTCGGGGCCGCCGAGGCGCACGGTGTCGATCCTGCCGGTGAAGTCGGTGGTGCTCATGAAGCCGGGCCTCCGAAGATGCTCTGGTAGTGATCGATCTTGAGGTCGAGCATGGCGAGTGCGTCCTGGAGCTCGGCGATCCGTTCCACGACGTCGTCGCGGGTGCCCTGGAGGATCGCCTTGCGTTCGGCGTGGGTGTGGTCGCCCTCCCGGATCAGCTCCGCGTAGCGGACCATGTCGGCGACGGCCATTCCGGTCGTGCGCAGCTTGCCGACGAAGGCGAGCCAGTCCAGGTCGCGCCGGGTGAAGCGGCGCTGGCCGGTGTGCGAGCGGTCCACGTGCGGCATCAGGCCGATCCGCTCGTACCAGCGCAGGGTGTGGGCGGTGAGGCCGGTGAGGGCCGCCACCTCGCTGATGGTGAACCGCTGCGCCGGATCGGGCGGGGACGGCAGGGGCACCGGTACCTGCACTGGTACCGGTAAGGCCGCCGCCGCGCCCGTCCCCGTCGACATTGGTGCCGCCGCCACCGCCGTCGCCGGTGCCCGGCGCACGCCGGTGCCCGCGACGGTGTTCGCACTCGTGCTCTCGACCACGCTCATGACCACCACGCTAAAGAATTAGAGTCCGCTCTAAGCAAGTAGGCTCGGCCGCATGCAGAGCCTGGCGCAGATCGAGAACTGGCCCGTCCCCACCGCGGCCGCCGCCGTCGTCCGCGCGGACGGCACCCTCGCCGGATCCCACGGCCCCACCGGGCGGCGTTTCGCGCTCGCCTCGGTGACGAAGCCGCTGGCGGCGTACGCGGTGCTGGTCGCGTACGAGGAGGGGGCGATCGACCTGGACGAGCCCGCCGGGCCCGAGGGCGCGACGGTACGGCATCTGCTGGCCCACACCTCCGGGCTCGCGTTCGACGAGAACCGGGCGACGGCCGCGCCCGGCACCCGCCGGATCTACTCCAACGCCGGGTTCGAGGTGCTCGGCGACCATGTCGCCAAGGCCACCGAGATTCCCTTCGCCGAGTATCTGCGCCAGGCGGTCCTGGAGCCGCTCGGCATGACGGACACCACTCTGGACGGCTCGCCCGCCAAGGACGGCGTGTCGACCGTCGACGACCTGGCGCGGTTCGCCGCCGAGGTGCAGGCGCCGCGGCTGCTGGACGCGCGGACCGTGCTGGACGCGATGACCGTCGCCTTCCCGGGCCTGACGGGCATCCTGCCGGGATACGGCCACCAGCGGCCCAACGACTGGGGTCTCGGCTTCGAGATCCGCGGCGGGAAGTCGCCGCACTGGACGGGTGCCGGGTCCTCGCCGCGCACCTTCGGGCACTTCGGCCAAGCGGGCACCTTCCTGTGGATCGACCCCGACGCGGGCGCGGCGTGCGTGGCCCTCGCCGACCGGGCCTTCGGGCCGTGGGCGATCGAGGCGTGGCCGCCGTTCACGGACGCGGTCCTGGCCGAACTGCGCGGGTAGGCACCGCCGTTACGACTCCGGCTCCGACTCCGCGCCGGGTCTACGCCGTGCCGGTTCTACGGCTACCGGTTCTACATCTTGCCGGTGAACGGGAAGAGCGGGTAGCCGTCCAGACAGGCGCCGCCGGACGGGGTGTACGGCCAGCCCATCCCCCACCGGTAGAGCAGCGTCAGCGCGACGGCGCCGGTCAGTAGGGCGAGCCAGGCGACCGGGCGGCCGCCCGGCAAGTGCACGCGCCACAGGGCGAGTTGAAGCAGGATCAACAACAGGGTCATGCACAGCCATACGACCGGTATGAGCATGTTCAGGCCCAGCTGATTGCTCGCGCTGTTCCCGAGCGGGCAGTCCGCCCACGACCGCACGGTCCATACGGTGCCGGCCACCGTGCCGACGGCGGCGAGGACGGGAGCCGCCGCACAGCCACCGCACCCCGTTGACGCGTCCTTCCGCTCTCCCCCGTCGGCCATCCCCGCCCACGCCCCCTCCGAACGGCGCGCCACGGGGTGACCGGGCGACCGAAGCGATCTCACCCGTACGGACAGACGAACGTTCCGCACGGTTCCCGCACACCCCGCCCCGCTCTGCCCCGCCCCATCGCCGTCATCGCCGTCACCGCACCACCAGGGGCGCGGTCCGGGGGTACGGCGGTCACGGCAGCTGCCACGGCAGGAGCTTGTCCGGGTTGCGTACGGCCCAGATGTGCGTGATCCGGTCGTGCTCGTCGACCCGGAACGAGAACACCGTCTCGATCCGGCCCTCGGACTCGACCGCCAGGCCCGGCAGTCCGTTGACCGAGCGTTCGAGGATCGCGCGCGGCGGCGCGAGGCGGGCGACCATCAGGTAGAGGTGGGCGATCGGCTCCGCGCCCTGAAGCGGCAGCAGTCGGGCGAGGGCGCGGCCGCCGCCGTCGGAGACCGCGAGCGCGGCCGGGTCGAGCAGGCCGATCAGGGCCTCGATGTCCTGGTTCTCCCAGGCCGCCTTGAACCGCCGGACCACCCGCGCCTGCCGGGTCGCGTCCGGGCTCGCCCCGGCGCGGGCGGCGGTGACGCGGCGGCGGGCCGAGGTCGCCAACTGGCGGCAGGCCGCCGGGCTGCGGCCGACGATCTCGGCCACCTCGGCGAACGGGTAGCGGAAGACGTCGTGCAGCACGAACGCCACGCGCTCGGCGGGGGTCATCGACTCGAACACCACCAGGAACGCCATGGTCACCGACTCGTCGAGGGTGATCCGGTCCGCCGGGTCCACGCCCGCGCCGCCCGCCGCGCCGGTGTTCCACTCGGCGGGGTCGGGCAGCGGTTCCGGGATCCACTCCCCGACATAGGTCTCCCGCCTCACCCGCGCCGAGCCAAGCAGGTTCAGACAGATCCGGCCGGCCACCTTCGTCAGCCAGGCGCCCGGGTTCGCGATGGCGTCCTGCTCCTGCCGGGTCATCGCGTACCAGCGGGTGTAGGTCTCCTGGACGACGTCCTCGGCGTCGGCTAGGGAGCCGAGCAACCGGTAGGCGAGATTGATGAGTTGCCGTCGCTCGCTCATGATCGCGGCGAGGCCGGGGTCCGGCTCCTCGCCCGCCGTGCGCTGCCCCTGCTCCGTGGGTCGCCCCTGCCCCCGTCCCTGTCCCTGCTCCTGCTCCCGCTCCCGCTCCCGCCCCTGTCCCTGCCCCTGTCCCGATGGGGTGGTCATCCGCTCTCCGGCTCCCTCGTCCATGCGCTCGCGCTCCCTCTCTCCCGCTCCGTCGCCGACACGCTTCCGGCCCTCACCCCTCCCGACCGATCAGAGCGGCGGATTGTGAGGCCGGCGGCCCACCTCACATTCCGCGGGGCTGTGTTGTCGGACGGGTGAAGAGGAACACGAGCCCCCCTCCCCAGGACAGGAGTCCGGCCATGAACGACTTCCAGCAGATCGCCGACCGGGTCGAGATCGACGCGCTGCGCGCCGAGTTCACCGACGCGGCGATGATGCGCGACCGCGCCCGTCTCGCCGCGCTGTTCACCCCCGACGGGGTGCTGAGCATGCCCAACATCCCGGTCGAGTTCACCGGCCGGGAGGAGATCCGGACCGGAGGCGAACGCCTGCAGAGCCAGTGGGACTTCTTCGTCCAGAACAGCCACCCCGGCGCGGTCGAGATCGACGGCGACACCGCCACCGGGCGCACCTATATCCAGGAGATCGCGCGGGTGCTCGACGGCCGCTCGGGTCAGAACTTCGCCGTCTACCACGACACTTACCGGCGTCTGCCGGAGGGCTGGAGGTTCGCCGAGCGCGTCTACGAGGTCCGGTACGTCGACACCACCCCGCTCGCGGGTTCGGCGCCCGGCCCCGGCGACCAGGCGCACGGCGCCGCCGAGATGGGCGCGCCCGTCGAAGAGGCGGCTGTGGCCGACGACTTCGGCGCGCCAGTGTCCGCCGAGCGGCTCGACCGGACCGTCGCCGCGCTGCGGGCGAACGGCTTCGCCGCCGAACTGCTCGACGACGTCGCCGCCGCCCGCGTCCGTATGGCGGAGCTGATCCCCGAGGGCGCGAGCGTGTTCACCGGGGCCAGCGAGACACTCCGGCTCTCCGGGATCGCCGAGGACATCGAGACGGGCGGCCGGTGCGAGGCCGTCCGGCCGCGGGTGCTGACGATGGACCGGGCCACCGAGTCCGACGAGATCCGCCGGCTCACGGCCACCCCGGACGTCTTCGTGGCCAGCGTCGCGGCCGTCACCGAGACCGGCGCGCTCGTCATCGCCTCCGGCAGCGGCAGCCAGTTGCCCGCCTCCGCGGGCGGTGCCGCGAAGGCGGTCTGGGTCGTCGGGGCGCAGAAGGTGGTGCCCGACCTCGCGACGGCGCTGCGCCGGGTCGAGGAGCACGCCCTCCCGCTGGAGAACGTACGCGCGCAGGCGGCCTACGGGCAGCCGAGCGCGGTCAACCGGCTGCTCATCCTCAACGCCGAGCCGTTTCCCGGGCGTGGCACCGTGCTGCTGGTGCGCGAGGCCATCGGATTCTGACCCCGGGGGCGAACCTGCTTTCGGACGGCCCGGACGGCTGCTAGTCGGGTTCGCAGTGGGCCGCGGGCAGGGTGCCGTCGATGCCCGCGAGGGTGACCGCCGAGGAACCCTTCGGGGACGCGCCGTACGCGATGGTGCAGATCACCTGGCGTACGGCCAGCGGGTCGAGGTCGCGGACCCTGGTGGAGAAGCGGACGGTGAAGTCCGACGTGCCGTCGGGGCCGGGCATGGGCTTGGTGTACGCCACGGGCTTGCCCTCCAGGTCGATACGGCTGGTGAGCCCGGCGGCGCGCTCCCGCTCGTCCGGGCCCGAGAGCAGGATGGACAGCACCTTGTCGACGCCGATGACGTAGTCGTACTCGGTGTCGGGGGTGGCGAGCCCTCCCGCACCTCCGGCATCCACGGGGCTCCCGGTCCTCGGCAAGGTGTAGTTACGGGCCACCGGCAGGAGCCGGCCGTCACGGCCGACGAAGAACAGGATCGCCCGGGCTCCGGTCGTCGGCTGGACGGTGACGGTCGCCGCACCGCCCGCCTCCACGACGTCGCTCTTCTGGATGCCGCAGCCGGTGGCGAGCGGGGCGAGGCCCAGGGGCATGGCGAGGGTCAGGGCGGTGGCGGCGCGCACCCGCCACGCGGAGAGGGGAATCCGGGTCACAGGGGGATCCTGACGGTGAAGGCGGCGCCGCCGTCGGGGCGGTTGGCGGCGACGACGGTGCCGCCGTGCAGCCGGACGTTCTCCAGGGTGATCGCGAGGCCGAGGCCGCTGCCCGCCGAGCGGGTACGGGCCGGGTCGCCCTTGTAGAAGCGGTCGAAGACATGCGGCAGGACGTCGCCGGGGATGCCGGGGCCCCGGTCGGCGACCTCGGTGACGAGGTCGCCGCCCTCCTCGTACACCCGGACCGTGACCGGTGCGGCGCCGTGCCGCAGGGCGTTGCCGACGAGGTTGGCGACGACGACGTCGAAGCGGCGCGGGTCGAGCCGGGCGCGGATGCCGTCGGTGAGCTCGGTGACCACCGCCCCCGGCGCCACCCCGGCCCCGATCCCGGCCCCGATCCCGACGCCGGGCCCGGCATGGCTCCCGGCCCAGGCGCCGCCTCCCGTCTGCCCGCCGAACCCCACCGCACCGGGCCCCACCGCGCCGGATCCGATCGCACCGGGTCCCACCCAGTGGCGGTTCTGGAGGGTCTTGCGGACCAGTTCGGCGGCGTCGACCTCGTCCGTGTGCAGCTCGGCGGCGCGCGCGTCGAAGCGGGAGATCTCCATCAAGTCCTCGACGAGGACGGCCAGTTTGCCGGTCTCCGCGCTGACCAGGCGGACCGCGCGGGCGGTGTCCGAGTCGAGGGTGTCGGCGTCCTCGTCGAGGACCTCGGTGACGGCGAGCATCCCGGCCAGCGGAGTGCGCAGTTCGTGCGAGACGTCGGAGGCGAAGCGACGGGCCCTGGCTTCGGCGTTCCGCAACTCCTCGACCGAACTCTCCAGTTCGGCCGCCGCCTGATTGAAGGTCCGGGCGAGGTCGGCGAGTTCGTCGCTGCCCTTGGCCTGGATCCGGGCGTCGAGCCGCCCCTCCCCCATGTCGTGGGCGGCGCGCCGCAATTCGCGGACCGGGCGCAGCACGCTGCGGGCCGCGATGAACGCGGGCACGAGAGCGACGAGCAGGGCGGGCAGGGCGCCGTCGCGGGCGGCGGCGACCATCGCCGCGATGTTGGCGTCCTCGACGCGCAGGTCCATCACCGCGTACAGGACGACCCCGGTGGGGCGGCCCGCCGGGTAGCTGTGGCCGGCCGGGAAGACGGCGGGGACAGCGATGGTGAGATACGGGGTGCCGTCCCGGACGACCCGCTGGAAGCTGCCGTGCGGGGTGTCCGACGCCAGCGCGTGGGCGCGCAGTTCGGGGGTGAGGACGCTGGATTCGGGCCGGTCGGTGGAGGAGACGCGCAGGACGCCGTCGTACTCCGCGTACACCCGCCAGGGGTGCGGCCGGCCCTCGGCGGCGATCCTCAGCAACTCCACGCGCATGGACTTCTCGTTGAGGGGGAGCGACGTGGAGAGCGTCGCGACCTGGCGGCGGAAGGAGCCGACGGCGGTGTCCTGGGTCTGTTCGAGGATCGCGGTGCGGGCGGCGCGGTAGGTCAGGGCGGCGGTCGTGCCGCAGCCCACGGCGGCGACGAGGAGGAAGGCGAAGACGAGCCGGGTGCGCAGGCCGAAGGGGCGCGGGCGACGGCGGGCGGCCGCGCGGGCCCTCGCCCGCCGGCCGGTGCCCGGCGCGCGACGAGCGGGCCCGGCGTCGGGCCCGGCGTCGTTCCGGGCGTCGGACCGGACATCTGTCCTGGCATCCGACCGGGCGTCGGACCGGGACCGGGAGCGGGAGCGGGCCCTCACTGGAGGGGTCCGAAGCGGTAGCCGAAGCCGCGCAGCGTCTGGATGTAGCGCGGCTCGCCGGGCACGTCCTCGATCTTGTTGCGCAGCCGCCGGACGCAGGCGTCGACGAGCCGCGCGTCCCCGTGGAAACTGTGCTCCCAGACGTGTTCGAGGAGCTGCTGGCGGCTGAAGACCTGCTCGGGCGCGGCGGTGAGGTGGAGCAGCAGTTTGAGTTCGGAGGGGGCGAGGGCGACGCGGTCGCCGTTCTTGGCGACGGTCAGGCCGACCCGGTCGATGGCCAGTTCGCCGTGGAACTCGACGCCGGGCCGGCCGCCGCCCGGTTCCTCGATGCGGCGCAGCACGGCGCGGATGCGGGCCTCGATGACCTGGGTCCGCGCGGGCTTGACGATGTAGTCGTCGGCGCCCGCCTCCAGGCCGACGACCACGTCGAAGTCGTCGCCCCGGGCGGTGAGCATGATGATGGGCAGCTGGCTGGTCTCGCGGACCTTGCGGCAGACCTGCACGCCGTTCATGCCGGGCAGCATCAGATCGAGCAACAGCAGGTCGGGCCGGAACTCGCCGAGCGCGGCGAGGCCCGCCTCGCCGGTCGGCGCGGCGCGCACCTCGTGGCCGCGGCGGCGCAGCCCCAGCTCGACGCCCTCGCGGACGGAGGGGTCGTCTTCGATCAGCAGCACGCGTGGCATCGGCAGTGATTCCCAGGTGGTCGGGCCAGGTGGTCGGAGGTGGGGCGGTACGGCGGTACGGCGTCGTACGGTACGGGCAGACCGGCGCCCTCACCAGGGGGGTCCGGTGAGGGCGCCGGGGTGGGACGAGGCGTCCGGGGGCGGGTCAGGCTCGGCGGCTTCGCCCGCGGCCGGGTACGCGGGTCGCGATGCCCGTCATCAGCCTCCGTACCTCCGTGAGGCCGAGCGGCCGGGCCAGGAGCGCGAAGACGGCGGCGATGACCGCCGCGCCGGCGAGGCCGGAGACGACCCGGCCCGCCGGGGTGGTCAGTTCGGCGGTGAGCAGGGCGAGTCCGGCGGCGGGCACCGCGGCGGCGAGGAGCCGGACGAGCGCGGCGACCGCCCCCGTACCCGCGGCCTCGCGGCCGTCCGCGCGGCCGGTGCCGCGCAGCTTCCGGGACAGGACGTGCGCGGTCAGCCCCCACCCGGCCCACAGGGCGAGGCTGTAGCCGGTGGCCATGCCCGCGACCGCCCAGCGGGCGGGCAGGACGGCGTGGGCGGTGACCGCGAGGAGGGCGTTGAGGCCCGCGATGACCAGGTTGAGGAAGAACGGCGTACGGGTGTCGCGCAGCGCGTAGAAGGCGCGGGTGCACACGTACTGCCCGGACAGGGCGACGAGTCCGGGCGCGAGGGCCATCAGGATCCAGGCCATCGAGCGGACCGCGTCGGCGTCCGTCCGGCCGTACTGGTAGACCACGCCCATCACCGGCACCGCGAGCGCGAACAGGGCGCAGGCGGCCGGGACGATGGCGGCGGCGCTGGTGCGCTGCGCGCCCGCGACGTCACGGCGTACGGCGGCGAGGTCGCCGTCGGCCGCCGCGCCGCTCATCCGGGGCATCAGGGCGGTGACGAGGGCGACGGTGACGATGCCGTGCGGGACCATCCACAGCTGGTAGGCGTTGTTGTACGCGCTGAGTCCGGCGCCCTCGGCGAGCTGGCCGGCGGCCGTGGCGACCTTGGTCGTCACCCAGTAGGCGCCCTGGTTGGTGAGGACGAGCAGGACGAGCCAGCCGGCCGCGCGCAGGGGTGCGGCGAGTCCGCTGCCGCGCCAGTCGAAGCGGGGCCGCCAGCGGAAGCCGGCGGCGCGCAGGGACGGGACGAGGGCGACGGCCTGCAGGACGATGCCCGCGGTGGTGCCCCAGCCGAGCAGCGCGGTCCGTCCAGGGGAGAGGGTGCCGCCGGGGCCGGTGCCCGCGCCCGTGCCGCCGTACAGGGCGAGGAAGAGGCCGAACACGGCGACCACGACGACGTTGTTGAGTACCGGGGTCCACATCATGGCGCCGAACCGGCCGCGTGCGTTGAGGACTTGGCCGAGCAGGGTGAACATGCCGAGGAAGAGGATCTGCGGCAGGCAGGAGCGGGTGAAGGCGATCGTCATGTCCCGCTGCGCGCCCGTGTAGTCGGTGTACGCGTCGACGATCGCGGGCGCGGCGAGCACGGCGGCGGCCGTCAGCGCGGTGAGGGCGAGCAGGCAGACGGTGAGCAGCCGGTCCGTGTAGGCGACGCCGCCGTCCTCGTGTTCCTTGGCCGCCTTGACCAGTTCGGGGACGAAGACGGCGTTGAGGGCGCCGCCGAGGAGCAGCATGTAGACGATCGTGGGCACGGAGTTGCCGACGGCGTATCCGTCGGCGACGAAGCCCGTGCCGATGGCGGCGGCGACGATCGCCGAGCGGACGAATCCGGTGGCGCGCGAGACGAGCGAACCGGCGGCCATCACGGCGCCGCTGCGCAGCAGGGACGGGCCGCGCCCCGGCGCCGGGGCGCCGGGGCCGGGGTTCGCGGGGGCGGCAAAGCCGCCGGGGCCGTCCGCTCCCGTACGGTCGGTGGCGACCCCCGTCATCGGCGGGCCATGTACGCCTGGAAGGCGCGGTACAGCGTGTGGTTGGTCGTACCGGACAACGGAATCTCCCACTCCCCCAGGGTTTCGACGACCTGTCCGCCCGTGCCGAGCTTCCAGCGCAGCAGCCCGTGGGCGCGGTCGTCGGGGTCGAGGGTGGAGGGTACCCCGCGCAGGTCGTAGACGTCCGCGCCGAGGGCGTGGGCGTCGAGGAGCATGCGCCATTGCAGGGCGTTGGAGGGGCGGACCTCGCGGCGGTGGTCGGCGGAGGCGCCGGTCTGGTACCAGACCCGCCGGCCGACCGTGATCATGGTGTGGGCGGCCAGGATCTCGCCCTCGTGGCGGGCGAGATAGAGCTTCATGCGGCCCGGGCACTCGGCGTTGAGGACCGCGTACTGGCGCTCGTAGTACGCGAGGGAGCGGCCGAGCCGGAAGCCGTCGCGTTCCTCGGTGACGCGCAGCAGTCGGTGGAAGGCGGGCAGGTCGGCGGCGGAGCCGATGACGACTTCGACGCCGCTCTTGCGGGCGCGGCGGATGTTGCGCCGCCATTCCTGGTTGAGTCCGGACCACAGGTCGTCGGGGGTGCGGCCGGTGAGCGGTATCTGGTAGACGAGCCGGGGCTGGGCGTCGGCGCCGTCGCCGGTGCCGTCGCTGTCCCCGCCGCAGCGCTGCCAGCCGCGGGACCGCAGCCGTTCGGCGACGGCCGTGCCGAGCGGGTCGACCTCGGTGGCGAGGACGTCGGCCAGGCGGCGGCCGGGTCCGGCGTGGGCCTTGAGGGTGGCGGCGTCCCAGCGCCGGAACGCGGGCTCGGGGCCGATCCGTACGGCGAACACGCCGGAGGCCCGCAGATGGGCGAGCAGCGGGTCGAGCCAGTCGTCGATCCGGGGGTCGGCCCAGTCGGCGACGGGGCCTTCGGGCAGGTACGCGAAGAACTTGCGGGTGCCGGGCAGCGGCCGCAGGAGCACGAGCGCGACGCCGTCGATACGGCCGGACTCGGCTCCCCAGCCGACGAGTTGATGGCGCCAGCCGTCCTTCACGGCGGCCCAGGCAGGCAGTTGGAGGAAGCTCGGTCCGTCGGCTCCGGTGGAGCGGCTGTCGAGGAAGGCGCGGTACGTCTCGGGGGTCACGGGCCCGGTCCACCGCCCGGCGGCGGAGGCGGGCCCGAAGCCGGGCGCAGACCCGGACGCCGCACCGGATATCGAGCCATGCGGGGAGCGGGATGTGGAGCCGGATGCCGCGTCCGGCCAGGCGCCTGACGCCGGCATTGACGCGGGCTCCTGGTCGGACGCGGAGGGACCGGGGGACGCGGGCGGGACAAGCAGCGCGGACACGACGGGGGCCTCCTTCTTCCGCCCCGTTCGGCGGCCTTCGGTGGCCGTTCGCTGGTGGGGCATGACGGCAGATTCACAGCCGGCCGTGACCGGTCCGCGCGGGGAATGTGACCGGACGATGACCGTTCCCCCGCATTACCGTCACAGGGGCGCTACGGGCCTCCACAGCCGCCTACAGTCCAGGACATCCCACTCGTCGTCCCTCTCGGAAGGTCGGTCCCGTGCCGCGGATCCGCACGCGTCGCATACGCGTCCACATTCCCCTGCTCGCTCTCACGGCGGCGGCGCTCACCGCCTGTTCGGCCGCGACGGCGACCGAGACGACGGGTGGCGGTTCCGCCGCCGCCGGCGCGCACGGCGATCCGGCGAAGGTGACCGTGGCGCCGCCGGCCGCCGGCCGTCCGGTGAAGGTCACGGCGAGCGGCGGCACCCTCGCCTCGGTGAAGGTCGTCGACGCCGACGGCGGTGTGCTCGCGGGCCGTTCGAGCGCGGACTCCGCCTCGTGGGCGTCCGACCGGAAGGCCGCGCCCGGCACCTCGTACACCGTCGAGGTCACCGCCCGCGGCACTGGCGGCAAGGAGACGACGTCCCGCAAGTCCTTCAGCACGCCGAAGGCGGAGCTGGTCAACAAGCTGACGCTGGCCCCCGGCAAGAACACCACGGTCGGCATCGCCCAGCCGCTGTCGATCGTCTTCGACCGTCCCGTCGCCGACAAGGCGGCCGTGGAAAAGCAGTTGAAGGTCACCACGTCCAACAACACCGAGGGTTCCTGGGGTTGGATCACCGACTGGTCCGGCAAGGACCGGGTGGACTGGCGCCCCAGCGCGTACTGGAAGCCGGGTACGAAGGTCACCCTGGACGCGACCCTGAACGGCACCGACTCGGGCGCCCGCGGCGGCTGGTTCGTCCGCGACTACCAGACCGGCTTCACCGTCGACTCGACGGCCCGCATCGTCAAGGTCGACCTCGACAGCGACCAGCTGACGGTCGAACAGGACGGCCGCACCGTCCGTACGATCCCGGTCTCCGGCGGCACTCCGGGCGGCGACAAGCGGTCCTGGCGGGGCACCGCCGTCCTGATGGCGAAGGAGGGCACCGTCAGGATGAACTCCGAGACCGTCGGGCTCGGTTCCGCCTACGACAAGATGGTCCACTCCTCGATGCGGCTGACCTGGTCGGGAATGTACGCCCACGCGGCGCCGTGGAACGCGCAGTACTTCGGCCGCTCGAACCAGAGCTCCGGCTGCATCGGCATGAGCACCGAGCAGGCCGCGAGCCTCTTCGAGGCGCTCCGCCCCGGCGACCCCTTCGAGATCAAGGGCGCGGACACCAAGGGCGTGGTCGCCGAGGGCAACGGCTACGGGGCGTGGAACGTGTCGTGGGAGCAGTGGCGCGCGAAGAGCGCCCTGCGCTGAGCGGGACACGGGGGCACTCGGCTCCCGTGACGGCCGCCGCCCGGACGCTGCCCGGGCCGCCGACTCGACCGCCGTCCCGGACACCCGGCGGTCATCGGCGCCCGGTGGTCACCACTGCGCGACGGTCACCACTGCGCGACGGTGTCCCGCATCGCCCACACCAGGGTCTCGGCGTCGGCCGTCGCCAGGAGCGTGAGGCCCTTCTCCGCCGTGGCGCGGACCGCGTCGCCCGGCGCCAGGTCGTGGTCCGCGAGGCGGACCGCACCCCGCACCACATGGACGTAGAGAGTGTCCGCGTCCGGCAGCGCGACCCGGTCACCGGCGGCGGGCCGGTGGACATGGAGGGTCGCTGCGGCAGCCGGAACCGCGTACGAGAAGGCGGCGCCGCCCTCGCCGGGGACGGCCGGGCCGCCACCCGCACCGGCCGGGACACCCTCCGCCGGAAGGACGCCGGCCGACCCACCATCCGCCGGGCCACTGCCCCTCGCGCCTCCGCCCGCCGCACCCCGCACCACCTCGTACGACGGCTCGCCGCCGGCCTCCGCCGGGGCGAGCCACATCTGTACGAAGGCGAGCGGGGCCGCGCCGTCGTTGCGCTCGGTGTGCCGGACTCCCGAGGCGGCGCTCAGGTACTGGAGGTCGCCGGGCCGAAGGACCGTGGCGTGTCCGGTCGAGTCACGGTGGGTGAGTTCCCCCTCGACGACCCAGGTGACGATCTCAGTGTGGCTGTGCGGGTGCTCGTCGAAACCGGCGCCCGGCGCGAGGCGTTCCTCGTTGCAGGCGAGCAGCGCGCCGAAGCGGAGATTGGCGGGGTCGTAGAACCGGCCGAAGGAGAAGGCGTGCCGGGTGTCGATGCCCGCGCCGGGGTCGCCGCCGGGGTACCGCTCGTCCGCGCGCTGGATGAGTATCACAGGGCCTACGGTAGTCATCGGCTTTCTCCCCAGCCGCCCCGCCACCGCATGCGGCCCTTCCGATAAGGCAGTCTTGTCCCCGTGTCTGATCCCGTGAACGCCGCTCACCCGCATGCCGCGACCCTGAAGCGCCTCGAACAGTCCTCCGGGCGACTCGCCGCCAGCGCCATCGCCCGGATGGACGAGACGCTGCGGTGGTACCGGGCGATGCCACCGGAGAACCGTTCGTGGATCGGTCTGGTCGCCCAGGCCGGTATCGCCGCGTTCACCGAGTGGTTCCGGCACCCGGAGACCCCGCAGGCGATCCCGACCGACGTGTTCGGCACGGCGCCGCGCGAGCTGACCCGGGCGATCACCCTGCGTCAGACCGTGGAGATGGTGCGCACCACCATTGAGGTCATGGAGTCGGCGATCGACGAGGTGGCGGCGCCCGGCGAGGCGCCGGTGCTGCGCGAGGCGCTCCTCGTCTACGCCCGGGAGATCGCGTTCGCGACCGCCCAGGTGTACGCGCAGGCCGCCGAGGCCCGCGGCGCCTGGGACGCCCGGCTCGAATCGCTCGTGGTGAACGCGGTGCTGTCGGGCGAGGCCGACGAGGGCGCGATCTCGCGGGCCGCCGCGCTCGGCTGGAGTTCGCCGGACAATGTGTGCGTGGTGCTCGGCACCGCCCCGGACGGCGACAGCGAACTGACCGTGGAGGCGATCCGGCGGGCCGCCCGGCACGCCAAGCTCCAGGTGCTCACCGGCGTCCTCGGCAACCGGCTGGTGGTGATCGCGGGCGGCAACGACAACCCGCTCGCGGTGGCGAAGGCCCTGATCGGCCCGTACGCGCAGGGTCCGGTGGTGGCCGGTCCGGTCGTCCCGGACCTGCTGGCCGCGACCCGGTCCGCGCAGGCCGCCGCCGCCGGACTCAAGGCCTGCACGGCCTGGCAGGACGCCCCGCGCCCGGTGCTCGCGGACGATCTGCTTCCGGAGCGCGCGATCGCTTCCGACCCCGCCGCGCGCGACCAGCTGGTGGAGGAGATCTACAGACCGCTGGAGGAGGCGGGCTCGGCGCTCCTGGAGACGCTGAGTGTCTATCTGGAGCAGGCGAGCAGCCTGGAAGGCGCGGCGCGGATGCTGTTCGTACACCCGAACACCGTGCGCTACCGGCTCCGACGTGTGACCGACGTCACCGGTTGGTCACCCTCTGATGTCCGTTCGGCGTTCACTCTGCGGATCGCGCTGATCCTGGGGCGGTTGGCCGACGCGGAGACGCAGCCCTAGGTGCGACCCTGGACTTTTGTGGGACTTCGACAATTCCCTCGACGGTTCTTCGTCCTTGTCCCCACCGTCGTCGAGGACCGTCTCCAAGAGAGAGTGTGAAGGTGTTCGTACTCGTCGCTCCCGGCCAAGGCGCCCAGACGCCCGGCTTCCTGAATCCCTGGCTCGAGCTCCCCGGTGCCGCCGACCGTGTCGCGGCCTGGTCCGAGGCCATCGGCCTCGACCTCGCGCACTACGGCACGAAGGCCGACGCGGACGAGATCCGCGACACCGCGGTGGCGCAGCCGCTGCTGGTCGCCGCCGGTCTGCTGTCCGCCGCCGCCCTCGGTGACGCGGCTCCCGGTGACCTCGTCACCGGTGCCGTCGCGCCCGGTGCGGTCGCCGGTCACAGCGTCGGCGAGTTCACCGCCGCCGCGTTCGCGGGTGTCCTCGACGACACCGCCGCGCTGCGGCTGGTCCGTGCCCGCGGGCTCGCGATGGCCGAGGCCGCCTCGGTCACCGAGACGGGTATGTCGGCGCTGCTCGGCGGCAAGCCCGAGGTGACCCTCCCGCACCTGGAGAAGCTCGGTCTGACCGCGGCGAACGTGAACGGCGCCGGCCAGATCGTGGCCGCCGGCACCATGGAGCAGCTCGCCGCGCTGGCCGAGGACAAGCCCGAGGGCGTGGTCCGCGTGGTGCCGCTGAAGGTGGCGGGCGCGTTCCACACCCACCACATGGTCCCGGCGGTGGCGAGGCTGGAGGAGGCGGCGAAGGAGCTGTCCCCGGCCGACCCCGTCACCCGGTACGTCTCCAACAAGGACGGCTCGGTCGTGACCACGGGCGCGGACGTCATCGCGCGCATGGTCGGCCAGGTCGCCAACCCGGTCCGCTGGGACCTTTGCATGGAAACCTTCAAGGAGCTGGGCGTCACCGGCCTGGTCGAGGTGTGCCCCGGCGGCACCCTGACCGGTCTCGCCAAGCGCGCGCTGCGCGGTGTTCCCACCGTGGCCCTGAAGACCCCGGACGACCTCGACGCGGCCCGCGCGCTCATCGCCGAGACGTCGGCCACGGCCTGACAAGGAGTGTCGAGAAGCATGGCGAAGATCAAACCCAGTAAGGGCGCCCCGTACGCCCGCATCCTCGGTGTCGGCGGCTACCGCCCGACCCGCGTGGTGCCCAACGAGGTGATCCTGGAGACGATCGACTCGTCCGACGAGTGGATCCGCTCGCGCTCCGGCATCGAGACCCGTCACTGGGCGTCCCCGGAGGAGACCGTCACCGCGATGTCGGTGGAGGCCGCCGGCAAGGCGATCGCCGACGCGGGCATCGACCCCGGGCAGATCGGCGCGGTCGTCGTCTCCACGGTGTCGCACTTCAAGCAGACCCCGGCCGTGGCCACCGAGATCGCCGACAAGATCGGCGCCGGCAAGCCCGCCGCCTTCGACATCTCCGCCGGCTGCGCGGGCTTCGGCTACGGCCTGACCCTCGCCAAGGGCATGATCGTCGAGGGTTCCGCCGAGCATGTGCTGGTGATCGGCGTCGAGCGGCTGAGCGACCTGACCGACCTGGAGGACCGCGCGACGGCCTTCCTGTTCGGCGACGGCGCCGGTGCCGTGATCGTCGGCCCCTCGGACGAGCCGCACATCGGCCCCACCGTGTGGGGTTCGGAGGGCGACAAGTCCGAGACGATCAAGCAGACCGTGCCGTGGAACGAGTACCACGTCGGCGACGTGTCGCAGCTGCCGCTCGACAGCCGCGGCGAGGTCAAGTTCCCGGCCATCACGCAGGAGGGCCAGGCGGTCTTCCGCTGGGCCGTCTTCGAGATGGCGAAGGTCGCCCAGCAGGCGCTGGACGCCGCCGGCATCACCGCCGACGACCTGGACGTCTTCATCCCGCACCAGGCCAATATGCGGATCATCGACTCGATGGTGAAGACGCTGAAGCTGCCGGAGCACGTCACGGTCGCCCGTGACATCGCGACCACCGGCAACACCTCGGCCGCCTCGATCCCGCTCGCGATGGAGCGGCTCCTGGCGACCGGCAAGGCGAAGAGCGGCGATACGGCGCTCCTCATCGGCTTCGGGGCGGGGCTGGTCTTCGCCGCGACGGTCGTTACTCTCCCCTAGGGTCTGCGAAGCCCCTTCCGGGGTCTGCGAAGCCCTTCCGGGGTCTGCCAAGGCCCCCCTGGGGCCCGCCACCGGCATCACGGCCCCCGGGCCGGGATCCGCCGGCCAGACCCCGGGCGCCGGTCGGCCCCCGGGACCTCGTGTCCCGGGCCTTCCGGTCGTCCTGTCCGTCCCCTACGTCCTACGGCGTGCGGCAACCGCACCGTCGTACAACAACAAGGAGCGCCACCCATGGCCCACACCCAGGAGCAGATCGTCGAGGGTCTCGCGGAGATCGTCAACGAGATCGCGGGCATCCCGGTCGAGGACGTCCAGCTGGACAAGTCCTTCACCGACGACCTGGACGTCGACTCGCTGTCCATGGTCGAGGTCGTCGTGGCCGCCGAGGAGCGCTTCGACGTCAAGATCCCCGACGAGGACGTCAAGAACCTCAAGACGGTCGGCGACGCCACCGACTACATCCTGAAGCACCAGGCCTGATCCGGCCTCTGCTGACCCCGGTCCGCCACCCAGCGGTGGCGCCGTCTTCCGACCATCACACACATGGAGAACGATTTCCTGTGAGCTCGACCAATCGCACCGTGGTCGTTACCGGTATCGGCGCAACCACTCCGCTGGGTGGCGATTCCGCCTCCACCTGGGAGGGGCTGCTCGCCGGACGTTCCGGCGCCGCCGCCCTGACGGACGAGCGCTTCGCGGAGCTGCCCGTCCGGATCGCCGCGCCCGCCGCGGTGGAGCCCTCCGAGGTACTGCCCCGCCCGCTGGCCCGCAAGCTGGACCGCTCGGCGCAGTTCGCGCTGATCGCGGCCCGTGAGGCCTGGGCCGACGCCGGCTACACCGGCCCGGCCGGCGAGGACGCGAAGGTCGACCCCGAGCGGCTCGGTTCCGTCATCGCCTCCGGTATCGGCGGTGTCATCACCCTGCTCGACCAGTACGACGTACTGAAGAACTCCGGTGCGCGCCGGGTCTCCCCGCACACCGTGCCGATGCTGATGCCGAACGGCCCCTCCGCCAACGTGGGTCTGGAGGTGAACGCCCGGGCGGGCGTGCACACCCCGGTCTCGGCGTGCGCGTCGGGCGCCGAGGCGATCGGCTACGCCATCGAGATGATCCGTACCGGCCGGGCCGACGTGGTCGTGGCCGGCGGCACCGAGGCCGCGATCCACCCGCTGCCGGTGGTGGCCTTCGCCAACATGATGGCGATGTCCAAGAACAACGACGAGCCCGAGAAGGCGTCGCGCCCGTACGACAAGGCCCGGGACGGCTTCGTCCTCGGCGAGGGCGCCGGCGTGATCGTGCTGGAGTCCGAGGAGCACGCGAAGGCGCGCGGCGCGAAGATCTACTGCGAGGCCGTGGGCCAGGGCCTGTCGGCCGACAGCCACCACATCGCGCAGCCCGAGCCGACCGGCCGGGGCATCGCCGCCGCCATGCGCAACCTGCTGGACTCCACGGACCTGCAGCCGTCCGAGATCGTCCACCTCAACGCGCACGCCACGTCGACGCCGCTGGGCGACGTCGCCGAGATCAAGGCGCTGCGTCTGGTCCTGGGCGACGACCTGGACCATGTCGCGATCTCCGCCACCAAGTCGATGACCGGCCATCTGCTGGGCGGCGCGGGTGGCGTCGAGACGGTC
This sequence comes from Streptomyces sp. NPDC046203, assembly GCF_040646255.1. Lineage (NCBI taxonomy): Bacteria > Bacillati > Actinomycetota > Actinomycetes > Kitasatosporales > Streptomycetaceae > Streptomyces > Streptomyces sp. NPDC046203. Next base: position 79,503 of record NZ_JBEYZX010000020.1, on the reverse strand, counting down.
GCGACCGTTCTCGCGCTGCACCACCGGACGGCCCCGGCGACGATCAACGTCGACGACCTGGACCCGGAGGTCGACGCCGACATCGTGCGCGACGAGCCGCGCGCGCTGCCCGAGGGCACGATCGCCGCGGTCAACAACTCGTTCGGCTTCGGCGGCCACAACGTGGTGCTGGCCTTCCGTTCGGTCTGAGCGGTCGTCGCGGTCTGGTCGTTCGTTGCGGTCCGATCGCTTGTCGCGGTCCGATCGTTCGCCACGGTCCGACCGGTCGTCACGGCCTGACCGCTCGTCGGACGCATATGCCTCAAGACCCTGCCGGGATGTCCCGGCGGGGCCTTTGGCATATGCGGGTCGGGGTGGGTGCGCGTTTCGGCATATGCCAAGGCTGGGCCGGTCGGGCGGGTACCGGCCGAGAGGGCCGAACGACCCCCCGCGCGGGCACTTCGGCCGCGTAGGGTCCGGGCCATGACCGTTTTACATGGTGCCCTCGTGACCCTTCGTCCCAGCGTCCGCGAGGACGTGCCCGCCCTCGCCGCCATCCGGGCGACACCCGAGGTGTGGCAGTGGTGGCAGGGCGGGGACGATCTCCCGGCGGATGTCTCGGCCACCCTCGACGACCCCGCGGTGCACTGTCTGACCGTCGAGTACGAGGAACGGATCGTCGGGCAGATCCAGTGGCACGCCGACGAGTCGATCGAGTACCGGCACGCCGGCATGGACGTGTTCCTCGACCCGGCGGTGCACGGCAAGGGCGTGGGCACGGACACCGTACGGACCCTGGCCGCCCATCTCGTCGACGACCACGGCCACCACCGGCTGACCATCGACCCGGCGGCCGGCAACACGGCGGCGATCCACTGTTACGCGAAGGTCGGCTTCCGGCCGGTCGGCGTCATGCGGCAGTACGAGCGCGAGGCGAACGGGACCTGGCACGACGGGCTGCTGATGGACCTTCTGGCCGACGAGCTGGTGCGCTGAGGCCATGGCCCTCGTACCCGGGGCCCCGTAGCCCCGTAGCCCCGTAAGACCCCGTACCCCCATGCCAGTGCCCATGCCAGTGCCCATGCCAGTGCTCTTGGCTTTGCCCTTGCCCTTGCCGTGACGGGTGTCCTGTCGCTCCGGCCGGTGCTCCCCGGGGGCGTTCCCCCGGCGGGCGCGACAGGACACCCGCTAGACGACCTGGTGCAGCCAGCGGACCGGGGCGCCCTCGCCCGCGTAGCGGAAGGGTTCCAGCTCGTCGTCCCAGGGCTTGCCGAGCAGCCGGGCGATCTCGGTCTCCAGGACCGTCTCGCCCCGGGCGGCGCGGGCGAGGGCGGCGCGCAGCCGGTCCTCGGGAATCAGGATGTCCCCGTGGATGCCGGTGACGGCGTGGAAGATGCCGAGTTCGGGGGTGGCGCTGTAGCGCTCGCCCTCGGCGGCGGCGCAGGGCTCCGCGGTGACCTCGAAGCGGAGCATCTGCCAGCCGCGCAGCGCGGAGGCGAGCTTGGAGGCGGTGCCGGTCTGGCCCTGCCAGGAGAATTCGGCTCGCCACATCCCTGGTGACGCGGGCTGGCGGACCCAGTCCAGCTGGACCCTCGCACCGAGGACGCCCGCGACCGCCCATTCGACGTGCGGGCAGAGCGCGCGCGGTGCGGAATGAACGTACAGGACTCCACGTGTCGTCACCGGGACCTCCAGTGTGGGGACAAGGGGGCAGCCGTTCCCAGCGGCCTCAGTACACATCATCACGAGAATGGGTATCCGCAAACCCCCAAAAAGGGGACAGCATGTGACGTGATGTAATTTACCGGAACCGGATCGGTGGCGGGTTCCCCTGCTTCGACGGGCCCAAGCTACCGTGCCCGGCCCGCCAGGGGAGGGCGTACGGTCGGGCGGGGACGGGTGGACACGAAGCTTTCACTCGCCAGGACGCGGACGGACCGCGAAGGAGGTTCGCGGATGCGCGGGCGAAATCGTTTCCGCACGGCTGTCGCCGCCACGGCGGCCCTGCTCTGCGCGGGGACCGCGGCCGGCTGCTCGGCGGCCGGTTCCGGTGACGGGGGCGGAGGCGGGGCGCGCTCAGGGGGCGGGGCCGGGGCCGGAGCGGGCCGGCCGGCCGCGCCGGCGAAGCCCGTGTGGAACACCTCCCCCGGCTCGGTCGCCGCCGTCGGCGACTCCGTCACCCGCGCCTTCGACGCCTGCTCGGTCCTGGCGGACTGCCCCGACGTGTCGTGGGCGACCGGCGGCGACCCGGACGTGAACTCGCTCGCCCTGCGGCTCCTCGGCACCGAGCGGGTGGCCGGCCACAGCTGGAACCTGGCCCGGACCGGGGCGCTGATGGCCGAGCTCCCGGAGCAGATGGACACGGCGGCGGCCGAACGGCCGGAGCTGGTGACCGTCATGATGGGCGCGAACGACGCCTGCCGGGACCGGGTGGAGCAGATGACCCCGGTCGACGACTTCCGTACCTCCTTCACGACGGCCCTCGGCCGGCTGCGGGCCAAGGCGCCGAAGTCCCAGGTGTACGTGGCGAGCGTGCCGGATCTGAAGCGGCTGTGGTCGACCGGACGGGTCAGTCCGATGGCTCGTCAGGTGTGGCAGCTTGGCATATGCGGCTCGATGCTGAAGGACCCGCAGGACCTGGGCGCGGCGGCCGAGGAGCGCCGGACGGCGGTGCGGGAGCGCGTGGTGGCGTACAACCGCGTACTGAAGGAGGTGTGCGCGAAGGACGACCGCTGCCGGTACGACGACGGGGCCGTCTTCGCGTTCCCCTTCGAACAGGCCCAGCTGAGCCCGTGGGACTTCTTCCACCCGAGCCGGGACGGCCAGGCGCGGCTCGCGGAACTCGCGTACCGGCGGATCACCGCGCCGTAGCCGGCCGGGGGTCTGCAAGGCGGCGGGTCAGCGGGCCGGTCAGAGGTCCAGGGTCGCTCCGAGGCGCGGGTCGTCGAGGGAGTGGGCGGCCACCACCCGGTAGGTGCCGTCGACGCGGGTCCAGCCGCCTTCCTTCTCGTCCCAGATCTCGAAGGCGCGGCGCGGCAGTTCGACGGTGACCTCGACGCTCTCGCCCGCGTCCGCCGTCACGCTCGCGAAGCCGGCGAGCCAGCGCGCCGGGCGCTCGGCCGGGTCGTGGACGGGTACGAGGTAGATCTGGACGACCTCTCGGCCGGGCCGGGTGCCGGTGTTGGTGAGCCGGACGAGGGCGGAGTCCGGGGTGGCGACGAGGGAGTCGTACGACCAGGTGGTGTAGCCGAGGCCGTGGCCGAAGGGGTACGCGGGGACGGCGCCGGCCCGGTCCCAGGCGCGGTAGCCGATGAACACGCCCTCGGTGTAGTCGAGCGTGCCGTCGGTGGGGGTGACCTCGGTGACGGGGGCGTCGGCGAGGGCGGCCGGCCAGGTGGTGGGGAGCCGGCCGCCGGGTTCGGCGGCGCCGGTGAGGACGTCGGCGAGGGCCGCGCCGCCCTCCTGGCCGGGGAACCAGGTCAGCAGGATCGCGGCGACCTCGTCGCGCCAGGGCATCTCGACCGGGGAACCGGCGTTGACGACGACCACGGTGCGCGGGTTGGCGGCGGCGACGGCGCGGACGAGGTCGTCCTGGCGGCCGGGCAGGGCGAGGCCGGTGCGGTCGAAGCCCTCGGACTCGACGCGCTCGGTGGTGGCGACGACCACGACGGCCGTACCGGCGCCGCGCGCGGCCTCGGCGGCCTCGGCGATCAGTTCGTCGGGGTCGCGGCGCGGCGGGAGATGGACGAGGGAGAAGACGACGGCGGGCAGCGGGGGCGCGAACTCCGGGGCGGGGGTGTGCCGCAGCGACACCTCGACCGTCTGCCCGGCGGTCAGTTCGGCGGTGCCGCGTTCGGTGGGCGCGCCGAAGAACGCCTCGAAGGGGTCGGTCTCGGTGCCGGGGCCCTGGGTGCCGTCGAAGAGGACCCGCCCGTCGACGGTGAGGACGAAACCGCCGAGACCTCGGGTGCCGAAGGCGTGCGGGCCGCTCTCGCGCGGGGTGAAGGTGCCGGTGATCTCGACGGAGGCGAGGGTGTCGTGGGTGACGCCGGCGGGGAGGTCGGCGCCCATCCACTGGACCTGGCCGATGGGCAGCGAGCCCGTACCGAGGACGGTGCCGGAGGTGTCGCGGCACACCGCGCGCAGGGTGAAGCCCGTGCCGGCGGGGGCGAGTTCCTCGGTGGGGTCGGCGCCGAGGGAGAAGGTGAGCGCGCCGGCGGGGAGGGCGGCGGCGAGACCGTCGTACGGGGAGACGACGTGGTCGGGGAAGACCTGCGCGGAGCCGCCGCCGAGGACGCGGGCGTCGCGGGCGGCGGCGCCGGAGAGCGCGACGGTGGGGGTGGTGGGAGTGGCGGGGGTGGTGGTGCCGTCGGGGGTGGTGCCGTCGGTACTGGGGAGGGGGCCGGTGCCGAGGGGCAGGACGTGGGACTCGTTGCGGAGGAGGACGAAGCCCCGGTGGGCGATCTCGCGGGCGAGGGCGTCGCCGTCGATCGGCGCGGGCGGGGTGGTGACGACGGGCGGGGCGCCGTCGAGGGCACCGACGCGGGCGGCGAGCCGGAGGACGTTGCGTACGGCGGCGTCGACGGCGCTCTCCGCGACCTCGCCGGCCCGGACGGCGGCGGCGAGCGCCGGGCCGTACACGGTCCGCGGGCCGGGCATGGCGAGGTCGAGGCCGCCTTCGAGGGCGGCCTTGGTGGTGCGGGCGGCCATCCAGTCGGAGACGTTGACGCCGTCGAAGCCCCATTCGCCGCGCAGGACGTCCTGGACGAGGTAGCGGTGTTCGGTCATGGTCGTGCCGTTGACCTGGTTGTAGGCCGTCATGATGCCCCAGGGGTGGGCATTTTCGACGACGGCTTCGAAGGGGGCGAGGTAGAGCTCGCGCAGCGGGCGGGCGGCGACCCGGTTGTCGACGGTGAAGCGGTCGGTCTCGGCGTCGTTGGCGACGAAGTGCTTGACGGTGGTGCCGACACCGCCGTCCTGGATGCCCTGGACGTAGCCGGTGGCGAGGGCGCCGGTGAGGTACGGGTCCTCGCTGTGCGCCTCGAAGTGACGGCCGCCGAGCGGGGAACGGTGCAGATTGACGGTGGGGGCGAGCAGGACGTGGACGCCCTTGCGGCGGGCCTCCTGGGCGAGCAGCCGGCCGGCGCGGCGGGCGAGGGCGGGGTCCCAGGTGGCGGCGAGGGCGGTGGGGGACGGCAGGGCGACGGACGGGTCGTCGGCGGTCCAGCGGACTCCGCGTACGCCGACGGGGCCGTCGGACATCACGAGCGGGGCGAGGCCGATCTCGGGCAGGGCGGGCAGCGACCACATGTCACGGCCGGCGAGCAGCCGCGTCTTGGCGTCGAGGTCGAGGGAGGCGAGGGCGGCGTCGACGGCGCGCTCGCGGGCGGTGTCGGGGTCGAGGTCGGGGTCGGCCACCGTTTCCGGCACCTCCGGCACCCCTTGATTCCTCTGTGCCTTCTGCGCCTTCTGTGTCTCCCGCATACCGTGCCCCTCCTCGTCGAAGTGTGCTGGTGCGGCCCATCGTGACCGATGCCCTGTAGGGCGGTAGGTGACGTTGCCTGTTCGTTACCTTACGTATGACGTACGGTCCTGTCTCTGACACGGCGTGAGACGCGAGACGGGGGGCGGGGCGATGGCCCGGGCCAGGAACGAGGAACGGCGGGCGGAGATCGTCCGCGCCGCCCTCGAAGTGATCGCCGAACGCGGCTACCGGGGCGCTTCGCTGAGCGCCGTCGCCGAACGGGTCGGCCTCACGCAGCAGGGCCTGCTGCACTACTTCCCGACCAAGGAGACGCTGCTCGTCGCCGTCCTGGAGGAGCGCGACCGCTGGGACACGGGCGGTGGCCCGGGCAGGGAACAGTGGCGGCTCGATCTGCTGGAGTCGCTGGTCGAGTACAACGCGATGCGGCCGGGGATCGTGCAGACCTTCTCCGCCCTGCTGGGCGAGAGCGTCACGGAGGACCACCCGGCCCGCGCCTTCTTCACGGAACGCTACGCGCACGCGCGCGCCACCATGGCCGCCGTGCTGCGCGCCGAGTTCGGCGACGAACTCCCGGGCGGGCTGACGCCGGAGCGGGCAGCACCGCTGCTCACGGCGGTGATGGACGGACTGCAGTACCAGTGGCTGCTCGCCCCGGAGTCGGTGGACATGCCGACGGCGTTCCGGGACTTCGTGGCGCTGCTGAGGGAGGGGAGAGTGGGGGCGTGGCCCGCAGGGGGCGGGCGGGGCGTGTCATAGCGCGAGGTGCGAGTGAGATGTGACGTGGTGTCCGCCCTCCTTCCGAGAGTCGCGCCTTCCAGCGCCGCGTCAAGGGCGCTCCCTTCGGTCGCGTCGCTTGCGCGACTCCGCTGCGCTCCGCCCTTGACCCGGCGCCTCCAGGCACGAAAAACACTCTCGGAGGGCGGCCCAGGGGAAAGGTCCACGCGGGGGCGGTGCTGTTTGCCGACCGCCGTGGGCGGGTGGCGGGCCGGTGGTCGGGGTGGGGTCCGGGTATCGCTCCGGTCGGCTTGTCGGGTGTGCGCCGGTGGGGTGGGGCTGAGTTCGCGGCCCGGGCCGGTGGGACCGTGCCCGCCGGCCCGGGGTGCGCAGCAGTGAAATGGGGCGGCCCGGCCCGGCTCAGCGGATGACCGCCGTCGCCTGGCGGGGATTCATGCCCCGCTGGTCACCGCCGGTGGCACTAAAGAACCGACAAGCGCCCGCATGAACATCACCCCCGCGTGCACGGGGACCACATATGCCGAGGTCTCACCACAACCTCGGCCGAGGGACCACCCCCGCGTGCGCGGGGACCACCTCCGCTACGGCCGGTACGACCAGACCAAGGCGGGACCACCCCCGCGTGCACGGGGACCACAGATAGGCGTCGAGCATGGTGGTGCAGCCCGCGGGACCACCCCCCGCGTGCGCGGGGACCACCCGCTGCCGAGGACGAGTATGGCCATGGCCAGGGGACCACCCCCGCGTGCGCGGGGACCACGAGGGGTTCCTCGTTCAGCTCGCCACGTCCTGGGGACCACCCCCGCGTGCGCGGGGACCACAGGATGGCAGCGTTGTCGGCGTGTACGTCGTGGGGACCACCCCCGCGTGCGCGGGGACCACCGCCTGCTGGGGCGTGGAGCGCTCCGGCGGTCGGGACCACCCCCGCGTGCGCGGGGACCACATCAGTTCCAGTCGTACGCGTCTCAGGCTGGTGGGACCACCCCCGCGTGCGCGGGGACCACGACTCCAAGGAGGAGAACGGCCCGGCGCTCATGGGACCACCCCCGCGTGCGCGGGGACCACTCCCAGTCGGCCTGGCGTCCGAGGGTGGCGTGGGGACCACCCCCGCGTGCGCGGGGACCACACCGGCAGCAAGTTTTCCGGTGTCGCCGATCTGGGACCACCCCCGCGTGCGCGGGGACCACGCCGACCATGCGCGCAGTTCTCGTATGGCGTCGGGACCACCCCCGCGTGCGCGGGGACCACAAGTCCAGCGCCACCGCATTGTCGACCGTCTCGGGACCACCCCCGCGTGCGCGGGGACCACACGACGATCTGGCGGGCCATGTCGCCGCCGAAGGGACCACCCCCGCGTGCGCGGGGACCACAGGAGCCGACCTGGGGCTTCACATCGCCAGACCCCGGATTTTACCCACTTTACCAAGGTGCGACTTAAGCCAACATTCCCGCATCAAATGGGGCAATCGTGAACTCCTGTGACTCCAAAGGCCCTCCCGGGCGCTCGCGAGCACACTAACTCGCACAGGACTCGTGTGACGGCAGGGGCGAGGGATGCTCGCGTGCGCAGTTCCTTCGTCCGGCGGATGGGTAAGTCGAAATCCCCGCCGGAAACGGGACGGGAGTGAACTCCTGTGACTTCAGAGGCACTCCGGTGTGCTCGCGCGCGCACTTACTCACCCAACCCGGGGTGGAAGGCGCGACTCCGCACCCGCCGTGGGGCGGGTGTGAACTCGTGTGACTTCAGAGGCGATTCCAGGGCCCCTTCCCTCCGCGCGAGCGGGGTTTCCCTCGCCCCCACCCACCAAGGGTGACCAGCGGGGCATGAATCCCAGACCGCCGACGGCCGTCATCCGCTGAGACGGCCCGGGCCGCCCCATTCCACGACTGCGCACCCCGACGGCGGACACCGTCCCGCCCGCCCCGGCCACAAACCGAGCCCCACCCCACCGGCCCGCACCCGACAAGCCGGCCGGAGCGATACCCGAACCCCACCACCCCCGGCCCCGCACCCGCCCACGACGGCCCGCACAAAAGAAGCTGCCGCGTGGACCCTTTCCCCGGGCCCGCCCTCCGAGTGTGAAAAGGCTCCCGCAGCCGGGCGGTCAAGGGCGAAGCGAAGCGGAGTCGCGCAGCGACGCGACGAAGGAGCGCCCTTGAGGGGCCGGCGGAGGGGGCCACACTCGGAGAGAGGGCGGGCCACCACCCGAACCCCACAGACACGCCCACCCATAGGACCCGCCCTGACCCGCACCCACCCCCCACCCCCCACCCCAGTGCGAGGATGCCCTTCATGATCGTCGCAGCCACCCAGTTCGCCCCGGTCGCCGGGGACATCGCCGCCAACGCCCGTACCGTCGCCGGGCTCGTCCGCTCCGCCGGGGCCGAGGGGGCCAGGGTCGTCGTCTTCGCCGAGCTGTGCCTGACCGGCTACGTCCCGGCCCTGATCCGCGACACCCCCGCCCTGATCCTGACCGAGGACGACCCGCGCCTCGCCCCCATACAGGAGGCGTGCCGCGCGGTGTCCGCCGCCGCCGTCGTCGGCGGGCCGGTACGGACGGACGACGGCCGCGTCGCGATCACCACCCTGGTGATCGGCCCCGACGGCAGCCTCCTCACCCGCTACGACAAGCAGCACCTGTACGGCATCGAGGCCGAGGTGTTCGCCCCGGGCACGGCCGACGGCCGGTTCACCCTCGACGGCGTCCGGTACGCCACCGCCACCTGCTACGACAACCGCTTCCCCGCCCTGGCCGAGCGGGCCGCCGCCGACGGCTGCCGGGTGTACCTGTCGAGCTCCGTCCTCGAAATCGGCAACGACTCCTTCGAGAACGTCTACCCGGCGCGGTCCCGCGACTTCGGCCTGTACGCCGTACTCGGCAACGCCCTCGGCACCAGCGAGGCCGGTATCGGCGCCGGCCTCGCCGGCGCCTGGGGCCCCGACGGGGAGCGGCTCGCGGACGCCGGGCCCGACACGGCGGGATACGTACTCGTCGACATCCCGGAAGGGACCCCGGAAGCCGCCCCGGAAGCCCCGGAGGCCACCGAGAACCGCTGAGCGGAGCCCGCCCGCCGTAACTCCCCCGCACCCCGCCGGGATGTGAACCGGCCGTCCCCGGCGCACCCTGGTGCCGGGGACGGTGACCGGGGGCCGGCAGCGGCGGGCGGAGCAGGGACGGATGACCGACAAGCCGATCGACTACGCGGGCGTGTTCCGGGCGCTGCCCGGCATGGTCGCGGTACTCACCCCGGATCTCGTGTACGTCGACGCCAACGACGAGTTCCTGCGGATCGCGGGCCGCGACCGGGAGCGGACGATCGGCCGCAGCCTGTACGACACGTTCCCCGTCAGCCCGAACGATCCGCATCAGAACGGCGTGCGGACGCTGGCTGCCTCCCTCCGCCGGGTCGTGGAGACCGGTGAGCGCGACACCATGGCGCCGCAGCGTTACGACGTCGAGTCGGCCGAGCAGTCCGGGGAGTGGGAGGAGCGCTACTGGAGCCCCGTCAACGCCCCGGTGTTCGGTCCGGACGGCACCGTCCACCTGGTGGTGCTGCGGGCGGAGGAGATCACCGAGCTGATCCGCGCCCGGGGCGGGCCGGTCCGGGGCCGCACCCGGGTCCTGGAGGCCGAGCTGTACGCCCGGGCGCGCGAGCTGCAGGAGGTCAACGAGCAGTTGCGCGCGGCGCACGCCCGCGAGCGGGAGGTGGCGATCGCGCTCCAGGAGGCGATGCTGCCCGCGCCGGGCCCGATCGGGCCGCACCGGGCGGCGGTGCGCTACCGGCCGGCGATCGGCGCGCTGAACGTCTGCGGCGACTGGTACGACCTGGTCACCCTCGACGGCGGCGGCGGGGGCGGAGGCGGCGACGGGATCGGCACGGCGGACACGGGTGATGAGGGGGCCCAGGGCAGCGAGCGGACGGCCGACGGAAACGGCGCAGGTGCAGGTGCGGGCACAGGCGCGGGCGCGGGCAACGGGGGCGGCGACCGGATCGGGGTGGCCGTCGGCGACGTCGTCGGGCACGGGCTGGCGGCGGCCGGAGTGATGGGGCAGTTGCGCAGCGCGCTCAGCGCCGCCTCCCGGGTGGCGTCCGGGCCCGCGAAGGCCCTGGACGTGCTCGACCTGTACGCCCGGTCCGTCGAGGGCGCGGAGAACTCCACGGCCGTCGAGACCTGGATCGACTTCGAGCGCAAGGTCATCACGTACAGCAGCGCCGGACATCCGCCGCCGGTCCTGGTGCACACGGACGGGACGGTGGAGTTCCTGGACCGGGCCACCGACCCGCCGCTCGGCGCGTATCTGCGGCACGGCACCCGGCCGCAGGCGGAGGCCGCGTTCACCCCGGGCGGCACGCTGGTGCTCTACACGGACGGGCTGATCGAGCGGCGCCACGAGGACATCGACGCCGGCCTCGACCGGCTCGCCGAGGCCCTGCGCCGCCACCGCACCTCCGCCCCCGAGACGCTCGCCGACGCGCTGCTGCTCGACATGCTGCCGGTGGGCGGGGCGACGGACGACACGGCGCTCATCGTCATCGGTCTGTGAGCGGGGGCACGGGTCGGGGCCGGGTCGAGGTCAGGAGGAGTACGGGCCGGGCTGCCTATACGTCTGCGGCTGCGGCTGTGTCGGCGGGTACGGCTGGTACTGCTGCTGGTGTACGGGGTACCCCGCGGCGTCCCCGTTCCCCTCCCCTCCCTCGGCCTGCTCCCGATCCCGATCCCGATCCGCCGCGTTCTCGCCGTTGAGGTCCCGGGCCATCAGGGTGGCGCCGGCGACCGCGCCCGGCATCAGCAGGACGGCGACGAAGGGAACGAGGAAGAGAAGGGTGAGGGGGACGCCGAAGCCGAGGGCGAGGGACCGGCGGCTCCGCAGCAGGCCGAGGCGCTCCTTGAAGTCGATGTCCCGGCGCTGGAGCGCGACCGCCGTCAGTTCCTCGGTGAGGAAGAAGCCGGAGACGCAGAAGCCGATCGCGGGGACCACGGTCTGCCCGACGACCGGGAGGAATCCGGCGGCGAAGAGCAGAACGCCGTACAGCGCAACCCGGGCGAGCACGCGCACGCTGTCCCGGGCCGAGATCCACAGCTCCCGCATCAGCGACCGCCCGGACTCGGGCGCCTCGCCGCCCTCGGCGCGGTCCACCGCCTCGGACAGCGACTCGTAGAAGGGCTGGCCGACCAGCAGCGTCACGGCGGTGAAGGTGATCACGGCGAGGAACAGACCGAGCGCGAACACCAGGAAGGTCAGCGTGCCCCGCAGCAGCCCCTGCCAGGGCGAGCCCCAGCCGTCGGCGAAGGGGGTGGCCCAGGCCGTCAGGTCGTCGGCGCCGTAGAAGAGGCCGACGAGCGCGCCGATGTACAGCACAAAGGTGACGAGTCCGGGCAGCAGACCGATGCCGAACCACCGTCCGTGGCCCGCCACCCATTTCTGGCCCTGAAGGAGATAACCGAATCCCGCCCCGATTTCGCGCATGGCGCACACCCTAGGGCCATTCGGGGGCATGGCCGGAAAGAGGGCCGCACCCTGGTCGGTCAGAGTGCGGCCCTCCCCCAGTGTGCGGGTTCGCAGGCCAGAAGGCGAACTCGGCCCTCTGATCCGGGTGGATCACCGCCCCCGGAGCCCGCCTCCGGGCCTGAGGGGACGTCAGTGCGCCCGCACCCCCGGGCGGCCCAGCCCGACGCGCGCGGGGCCCGGCGCGGCAGGACGATGCCAGGAGAGGCACGCCCGTACGCCCCGTACGCGCCGCCTCCCCACCCCCACCCGCCTCACCCACCTCGTCCGCCCCCGCCCCGCCCCCGCCCACGACCGCACCCCTCGCCCCCGCACCCGCACCCGCACCCGCACCCGCACCCGCACCCGCACCCCGGAGGATCACCGTGACCGTCAGCCTCGAGCAACTGCGCCGCTGCCATGTCGCGGTCGACCTGGGCGCCGCCCGGACCCGGGTCTACGTGAAGGGCTCCGGGCTCGTCGTCGACGAGCCGTCCGTCGCCGCCGTGAACACCCGTACCGGTGCGCTGATCGCCGTCGGCGCCCTGGCCGAGAAGATGACCGGCCGCACCCCCGACTACATCCGGGTGGTCCGCCCGGTCTCCGGCGGCACGGTCGTCGACATCGAGATGGCCCAGCGCATGCTCCGCCACCTCCTCGGCGACAAGCTCCGCCGCCAGCTGCGCCGCAAGCCCCGGCTGCGGGCCGCCGCCTGCACGCCGCACGACAGCGATCCGCTCGCCCAGCGCGCGGCCGTGGAGACCCTGGTGGGCCTCGGCGCCCGCCGGGTGGAGCTGGTCGACACCCTGATCGCGGCGGCCGTGGGCTGCGGTCTGCCGGTCGAGCAGCCCACCGCGACCATGATCCTGGTGTGCGGGGCGGCCACCACCCAGGTCGCGGTGCTGTCGCTGGGTTCGATCGTCACCGCCGAACGCATGCCGGTCGGTGGCGACGCCATCGACCACGCCGTCATCCAGCATCTGCGCCATCAGCACGAGCTGATGCTGCCGAGCCAGTCGGTCCGCCCGCTCCAGGTGGCCCTGCACGGCAACGGCCTGACCGTCCAGGGTCCGACGTACACCGAGATCCACGGCCGTGACGTGGCGACCGGTCTGGCCCGCTCGGTGACCGTGGACACCGCCGCCGTCCGCCAGGCCATCCAGACGCCGCTCACCGCCGTCCTCGACGGCATCGGCAAGGTGCTCCGGGACTGCCCGCCCGACCTGGTCGCCGACCTCGCCGACCGGGGGATCATGATGGTCGGCGGCAGCGCCCTGCTGCCCGGTCTCGACCAGATGCTGCGCGAGGCGACCGGGATGCCGGTGCAGATCGCGGAGCGGCCCGACGTGTGCTCCGTGCTCGGTCTCGGCGCGATGCTGGAGGGGCGGGTCCAGCCGCTGGCCCTCGCCCCGCTGTCCAAGGACCGCCCGCTGCGCGGTCTCGCCCTGGACGACCGCCCGCCGGCCGAGCGCGACGCACTGGACCGGGCCGCCACCGAGGACCTGCCGGCCGGCGACCGGCCCACCGCGGCGGAGTGACGCGCCCGGGGCGCGATACCCCGCTCGGGTTTCGGCATTTTGTACGACAATGAACCCATGCCGATCACGGACAAGGGAGCGAACGGACATGCGGGCGGGGATCGGGGAGGAGGCTCCGGCGACACCGATCCCCCGCGCGGCCCCGATCCCCTTTCCGGAACCGGGCACGACACGGGGGCCGGGCACGACACGGGATACGGCCCCGGCCCGGGATACGGCCCCGGCTCCGAGCCCGGCTCCCCACCCGGATACGACACCGACCCCGGCTCCGGCCCCGGCTCCGACCCCCGCCCCGAGGCATCCCGGCTGCCGATGCTGCTCGAAGCCGTCCTCAGTATCGGCAGCGACCTCGGACTGTCCGCCACCCTCCAGCACATCGTGGACACCGCGACCGCGCTGACCGGCGCCCGCTACGGAGCCCTTGGAGTCCTCCGGCCCGAACACCGGGATGTCACCGGCCTGTTCACCTGCGGACTCACCGAGGAACAGCGCCGGCGCGTCGGCCGGGTCCCCGGCGACCGTACCGGGCTTCTCGACGCCCTCCTCGGCGACCCCGAGTGGCCGCTGACGCCCAACGGCACGGCGAATGAACCTCGTTCGGCCATACCACCCGAGACCGGCCACACCGCCGCGACGGGTTCCTTCCTGGGCGTGCCCGTTCGCGTCGGCGCCGAGGCGTTCGGCAATCTCCATCTCGCCGGCAAGCGCACCGGCCCCTTCACCCCGCAGGACCTGGCCCTGCTGCGGGTCCTCGCCGCCCAGGCCGGCACCGCCATCGCCAACGCCCGCCGTTACGAGACCGCCCGGCAGCGCGAGCGCTGGATCGAGGGCGCCGCCGCCGTGACCAACGCGCTTCTCTCCGGCCGCCCCGCCGAGGACTCCCTGGGGGCCGTCGCGGAACAGGCCCGGCTGCTCGCCGACGCCGCCGCCGGGGCGGTGCTCCAGCCCACCGAGGAGGGCGGGATGGAGATCGTCGCCGCCTCCACCGCCGGGGACCCCGGCGACCTGGTCGGCGTCACCATCGCGCCCGGCTCCGCCGTACTGGTCCAACTCCTCGGCGGCGAACCGGTGTTCATCGACGACTCGGCCACCGATCCCCGGATGACGACTCCCGTACGGAGCCGGTTCGGGCCGTCGATGATGCTGCCGCTGCGCAGCGGCGGGCGGCTCATCGGCACCCTCGCGCTGCCCCGGCGGCGCGGCGACCGCCCGTACACCGCGGCGGACCGGCTGCTCGCCTCGCAGTTCGCCTCCCAGGCCGCGCTCGCCCTGGTCCTCGCCGACGCCCAGCACGACCGCGAGCGGCTCGCCGTCTACCAGGACCGCGACCGAATCGCCCGCGATCTGCACGACCTGGTCGTCCAGCGGCTGTTCGCCACCGTGATGATGCTGGAGTCCACCCAGCGCCGGTCCACTCCCGCCTCCGGCGACCACGCGCTGATCGAACGGGCCCTCGACGAGCTGGACTCCACGATCCAGGAGGTCCGCACCACGATCTTCGCGCTCCAGCAGCCGCCCGCCGACGTCCCGGCCTCCTTCCGGGGCCGGGTGCTGCGCGAGACCGGCGGCGCGGCGGCGCTGCTCGGCTTCCAGCCGTCCGTGCACTTCTCCGGCGCCGTCGACGCCCTCACCGACGACGCCTCGGCCGAACGCCTGCTCGCCGCGCTCCGGGGCGCGCTCGCCGCGGCGCACCGACGGCCCGGGATCGGCGCGGTGACGGTCGAGGTGAGCGCCCGCCCGGGGGCGGGCGGTCCGCGGCTGCGGGTGACGGACGACGGGGTTCCGCCGGCCGTGGTGACCTGGCCGCCTGCGGAGGAGTGACGGCGGGGGGCGGCGGGGCGGGCGGCGGCGGAGTGGCGGCGGGGGTCGGCAGGGCGGGCGTGACGACGGGGTCGCGCCCGTCCGCGCGCACCCCGGCGCCTTCGTCCGTACGTACACACGCCCCGCACGTACGGACTCCGGCCCCCCCGTACGGAGCAGTCCCGCGCGCCTCGGCCGGGCGCCCCGCCTTGACTGGTGACGTGGACACGGACACCGCGGCGAAGCCCGCCGCCGCACCCCAGATCCCGGCCGCCGCCTATCGCAACCTGATCATGGCCACGATCGGCTTCGGGCTCACCTTCTGGGCGTGGTCCCTGATCGCCCCGCTCGGCCCCCACTTCGGCGAGACGCTGAAGCTGAGTTCGTTCCAGCAGTCTCTGCTCGTCGCGATCCCGGTGCTGGTCGGCTCGCTCGGCCGGATCCCGGTCGGGGCGCTCACCGACCGGTACGGCGCGAAGCTGATGTTCCCGCTGGTGTCGGCGCTGACGATCATCCCGGTCCTGCTGCTGATCCTCGTCAAGGACAGTTACGGGCTGATGCTGGCCGTGGCGTTCCTGCTGGGCCTCGGCGGCACCACGTTCGCCATCGGCATCCCGCTCGTCAACTCCTGGTTCCCGCCCGCCAAGCGCGGTCTCGCGCTCGGCATCTTCGGCATGGGCATGGGCGGTGTGGCGCTGTCCGGTTACTTCACGCCCCGGATGGCCAAGCACAGCGAGAACCTGCCGTTCATCGTGGTGGCCTGCGCGCTCGCCGCGTACGCCCTGCTCGCCGTCCTGCTGATCAGCGACCGCCCCGACCGGCCGGTCCCCGCCGCGTCCCTGGCCACCCGGCTCGGGCGGGCCGGGCGGCTGCGGGTCACCTGGGAGCTGTCGGCGCTGTACGCGATCGGGTTCGGCGGCATCGTCGCGTTCGGCGTCTACCTGCCGACGTATCTGAAGACCTGGTACGAGCTGGACCAGACCGACGCGGGCACGAAGGCCGCCGGGTTCGCCCTGGTCACGGTCATCTTCCGGCCGCTGGGCGGCTGGTTCTCGGACCGGATCCACCCGGCGATCGTGACGGCCCTGGCGCTCGGGACGGTGGCCCTGCTCGCCATCGTCCAGGCCTTCGACCCGCCGCTGAACCCGGGCGGCACCATCGCCCTGCTGATCATGGCCGCCGGGCTCGGCACCACCAGCGGCTCGGTCTTCGCCCTGGTCTCCCAGGTCACCCCCCAGGCCCAGGTCGGCAGCGTCACCGGCATCGTCGGCGCGATGGGCGGCCTCGGCGGCTTCGTGCCGCCGCTGGTGATGGGCGCGATCTACAGCGCGAAGGGCTCGTACTCGATCGGCTTCATGCTCCTGTCCGATCTGGCGCTCGCCGGCTGCGTGTACGCGTACGGGCGGATGCGCACCCTGCGGCCGGAGGGCGAGTCGGCGCCCGGGGGTACGGGCGGTGGGAGGCCGGGCGGTGCGGGTCCGGGCGGTGCGGGTCCGGTAGCCGGGGGTACGGGCGGCGGACGCACAGGGGGCGGGAACGCAGGGGGCGGGAGCACGGGCGGGGGACGTACGGGCGGGGGCGGTGCGACCGGTGACGGTACGGGCGGGGGCGCGGCGGCCCGCGCCTGAGCGGCTGGGGGCTGCCGCGGGCCCCGGCGAGCGGGCAGAATGCGCGCCATGAGCGCCCTCTTCCCGGCCTTGACGGACCCGGCCTCGGCCGGCCGGCCCGCCCTGCGCTTCGGCGCGGGGCCGACGATGACGTACGCGGAACTGGCCCGGGCGGCCGATGCCTTGGCGGCTCGGCTCGCCGGCACCGGGCGCGTGGCCGTCTGGGCGACCCCGACTCCCGCGACGGCGGTCGCGGTGGTGGCCGCGCTGCTCGCCGGGGTGCCGGTGGTGCCGCTCAACCCCCGCACCGGAGAACGGGAGTTGGCCCACATCCTCGGCGACAGCACGCCCGGCGCGGTGCTCGCGGGGCCGGGGGACGCACTGCCGGACGGGCTCGCGCGGGTGCCCCGGATCGATGTCGAACCGGGGAGCCGCTCGGGGGGCACGGCTGCCACCGGGCCCGGGGAGTCCGGGGAGGTCCCGATGAGCCCAGCCCGCGCCGAACGCGCCGAGCGCGTCGAGCCCGACGCCGAGGCCCCCGCCCTCGTCGTCTACACCTCCGGCACCACCGGCCCGCCCAAGGGCGTCGTGCTCTCCCGCCGGGCCGTCGCCGCCTCGCTCGACGCGCTCGCCGAGGCATGGGCCTGGACCGGCGACGACGTGCTGGTGCACGGGCTGCCGCTGTTCCATGTGCACGGCCTGGTCCTCGGCGTCCTCGGCCCGCTGCGGCGCGGCGGCGGACTGCGGCACCTGGGTGCCTTCTCCGTCGAGGGTGTGGTGCGGGAACTGGGCGACGGCGGCGGGACGATGCTGTTCGGCGTGCCGACCATGTACCACCGGATCGCCGAGGCCCTTCCCCACGATCCGGCGCTGGTCCGGGCGCTCGCCGGGGCGCGGCTGCTCGTGTCCGGCTCGGCCGCGCTGCCCGTACCCGACCACGAGCGGATCACGGCGGCGACGGGGCGGACGGTGATCGAGCGGTACGGCATGACCGAGACCCTCATGAACACCTCCGTCCCGGTGGGTTCGGACCCCCGCCCCGGGTCGGTGGGGCTGCCGCTGCGCGGGGTCGGGCTGCGGCTGGCGGAGGACGACGGCACGGTCCTCGACGGCTGCGACGGGGAGACGATCGGCGAGGTGCAGGTGCGCGGGCCGAACCTGTTCAGCGCGTATCTGAACCGCCCGGACGCGACGGCGGCGGCGTTCACCGGCGACGGCTGGTTCCGCACCGGGGACATGGCGGTGCGCGAGCCCGACGGGTTCGTGCGGCTGGTCGGCCGCCGGGCCACCGACCTCATCAAGAGCGGCGGTTACAAGATCGGCGCGGGCGAGATCGAGAACGCGCTGCTCGACCATCCAGAGGTCCGCGAGGCCGCCGTCACCGGCGCGCCGGACGCGGATCTGGGCGAGCGGATCGTGGCCTGGGTGGTACCGGCCGACCCGGACCGGCCGCCGGCCCCGGACGCGCTCGCGGCGCATGTCGCCGCGCTCCTCGCCCCGCACAAACGGCCGCGCGAGGTCCGTTTCCTGGCGGCGCTGCCGCGCAACGACATGGGCAAGATCCTGAAGAAGGCCCTGGCCGGGCCGCCGGCGAGCGACCACCACGGCGGTCGCGGTCACGGCACCCCCGGGACGCCCAAGGCACCCGAGACACCCGAGACCCCCAAGGCCCAGGAGTCGCTTCATGACTGAGCGGATGACGGCCCGGGAGGTGCTCGCCCTGGTCGCGGACGGCTTCACCCCGCTCGCCCCGCCGGCCGCCGGGGACGAGAAGGCCGCCCCT
Organism: Streptomyces sp. NPDC046203; assembly: GCF_040646255.1. Classification (NCBI taxonomy): domain Bacteria; kingdom Bacillati; phylum Actinomycetota; class Actinomycetes; order Kitasatosporales; family Streptomycetaceae; genus Streptomyces; species Streptomyces sp. NPDC046203. Next base: position 61,087 of record NZ_JBEYZX010000020.1, on the reverse strand, counting down.
GCGGAGGGCGCGGGTGCGGCCCCGGCCGACGGCCCGCTCGCCTGGGCCGGTTACGGCGACTCCCGCGCCCGCGCGGCCGTACGGACCGGCGAGGAGGAGTCGGTCCTGTGCGGGACGGCGGAGGTGGGCGGCCGGCCCTGTGTCCTGGCCGTCTTCGAGTTCGGTTTCCTCGGGGGTTCGCTCGGCCGCGCGGCGGGCGACCGGCTCGTCGCCGCATACGCCGCGGCGGCCGAACTCCGTATCCCCCTCGTGTCGTTGGTCGCCACCGGCGGCAGCCGGATGCAGGAAGGGATGATCGCGCTCGGCCAGCTCCAGCGGGTCGCCGCCGCGTCCGTACGGCTGCGCGCCGCGGGCGTCCCCCAGGTGGCCGTGCTGCGCGACCCGGCCACCGGCGGCGGCTGGGCCACCCTCGGCGCGGGCGCGGACGTCGTCCTGGCGCTGCCCGGCGCGCAGGTCGCGTTCGCCGGGTCCCGGGTCCGCCCGCCGGACGCCGATCCCGCCGCGTACACGGCCGAGGACCAGTACGCGCACGGTCATGTGGACGCGCTCGTCGCACCGGCCCGGCTGCGGGACACGCTGGCGCTGTGGCTGCGCCTGCTGGCGCCGGACGCCGCCCGGGGCGCGGAGCCCGCTCCCCCGCCGTACGCGCTGCGCGATCTGCCGCCGCCCGCCACCGGCTGGGAGGCCGTACGGCGGGCGCGGGCGGCGGACCGGCCGCGGGCCGGGGCGTATCTGGACGCGTACTTCGAGGTGCGGGCGGCGATCCGCGGGGACCGGGCGGGCGGTGCGGACGACCGGGTGGAGTGCGGCTTCGGGCTGCGCGAGGGCCGGGTCGTGGCGTACGCGGCGCAGGACGGCGGGGCGACCCGGCCCGCCGGATTCCGTACCGTGGCACGGCTGTTGGGGCTCGCGGACCGGCTGGGGATCCCGGTGCTCACGCTGGTCGACACCCCCGGCGCGGCCAATGACGCCGAGGCCGAGCGGGCGGGGGCGGGGCCGGCGATCGCGGAGGTGTTCGCGGCGATCGCCGGGGCCCGGGTGCCGGTGACGTCGCTGGTGGTCGGGGAGGGTGGTTCGGGCGGGGCGCTCGCGCTCGCCGCGCCCGGCGCCACCTGGGTGACGCCGGACGGCTATTTCTCGGTCATCGCGCCGGAGTTGGCCGCCCGGATCCTCAAACGCGCGGACGACCAGGTCCCGTTGACCGCCGGACAGCTCCGGCTGCGTCCTCAGGACCTGGTCGAACTCGGTGTGGCGCGCGGGGTGGTGGGGGTGGACCCCGTCTCCCGCTGAGCGGCCGGGGCCCCTGGCGTCGGGCCGTACCGTACCGGACCGCGTTCCGGTCCGGTACGGGGCCCGGGTCAGCCCCCGCCGACCACCCGGATCAGGGTCAGCGCACGCCGGCCGCGCGGATCAGCTCCTGCTTCACGGAGCCGCCCCGGTCGTCGTTCGCGCCCGCCCGCAGCGAGACGGAGGCCGCCTTGCCCGGGACCGCCAGTTCGCCCCGGCCGTCGGCGTTCAGCGCGACCTTCGTCCAGGTCGCGCCCTCGTCGTAGGAGGCCTCCAGCCACCGGCCGCCCAGCGTGCCGGTGCCGGTCGCGTCCTTCACGTACTCGGCGTAAATCCGCACCGGCAGCTTCTTGCCCGCCGGGACGTCGCCCGCGAGGTCGGTGGCGAGGTCGAAGCCGAGGTTGATCAGCGGGAGGTAGGTGATCCGGTCGGCCGGGGTGCGGGCGGAGCGGAAGGTCCACTCGGCGTGGCCCTTCGTGCCCAGGCGCCAGCGGTCCTGGTCGAGGGTGGTGTCGGTGACGACCTTGTAGTCGGCCTCCTCGGCGGGCGCGGACCAGACGTAGGCGCCGGAGCCGGTCTTGCGGTCGGCCCGCTCGCCGTTCACGTACACCTCGGTGAACTGGGTCATCGTCTCGTCGCCCCACACGTCGCCGAAGCCGGTGTGGTCGGGGCCGGAGTCGCCCCAGCCGGGGGTGTTGATGCGGATGGTGTCGCCGGTGCGCTCCTGGCCCCAGCCGAGGCCGGTGCCGAGCCACGGGTGCCAGACCGGCTTGAACCAGTCCTTCGCGACCTCGCTGCCGCCCTTGTAGGTGGAGATGCCGCCGCGCTGTTCCAGGGCGATGCTGTCGCCGCCGAGGTCGACGGACTCGTGCCAGCCCTGGCCGGTGCCGGTGGAGACGTACTCGGTGCGCTCGGCCGGGTAGGAGATCCACTCCTTGAAGCCGATGCCGATCTTGAAGGTGTCGGTGAGGGAGTAGCGGAACTCGCCGCCGAGTTCCTTCTTGCCGGTCGGCATGTGGTACTTGGCGCGGAGCGTGGCGAGTTCGCCTCGGCCGGGCCGGTAGACGAGGTCGGTGCCGATGGCGCCGGGGTGCCCCTGGGAGAGGTCGTAGACGTACGGGGTGAAGCGGGTGCCGGTCACGTCGACGCGCTGGCCTCGGGCGGCGAGGGTGGCCAGGCGCGCGGCGTCGGCCTGGTTCACGGTGGCGACGGCGAGCGGCCGCTCCTGGTAGTCGGCGGTGCCGAACCAGGTCATCAGGCGGCCCGGCCGGTCGTCGGTGACGAACAGGGCGGTGGCGCCCGCGTCCTGGGCGGTCTGGGCCGCCTGGACCGGGTCGGCGCCGTCGGCGAGGCGAATCAGGACGGCCTTGCCGGTGACGTTCCTGCCGGCGTACTCGGCGGCGGTGCCGGTACCCGCGTCGACGACGGTGAGCCGCTGGCGGCCTTCGAGGAGCGCGGTGCCGGGCTGGGTCGCGAGGTCGGTGAGCGCGGCGCTGGAGGCGGTGCCCTCCAGGAGCGGCTTGCCGAGCCGCCAGACGGTGCGGTACTCGAAGCTGCCCTCGGTGGGCTTGGCCGTCGGCGCGGTGAAGACCGAATCGTAGGTGAGCGGCACCTGGACGGCGCCGAAGTGCGAGGCGCCGCCGCCCTTGCGGTCGAACTCCATCAGGAGCTGGCGTGTCTCGGTGCGCTGGTCGACGTCGGCGCGGACCTCGCGGAGCTTCGTTCCGTCGAGGGTGATCTCGCGGTCGCGGTCGAGGACGATCTCGGGGTCGATGAGGAGGCCGAGGCCGAGGGAGTCCTTGCCGTGGGCGCCTCGGACGTCGAGGACGCCGTCGATGCTGTACGTGCCGGGCTTCAGGCGCAGCTTCAGGGTGCCGGACTCGCCGACGCCGGCCGGGAACGGGTCGACGCCCTTGGCCAGTTGGCGTACGGCGAGGCTCGCCGGGGCCGGGGCGCCGTCGCGGTCCTTGACGTGGACGGTGAGGGAGTAGCGCTCCTCTTCCTTGACCATGCCGAGCGCGGTGTGGGCGACGACGGTGCCGCCGCTCGACGCGGTGACGCGGCCGGAGCTCGTGCCTACCGGGGCTTTGGTGCCGTCGCCGGTGACGGTGGTGTGCGCGGTGCCGTGCGCCGGGACGGTGAGGGTGCTGTCGGCGAGGGTCGCGGTGCCGGCCGGTATGCCCTCGACGGCCAGGTTCAACTGGACGGGCGCGTCGGTGGAGTTGCTGTACGTGACGGTCTTGGTGACCGGCTTGTTGTCCTCGTACGGCCAGGCGTAGAAGCCGAGGTCGGCCGAACCGGTCGCGGACACCGTGGTGTTGATGGCGGCGGCCACGTCGACGCGGCCCGCGCCGAGGTCGTAGGCGGACGCGTCCAGCGTCTTGGAGCTGGACATGAGGGCGTCCTTGAGCTGGGCGCCGGTCCAGTCGGGGTGCCGTTCGGCGAGCAGCGCGGCGACACCGGCGACATGCGGGGTCGCCATCGACGTCCCGCTCATGGCGGTGTACAGGCCGCTGCCGGGCAGGAGTTGGGAGCGGGCGGCGAGGATGCCGACGCCCGGCGCGGACAGGTCGGGCTTGAGGGCCTGGTCGACGTAGCGGGGGCCCTTGGAGGTGAAGTAGGCGGCCTGGTCGGCGGAGTCGACGGCGCCGATGGTGAGCGCGGAGTTGGCGGCGCCGGGCGAGCCGATGGAGCCGGGGCTGCCGGAGTTTCCGGCGGCGATGACGAACAGCGCGCCGGTCTCGGCGGAGAGGCTGTTAACGGCCTGGGCCATCGGGTCGGTGCCGTCGCTGGGCTCCTGGGAGCCGAGGCTCATCGACACGATCTTCGCGTCGATGTCGCGGGCGGCCCACTCCATGCCGGCGATGATCTCGGACTCGCTGCCGTAGCCCTCGTCGCTGAGGACCTTGCCGACGGCGAGGGTGGCGCCGGGGGCGACGCCCTTCTCCTTGCCGTCGGAGCCGGCGCCGCTGCCGCCGACGGTGGAACTGACGTGGGTGCCGTGGCCGTTGCGGTCGGCGACCTGCTGGCCGGCGATGAAGGACTTGGACTCGGCAACGCGGCCGGCCAGGTCGGGGTGGGTGGTGTCGACGCCGGTGTCGAGGACGGCGACCTTGACGCCCTTGCCGGTGAGTCCGGCCTCCCATGCCTTGGGGGTGCCGATCTGGGCGTTGGAGTCGGCCATGGCGGCCTTCACGCGGGCGTCGAGCCAGACCTTGGTGCCGGGCGTGGGCGTAGGCGCGGTCGCGGTCGTGGCCGTGGTCGAGCCCGTGGCCCGCTGGGTGGCGGCCTGGTCGGCCTGGGCGGTGAACGCGCGCCAGAACGCGGCGGGTTCGGTGACCGTGACGGCGCTGCCGCCGACGCTGGGCAGCGCGCGGACCGTCTTGGTGCCGCGCGGGGCGGGGGCCGCCTTCCGCGCGCCGCCGTTGCCCTTGCCACCGCCGGAGCCGGAACCGGAACCGGAACCGGAGCCGGGGTTCTGGGTGACGATCAGCGGCAGGTCGCCGGTCAGACCCTGCTCGATCAGGCCGGTGACGTCGAAGAGCCGGCGGTCGAGAGCGCCGGACGTCAGGTAGGGCAGGGCCTCGTCGGGGATGACGCTGGTCCGGCCGTCCACCGTCTCGGTGCGGACGATCCCGGCGGCGCCCGGGGCGCGGTCGACGGTGACCGTCTGCCGGCCGCCGCCCAGGTCGGTGACGGTGACCCGGTCGCCGGTCACCAGGGTGACGGTGGTGGAGGCCGACGCGGCGGCGCTCCGGAACGTGTCCGGCACGGCGGGCGACACCGCTCCGGCGGGCGTCTGGCCCGCCGTGAGCAGCGCCAGGGAAAGCCCGGCGGCGAGCAGACCGGCCCTTCCGGCTGCGGAAGGTCTGATCACGACGACTCCTCGGACACCCGGGGGAAGGGGGGTTCCGGGCGTCGCGATGAGTCTGGGCCGTGGAACGGGAGTTGACCCGTGTCACGACTGGCGGCAATGTGCCGTGGCGGTCAACCGCCAGATCACGTCGGGGGGTTGCGCGGAGAGGGGTACGGAGGGCAGTCCGGTACGGCGGGACGCGCGGTCCCGTACGGCGAACCCGGGCGAACCGGGGCGCCCGGCCACCCCCGTACGACCTCCCGCGACCGCACGCCCGTGGCCGTATGCCGTAACCACCCCGGCCCGCCCGACATCCGGGCGGGTCCGGGGGTGCCGGGGGCGGCGGGGAGGCCGGGGCTCAGGCGACCGGGTCGCGCCCGTCGTACCGCCGGAACCCCTTCCCGTACAGGGCGAGCAGTCCGATGGCGAGGACACAGGCGAGACCGCCGCCGGTGATCGCCACACCCGGCCCCGCGAGGTCGGCGACGGATCCCGCGAGGAAGTCGCCGAGCCTCGGGCCGCCCGCGACGACCACGATGAACACGCCCTGGAGCCGGCCGCGCATCTCGTCCGGGGCGGCAACCTGGAGCATCGTGTTCCGGAAGATCATCGAGACGGTGTCCGAGTAGCCCGCGACGGCGAGCAGCAGCAGTCCGAGCCACAGATTGCGGGTGAGTCCGAAGACCGCGATGGCCGTGCCCCACGAGGCGACCGCGAGCAGGACCGCCTGCCCGTGGTGGTGGATCCGGCCCTGCCAGCCGGACAGCACTCCGCCGAGCAGCGCGCCGAACGCCGGTGCGGCGACGAGGAGTCCGGTGGTGCGGGCGTCCCCGCCGTACCAGAGGACCGCGATCGCGGGGAACAGCGCGCGGGGGTGGGCGAGGATCATCGCGCAGAAGTCCGAGAAGAACGTCATGCGCAGATTGGGCCGGGTGCCGAGGAAGCGCAGCCCGTCGAGGACGGAGGCGCGTCCGGCATCCGCGCCGGCGGCCCGCTCGGGCGGCATCGAGGGCAGCCGCCACATCGCGTAGAGGGAGGCGGAGAAGGCGAGGGCGTCGATGAGGTACGCGGTCTGATAGCCGGACACGCCGACGACGAGGCCGCCGAGGCTGGGCCCGACGAGCGTGCCGAACGTCATGGTCATCGAGTTGAGCGCGTTGGCGGCGCGCAACTGCCCGGCCGGCAGCAGCCGGGGGATCATCGAGCTGCGGGCCGGTGAGCTGAGCGCCACGCACACGGCCTGGAGAGCGACGATCCCGTACAGGAACCAGACCCGGTGGAAACCGGCGAACGCGGCGACGGCGAGCCCCGCGGAGAGCACGGCGAGACCGCTGGAGCTGACGAGGCCCAGCTTGCGGCGGTCGACGGTGTCGGCGATGGCACCGCCGTACAGCCCGAACACGACGAGCGGGATGAGCGCGCAGAGTCCGACGAGGCCGACGGAGAACGAGGACCGGGTGAGGTCGTACACCTGGAGCGAGATGGCCAGGGCCGTCATGCCCTGGCCGACCCAGGTGACGCTGGTGCCGAACCAGAGCCGGCGGAAGTCGGGCGAGGTGCGCAGCGGGGTGAGGTCCGCGAACAGCCGGCGCTCCCGGCCCCCGGTGCTCTCCGTCCCCGTCGCCCCGCCCTCGGATATCGGGCCGCCGCTGTCGGATATCGGGCCGCCGCTGTCGGGCGTCCCGGCGGGCTTCTCCCCCGCCCCTGTCCCCGCCCCCGCGCCCTTCTGGGTGGCGCTCACGCGGCGTCGGCCGTGAGGTCGTAGCGCAGCTCGGGGCGGTCCCAGTGGATGTGTCCGGCGTGCCGGACCGTGCCGGTGCGGCGGGCGCCGGTGCGCAGGTAGAACTCCTCGGCGGGCGGGTGGGCCACGACGCGTATGGAGGTGAGCCCGGCGGCCCGCCCCTGCTCGATCATGTGCTCCATGAGCAGCCGCCCGATGCCGCGCCCCTGGGCGTCGTCGGCGACGAAGGCGAGGTCCAGCTCGGCCTCGTCGAGGAGCAGCGCGTAGAAGCCGAGGATCCGGCCCTGGGGGTCGACGGCGACGTAGACGGGGTGGTGCTCGATGTACGAGCCGCCGACCTGGTAGCCGTCGACCATCGAGGCGTACTCGCCGGCGTAGGCGCCGGAGGTGCGGACGAGCTTGGAAAGCCGTCGGGAGTCGTCGGCGGTGGCGCGCCGGAGAGTGATGTCGGACATGGTTCGAGTATAGGAGCGACCACCGGGGAAGATCCTTACATTTCGACCGCTTCCGCAGGTACCGCAAGACGGGAGCGGGGGCGGGGCGGCCTAGGGTGGGGCCTCATGAGCGAATGGCAGATATCCGACGAGGAGGGCGGCCGGCTCGCCGCCCGTTGGTGGCAGTGGGCGCAGTCGGCGCCGGAGGACCGCAGCCCGGTCGCGGACACGACCGGGGAGCACGCGGGCTGGGGGCAGCCGGACGACGTGTGGTTCCTCGCCGGCACCTACGGCGGCCGGGTGGTGCGCCGCTGTGAGATCCCGGCGGGCCGTCCGCTGTTCCTGCCGGTCCTCAATCGCGTGCACACGAAGGCGCATTCGCGCACGCCGCTGGGTCTGGACCTCGCCCACGCGCGGGCGTATCTCAACGGCGCCCCGATCCCCTTCCGCCGGCTGACCACCCGCCCGTTCCGCATGGGCGACCGCATGTATCTGTCGTGGGGCATCTGGGCCGCCGTCACACCGCTTCTCCCGGGGCAGTACGTCCTGGAGATCGACGCGGCGTCGACGGGCGGCTTCCACGTCGACACGACGTACCACCTGACCGCGGTGCCTGCGTAGCCCGCGGCGCGGCGGACGGCGGCGCGGCGGCTCGGCCCCGTAACCCTGCCCCTTCCCCCGCCGGGAACGAGGGCACGGGCGAGACCGGTCCGCCGTCTACAGACTGAGCACGATCGCCGTACCCACGCCCGCGAGCCCCAGGGCGACCGCCGCCTCCGTCCAGCCGCCCTTGCCCCAGCGGAAGGGCCGGTCGGCGGCCAGCCGGCCGGGGCCGATGGCGGCGACGGCCAGAGCGACGACGGCGATGGCCACGTTGTACTCCACTCCGTTGTCCGACATCCACAGGCCATGCGCGCCGGTGACCATGACCATCGCGTTGATCATCACGCCGATCAGGGCGGCGGCCGCCAGCGGTGTCAGCAGCCCGAGGGCGAACCCGAGTCCGCCCAGCAGCTCGGACAGGCCCGCCGCCAGACCGTAGGCCTCGCCCGGGTGGTAGCCCATGGCGTCGAACCCCTTGCCGGTCTTCGCGAACCCCGGGCCGCCGAAGAGCCCGAAGAGCTTCTGCGCCCCGTGCCCGGCCATCAGCAGACCGAAGGTGAGCCGGAGCAGCAGCAGTCCGGCATCGGCGGCCCCCGTCCTGGCCGGGGTCGCGGACAGGGGCCGTTCCTCCGGGCCCCTCGACGAGGCCAGTGGGTTGAAGGGGCTCGGGGACCGCATACAAATGCTCCGATGCTGGGGGACGCCGGCGGGCCGCCCCCGCTCGACGGGCGTCGGCCACAAGGGCCGGGCTTCCCGTGTCGCACCGGGAGTAGTCCCGGACCCGCCGCAGGTCACCGCAGCGTCACCACGGCTTGCCCCGAACGGACGAACGAGAGCCGCCGCACCGCACCAGGCGGTGCCCCCTCACCCGGCATCAGCCCGTCCAACCGGACCGTGCCCGTCCGACCGGACCGTGCCCCGCCGGCGACGGTTCACCGGCGACGGTTCAGAGGATCATGCAGGTGGTGGTCGCGTGGGCGATCAGCCTGCCCTCGTCGTCCCGGACCTTGCCCTCGGCCGTGGCAGTGCGGTGCCCGGCGTGGATGACGGTGCCCTCGGCGGTGAGCTTCTGCCCGTCGGTACGGGCGGCCCGGATGTAGTTCACCTTGAGTTCGAGGGTCGTGTACGAGGTGCCGGCCGGGAGCGTGGTGTGGACCGCGCAGCCCATGGCCGAGTCGAGCAGGGTGGCCGCGATGCCGCCGTGGACGGTGCCGAGGGGGTTGGCGAAGTCCGGGCGGGTGTCGAGGGAGACGACGACACGGCCGGGCTCGACCTCGTCGAAGCGCATGCCGATCAGCCGGCCGATGGAGGGGATGCCGTCGGGGTGCTCGGTCTGCACCCGGCGCATCAGTTCCAGACCGGTCATGGCGGTGGGGTCGGGGGTGGCCACGGGTTCCTCTCCTTCGCGCGTACGGACGAGGTCGGCGCGTACGCGTGCGGGTGTGGGCGTGAGTGTGGGTGCGCGTACAAGTGCGGGTTCGGGTGCGGGTGCGGGCGAGTCCCTCACCCGAATGCGTTTCCCGGCATTCCCTATTCTCCGCCGCATCCCTCTCCCCCGGAACCCGAAAGGCCGACCCCGGTGAATTCCAGGCGCGATGCCACGCGAGCCGCCCACGAGGGAGCGCGTCCCTCCGTAAGGTGGGCGAGCAATCCGTATATGACGGAGAAAATGGCCGGATCATCCGATTTCCCGAATGGGAGTGCCTGTGATTCGTAAAAGACTGGCGTCCTTGCCAGTGGTCCTCATCGCGGTGATCGCGACGGTCTTCGCGTTCCCGGCATCCGCCGGGAACGCGAGCACGGGCCCCCGGGTCCAGGCGGCTGCCTCGCACACGGTCGCGCCGGCGTCCGTGGTCTCCTCGGGCGGCGAACGGGTCACAGGCTCCGGTGTCGCACTCCCGGGGAATTCGGCGTCGCGCGCCGGCCATGGTTCCGGCGTTCACGACTTCGCACCGGCCGCCGCCCCGCGTGCCCATGCCCCGTATGCGCCGCATGCCCCGCGGAGCGGCAGGATTTCCGGGGAAAACGCCGCAGGCGATAACGGTCGCGGATTCCTCGACTTCGGCGGTTCGGTGACCACCCTGCCGCTCGGCAAGCTGTCACCGAATAAGTCCGGCGTCACCTCGGGCAAAAACGGCTCCGATCAGCGCCGCCTCGGCAGACTCGCGCCTTTCACGGTGACGTACGACGGCAACGGCAACACCTCCGGCACCCCTCCGGTCGACCCCAACGCCTACCAGCCGGACGACACGGTCACGGTCCTCGGACCGGGCGACCTGACCAGGGCCGGGTATCTGTTCGCGGGCTGGTCGACGTCCCCCGCCGGCTTCCCCGAGTACGTCCCTGGCAGCACCTTCGTCATCACCGGCGACATCACCCTGTACGCGGTGTGGGAGCAGGAACCCGCCACCCTCACGGTCACCTACGACGCCAACGGCGGGTTCGGCACCCCTCCGGTGGACCCGAACCTCTACCACCCGGGCCAGGCGGTCACCGTCCTCGGGCCGGGGGACCTGACCAGGGCCGGCTACACGTTCCTGGGCTGGTCCACCGACCCCTTCGGCGGCGCCCAGTACCAGCAGGGCGAAGTCTTCTTCATCACCGGCGACACCACCCTCTACGCGGTGTGGGCGGCCGATCCCTTCACGGTGACGTACGACGGCAACAGCGGGTCCGGCACCCCTCCGGTGGACCCCACCGTCCACTACTACGGCGACCCGGTCACCGTCCTCGGGCAGGGGGGCCTGTACAAGCCGGGCTACCGCTTCCTGGGCTGGGCCACAAGCCCTTCGGCCGCCACGCCCGACTACCAGCCGGGCGACGTCTTCCTCATCACCCAGGACACCACCCTGTACGCGGTGTGGGAGCAGGAACCGGCTCTCCTCACCGTGACGTACGACGGCAACGGCGAGACGTCCGGCACCCCTCCGGTCGACCCCAACGTCTACCACTTCGGTGACACCGTCACCGTCCTCGGACCGGGCGACCTGACCAGGGCCGGGTACGTGTTCATCGGCTGGTCCGTGGGCTCCGGCGGCTCTGCCCAGTACCACCCCGGCGACACCTTCACCATCTTCGAGGACACCGCGCTGTACGCGGTGTGGCAGCAGGAACCCGCCACCCTCACCGTCACCTACGACCCCAACGGAGGGTCCGGCACCGCCCCGGTGGACCCCAACACCTACCACTCCGGCGACACGGTGACCGTCCTCGGGCCGGGGGACCTGACCCGGGCCGGATACCGGTTCGCGGGCTGGGCCACGACCTCTTCGGCCGCCTCCCCCGACTACCAGCCGGGTGACACCTTCATCATCACCGGCGACACCACGCTCTACGCGGTGTGGGAGCAGGAGCCGGCCACCCTCACGGTGACGTACGACGGCAACGGCAACACCTCCGGCACCCCTCCCGTCGACCCCAACGTCTACCACTCCGGTGACACCGTCACCGTCCTCGGCCAAGGGGATCTGGCCAAGACCGGCTACGTCTTCCTGGGCTGGGCCACGAGCCCCGCGGCCGCCACCGCCCAGTACCAGCCGGGTGACACCTTCACCATCTTCGACAACACCACGCTGTACGCGGTGTGGCAGCAGGAGCCGGCCACCCTCACCGTCACCTACGACGGCAACGGCAACACCTCCGGCACCCCTCCGGTCGACCCCAACGCCTACCAGCCCGGTGACACCGTCACCGTCCTCGGACCGGGCGACCTGACCAAGACCGGCTACACCTTCCTCGGCTGGGCCACGAGCCCCGCGGCCGCCACCGCCCAGTACCAGCCGGGCGACACCTTCACCATCACCGAGAACACCACCCTCTACGCGGTGTGGGAGCCCTCGGCCTTCTCGCACCTGACGCTCGACAAGCGGGTGGTCTCCGCCGGGCCGTTCGAGGTGGGCGACACCGTCGAGTACGCGTACACGGTCACCAACACCGGCAACACCACCCTCGGCGAGGTGACGGTCACCGACGACAAGGTCGCGACGGTCACCTGTGAGGCGACCACCCTCGCCGCCGGCCAGAGCACGACCTGTTCCGGCAGCCACACGATCACGAACGCCGACGTCACCCCGTGCGAGCCGGTCCACTCCCCGGCGACCCGTGGCGGGGGCAGCACCTGCGCGGTCACCAACACCGCCCGCGCGCACGGGACCGACCCGCAGGGCGACCAGGTCACCAGCGACCCGGCCACCGCCACCATCGAGGTGAACACGGGCGAGCCCTGCGACCACGACCACGGCTACGGCGGCGACAACGGATACGGCCACGGCACCGGCCACGAGTACGGCACCCGAGAGGAGCGGACGGCGTGACCCCCTGACCTCCCCCGGAGTCCACCCGGCAGGGAAAGGCCCGTGGCCGCAGACGAGTTCTTGTCTGCGGCCACGGGCCGTCCCATGCGGCGGCGGGACGCTCAGTTCAGGAACGTCCAGAGCTGGTTCGCCCCGCCGGTGTCCGGGAAGACACCGACCCAGCGGTCGTCACCGGTGAGGTTGCGCAGCACGTCCAGGTCCCACTTGTAGTAGGTGTTGACCAGGTGCACGCTCCCGTTGGTCCCGGTCGTGAAAGTCCAGTTCTGGGTGGGCTGGCCCGCGCAGTCGTACTGGTCGACCCAGTCGCCCGCCCGCGCGCTGAGCCCGTCGTGGACGTCCAGGCACTTGCCCGACTTCTCGTTGACGACGGTGAAGGTGCCCGGGCCGCTGGAGTCGAGGTGCCAGTACTGGTCGGAGCCGCCGTTGCCGGTCTGGGTGACCACATGGGCGCTGTTGTCCAGTGAGCCGCCTTCGACATCGAGCAGCCGGTTGCCGTTGCCGACGCTGGCGATGGCGGACGACTCCCGGGTGGCGACCTCCCACTGCTGGCTGTCCTGGGGGCCGCAGGGCGAGATGGCGGCCGCCCCGGCGTTGCCGTGGGCGCCGAGGACGTCGAGGCAGCTGTTGGTGTGGTAGCCGTTCACCAGCACACCGGTGGCCGAGTCATTGGGATTCGGATGGAAGTACCAGGCCTGGGTCGTCGCGCCCGAACAGGTGGTCTGGTCGACCAGGTCCCGCTGGTTGGCGGTGCCGTTGTGGACGTCCGCGCACTTGCCGGTCTTCTCGTTGACCAGCACGAAGGCCGGCAGTCCCAGGAAGGGCTGCAGGCGCCAGGTCTGTTCGGGGCCCGCGGCGGGGACCGCGGCCTGTCCGCCGGTGCGGCTGGAGGGGGGATAGGTGATCAGTTCCGTCTGGTCGGCGGTGGAGCCGTCCGGGACCGTCAGCGGGTGGTGGTCGTCTCCGACGGCGCGCAGCTCGACCGCTTCGGCGCCGCCGCGCAGTGCCAGGGGCAGCAGGCCGACGGGGGTGTGGTCGCTGCTCATCGCGTTGAGCCGCACCCCCTCGTACAGCGCGCCCGCGGCCAGCGCGCGGCCGGTGAAGAAGTAGTCCGCCTCGGCCAGGTTGCCGGTGAAGAAGCCCACGGTGGGCCGGCCGCTGCGGTACTGCACGGCTCCGGCGGGCGCGGTGACCGGCAGTTCGTCGGGGTCGCGGTTCCAGTCGCCCATGGCGAGCCAGTTGGCGTTGGGCGAGGCGGCTCGGATGGCGTTGAGGGTGGACTCCGCGTTGTTCGCCTGGCCGCCGTTGGAGTCCGCGTGCGCGGTCCAGTACGACGCGTTGCCGAGCCGGACCCCGAAGGCGGGCCGCGCCCCGTTGTTGGGGGCGTAGAGGATCTGGTTGGTGTACCACGGGGTGACGAGGGCCAGGTTGACCCGGTTGCCGCCGAAGTCGGTCCGCAGGTAGTAGATGTAGAAGACTTCCTGGCGGCTGTGGGTGGCCACGTTCCACTGGTAGACCTGCACCGGCTGCTGGCCCGGGGCGGTCGGGATGGTCCCGAGGTACGACCCGGGCAGCGCCTGCGCGGGGCCGGCCTCCTGGATCGCGATCATGTTGTAGTTCAGGTCGATGAGCTGCGGCAGGTCCTTGGCCCACTTGTCGGCGTCGTCGCCGCTGCCCGCGCCCTGAAGGTTGTAGCTGGCGGCCTGGACGTCCTCCAGGTTGTTCGGCGGCGGGGGCGGCGCCGCGGCGGCCCCGACCGCCGCGAACAGCAGCCCGGCGACGGCGAGGGCCGTCGCCACCAGGCCCGCGACCAGTCGCACCAGACCGGCCCTCGGCCGGGCCCGCCCGGGGCCCGTTCCGACTGGTCGGCCCCTGTCAGTGGATGACGGCATCGTGCTCTCCGTTCAGCGGGACCGCTCTGCCGCGGCCCGTCACGGCAGAACGTCTCCCGGCCGGCCGCACGCCACACTGTGGGCCCGAGTCTTCATACGATGGGCATGGCGCCTCTTCGTACGAGGGACATGGCGCCGTCGAGCCGGGCCGGGCGCCCTCTCCGGCATCCCGGGAAGGGCCGGCGAACCGCCGGACCCGGAGGGGCAACGGGCTTTCCGCCACGGCGCGTTGACCGCGTACCTAAAGGACCTGGTCGGTGCGGGCCTCGATCGCGCGCAGGACGGCGGCCATGTCCGCCTCGCCGTGCCCGAGTCCCACCGTCTCGCTGTACAGCGTGTGGCAGATGTCGAGCAGAGGTGAGGCCAGGCCGGATGCCCTGGCCTCCTCGGCGATCAGGCGGTTGTTCTTGAGTACGTCCAGGATCGCGGCCTGGGCGGTGAAGTCGCCGGCCAGCAGTTTGGCGGTCTTCGTCCGGGAGACTCCGCTGGCGAGCGGTCCTCCGTCCAGTACGTCGAGGAATCGCTGGTGGTCGAGCCCGTGCCGGTCGGCGAAGTGGAACGCCTCGGTGAGGCCGGTGACTTGGGTGATCAGGAAGAGGTTCACCGAGAGCTTCATCAGCAGCGCGTGGGGGACCTCGCCGCAGACGAAGGACTGGTGGCAGAGCGGGGCGAGAAGCGGCCGTACCTCGGCGACGGCCGTGTCCTCTCCGGCCAGCATGGCGACAAGTCGCCCTTCCCGCGCGGGGTCACGGGAGCCGGAGACCGGCGCTTCGACGTAACTGCCGCCCGCCGCGCGGATGTCGGCTTCGAGTCCTCGCGAGTAGCCGGGCGAGGTGGTGCCCATGTGCACGATCGTCCGGCCGGCGGTGCGCGCGGCGAAGTCCGGGGTGCCCCGGGCCAGGACGGCGTCGATCGCCGCGTCGTCGGCCAGCATGAGGATGACGATCCGGGCCCGGCGGAAGACCTCGGCGGGCTCTGCCGCCACTTCGGCTCCCTCGGCGCGCACCGGCTCCGCCCGGGCGGCGGTGCGGTTCCAGACGAGGAGCGGGGTGCCGCCTCGTACCAGGTTGAGCGCCATGGGCCGGCCCATTATGCCGAGACCGATGAATCCGACGAGGTCCTCGTCCATCCCGCACCGTCCTGTCCGGCAGTCCCGCCGTACGGCTGCCGCTCCGTCGCCGACTATGACAGCGGTCATAGTAGCCCCGGAATTATGACCGTTGTCATAATGGGAGCGCGGAGCCGGGGGATTCGGCTTCGTGCGGCGGGCCGGCGGGGGCGGGGATCTCCCTCCACCCGCGCAACGGCAGACGTATCGACAGACATATCGACAGACGTACCGGCAGAGGCGTACGAGGGACGTACCGACCGAGGGGAGAACGGCCATGACCGGCAGCGGCGACCGGGGGCCGCGCGAGCGGATGATCTTCAGCGCTGCCCAGCTGCTGCGGCGCGACGGGGTCGCGGCGACCGGCATGCGCGACGTGGCCGCTCACGCCCAGGCCCCTCGCGGCTCGCTTCAGCACTACTTCCCCGGCGGCAAGGACCAGTTGGTGAACGAGGCCGTCGCCTGGGCCGGCCGTTACGCCGCGAAACGCGTCGCCCGCTTCGTCGCCGCGATGGACGCACCGTCACCGAGCGGACTCTTCGCCGCGATGGTGCGCCAGTGGACCGACGAGCTGGAGGCCACCGGCTCCCTCGCGGGCTGCCCGGTCGCCGCCGCCACGGTGGACTGCGCGGACGGCGTCGAGTCCACCCGGGTCGCCGCCGCCGACGCGTTCGCGTGCTGGCGGCGGCCGGTGGCGCAGGCGCTGACCGGAATGGACGTGCCGGAAGCGCGCGCCGAGGCGCTGGCGACCCTGATGGTCAGCGCCCTGGAGGGCGCCATCCTGATCGCCAGGGCCGAACGCGACCCCCGCGCCCTGACGACGGTCGCCCGTGAACTCGCCCCGCTGCTGGACGGGGCCGTGGCCCGAACCGACGCAGGCTGACCGCCCGTTCCGGGCACCGTGACCCTGGCGGCCCGCCGGCCGAGGCGGCGCGACCCCGGCCGACGCGGCGGCCCCACCCGCACGGCGGCCCCGGCCGTGGACGGAAAGTCCACGGCCGGGGCCCTCCCGCTCATCCTGGAGATCAGGGGGTGGTGAGGCCGAACCAGTAGTCGAAGACGTCCAGCAGCCCGTTGAGGGTGTTCAGCGGGTCGATGGTGCCGCTGACGACGGTGAGCGCGCCGGCCTCGACGAGCTGGTCCGGGGTGGCGGCGGCGATGGCCAGGTCGTTCAGGCCCTGACGGGTGATCGAGTACACGGCGTCGGAGGAGTCCGCGTCGAGGGTGTCGGGGCGCTGCACGAGGACACCGTTGCGGAGCTGGAGCGTGTACGTGTCGGGGTCGTCGGGCAGTCCGCCGGTGATGGCGAGGCCGATGGTCAGCGGGGTGCCGGCGGCCGCCGGGCCGTTGAGACGGATCCCGAGGTAGTCGAAGAGCATGTCGACCGGCATCGCCGCGAGCACGGGCTGGCTGATGATCTGCTGCGACGGCAGCGAGCCGCTGCCGTCGACCGGCCGGACCCGCAACTCGACGGCGGCGGCGAGGTAGAAGTTGCGCCAGGGCGCGCTCTCGGCCTGGTAGCCGAGCTGTTCGAGGACGTCGGCCTGGAGGGTGCGGGCGGCGGTGTACGAGGGCTCGGCGAACACCACGTGGGACAGCAGCTGCGCCGCCCACCGGTAGTCCTGAGCGGTCTTGGCGTCGTCGAACGCCTGCTGGGCGACGGCGACGATCTTGTCGGCCCCGCCGAACGCCTCGACGTACCGGGCTCCGGCGTCCTCCGGCGGCAGCGAGTGCAGATGGGCGGCGTTGCCGTCGTACCAGCCGAGGTAACGCTGGTAGACGGCCTTGGAGTCGTGGTTGACGGTGCCGTAGTAGCCGCGGTTGAACCACTGGCCGGACAAGGACTCCGGCATGGCGTCGTCGAGCTGTTCGCCGATCTCGACCATGGTGTAACCGTGGTTGGCCAGCCGCAGGGACTGGTCGTGCAGGTAGCGGTACAGGTCGGCCTGCGAGGTCAGGAACGACACGATCGTGTCGGGCGCGTCGGTGGTGTTCCAGCGCGGCCAGAAGTGCGAGGCGAACAGGGTGTCGGAGCGGCCCCCGTACCACTCGATGGACTGCGTGAGGTACTCCGACCACGCCTTGGCGTCCCGGACCTGGGCCCCGCGCAGGCTGTAGAGGTTGTGAAGGGTCGGGGTGGCGTTCTCGGCCATGCACACGGCGCGGATCGCGGGCAGGTAGAAGTTCAGCTCGGACGGGGCCTCGGTGCCGGGGGTGAGCTGGAACTCGATCCGGAGCGGCCCGACGGGGATCGCGTTGCCCAGGGTGGCGATGTCCGACGTGATGTTGACGGTCGGGGCGAGCAGGCCGGTGGCGCCGAGCGAGGTGGTCTTGCCGAGACCGGCGTCCACCTGCCCCTGCGTGGACTTGTCCAGCAGGCTTCCGTACATGAACTGGGCGCGGCGCTGCATGGCGTTGCCCGCGTAGACGTTCTCGCTGACGGCGTGTTCGAGGAAGCCGTCCGGGGCGATGATGTCGACGCCCTCGGGCAGGGCACGGTCCGGGAAGAGGCCGAGGACGCCGCCGTAGTGGTCGACGTGCGAGTGGGTGAAGATCACCGCGCTGATCTCGCGGTCCGTGCCGCGCTCCTGCCGGTAGAGGTCGAGCGCGGCGGCGGCGCACTCCTCGCTGATGAGGGGGTCGACGACGACGATGTCCCGGGAGCCGCCGGTGGAGTCCTCCAGGAAGGTGATGTTCGACAGGTCCATGCCCCGGACCTGATAGACCGCGTCCTTCACGACCTCGAACAGGCCCACGTTCATGTTCAGGAGCGCGTTGCGCCACAGGCTCGGGTTGACCGTGTCGGGGGCGTCCCCGGTGAGGAACGCGTACGGGCCCAGGGCCCAGGCCGGGACCCGGGAGGCGTCGTCCTTGTCGACGGTGAAGTCGGCCGGCAGGGGGGCGATCAGCCCCTGGGCGGCGAACGCGGCCTCGGTGTCGTCCGCCGGGGCCGGGACGACGACGGCGGCGTTCAGGTCCCGGGTGAGCGGGGTGGCGGGCTGGGAAGCGGGCAGTTCGGGAGCGGTCACGTGCGGCATTCCCTCCGGTCGGCCGGAACGCGAGCTTCCGGCTCGGATGATGGCGCGGGAGATCGAGGCGGCGTGGAGACGCCCGGGAAACGAGGACGGGCGTTCCACGGCGGCATGGCATACGGACAGGACGCACCCAGGACAGGTGGTCACCCAGTGCCATCGACCCCCGACAGCCGGTGATACTTCCAGCCGGATCAACCGGACACCAGAGTCGAAACAGGCCAGTCGATCCGCTGCCGCAGCAGGTGGCCCGAACGCGTCGACCGGGGCACCGAAAACACGAGGTGACCGCCGACTCCCGTACGAGAAACGGCCGTTGGGCGGATGTCGCGGTTCGCGGTGACGGCCGAAAGCGGGGCGGTGGACGGTGAGGAGCCCTCTTCGGCCTCTTCGGCCGCCGGGCGCTCCCATGACATCAGTCGCCCGTTCGAGAGCCGCCGGCCCGTAGCGCGACGATGCGGGCCTGGTCCCCGGACGGCCGTTCACAGGTCCCGATCGCGGCCAATGAGCGATCGTGCGGCGTGTCGGTGCGGCGAAGGTGGGGCGAACACCTTGGCACCGCTACGGGTGAACCGCTCCACCTCCGACAGTGCGGCCCGCTCGGCTTCCCGTTGGGTGGACCCGTACTTGGTCAGCACCTTCGGGGTGTCGAACCCGAGCATGAGCAACAGCCCTTTGATCGGCATCCGTTCGTCCTGCGCCTTCTCCTGGGTGAGCATCTTGCCCAGCCGGCCCTGGGTGAACGTGACCTGTTCACCCATCCGCACGGTCTTCATCAATGAAATTGATCAACTAGACCCTGAACTACCGCACTTCGGCTAACGTGCCACTGTGACTGATGCCGCAAGCCGCCGCCTAGACCCTCTTTGGGTGGCCGCCATTGCGGACCGGCTGCGTGCAGAGCAGTGGGCCCTCAGGAAGACCCTCGTCCTTGATCACGCGCCTGCTGCACTTATCGACGGGCAGTATCGACTCTCCGTGCTGGTGGGCTACCACAACTTCGAAAAGCTGACCACCGCCTTCCAGCGCGTCATCCTCTACGGCCCTGGAAGCGGAAAGTCCCACTCGGTGGCATCGATCCTGATGCGGTCACTGCGCGGGCTCGCCAGCGCACAAGACGACCAACTGCGCGCCACCCGCGCCGCCTTCGATCGCCAACTTCGGTCATCGACCGAGAAGATCTGCCGGCTGCCGGCCATCACGACGGCGATGGATGAAGTCGATCTGCCGGACGATGACACCGGGGCTACACCCACACTCGAGCAGCACGACGCCACCGTTAGCGCATGGGCCGAGCTGGTGGCCGCTGCGCGCGATGAATTCGGCAAGGGCACCCAAGGCGCTGCCGACTTCCCCGCGGAAGGGCACCCCGGCCCGGCGTCACCATGCGGAGTGATCCGCCTCGCCACTCCCCTCGTACCGCGTGCCCCGGGAAGGCAACTGGCTCTGCACGTCCAGTTCACACACGGCGTTCAGGCAGCCTGACCTCGGTCGGCTGCCGGAGCCGACACCCTCCGCGAGGTCGCATCATGGGCTTGCCCACCACAACCATCACCGCTCCGCTCTGGCTCTTGCTGTCGACAGCAGCGTTTCTCCTCCTGCCGGCCATCGCCTGGTGGCAGCAGAGATTCCGGTTTGCGGCCACCCTCGCCGCAACAGCCCTGCGAGCCGTCAAGCACCGCCTTCACCGGCGGGTACGAGCCGGCCTCGAACGCATCATGCAGGATCCGACAGACGGGCACTGAATACGAGAGCGGGGGTAGGCGTGATCCGCGCCTACCCCCTCGTCAACCACCCTGCACAAAAGACCCCCTCGCGTTCCGGCATAGCCTTGAGAGGAGCCACGGACCTGCCCGCGAGCAACGTCATCCCGCGCATGGGCTGCTTCCAGACTGATGAGACAGCCCGCCAGCTTCCGAAGTTCCGTAGCGCCGCCACCACTTTTACGAAAGAAGCACTACGCGGCCATCCGGCCCGTATTCTGATACCTGCCACAACGCCCCACCTCCACTGCACCATCCTGACCCCCGGGCAATCAGGTCCGGGCAACGAAGGAGGCGGTAAGCGTTGAGGCGCTTATGGGAGTTGGTCCGCAGACTAGGGCGACGCGAACTGGCCCTGATCATCGTTGCAGCGTTCATGTCGGCCATAGTCGCGAAGACCGTCGACATCGCGGAAGCAGGGATGCTCAAGGCGTTCAACACGTTGTTCTAGCCAGCGACCACGGCGCTGCAATCGCCGTGGTCGCTGGCCGCTGAAGGGCCACTGCCCCGGAGCCCTGCCCCGCGCACAGCGGAGCAGGGCTCCGCCACATGCGCCGGGCGGAGAGGCGCGGCATACAGAATCGAAGCCGGCGACCGCCTCACCCCGCCTGAGTTAACGTCACCCAGAAGAGTGACGCATATAGTTATCCCGTAATCAAGAGCTTAATTGATCCACGGGGATCGGTGTGCACTTTGGACCGATCAAGTCGCGAATCCTTTAATGATTAGCATCCTCATTAAAGGATAAGGATGAGGACAAATCGACATCTATCGTAATCATTTACCCCTCCCTGCTTGCATCATCACCGCGTGAAGCGCCCCCAGGGGGCCTCAGTGACTCCGCCCCGCCGGCGTCGACTTTCGCCTGGTGGGCATCAGCGACCGCCCCTGCGATCTGCGTCCGGATCCGCTCCGCTTCCTGCCTGGCAAATCGTTTCCGGACTCATGCTCATGCTCTCGCCGTCGGGAAACTTGATGACCAGAGCATGACATACCTACTCGGGTGACCACCGTTCCCGCAGCTTGTCCGCGACGAACCGGCCGAGCGGGTCGTCCTAGGCGAGCTTGGAGTGCTTGGGGCGTGACCGGCTTTTCGCCCATGCTCGTTGGGCCCGGTGCGGCCTGTAGTCGCCGTCGACCGACCGGGCGTCGACCTCCCGCTTGATCGTGGAGGCCGGTCGGCCCAGCGCCCGCCCGATCGCGCGCAGCGACCGGCCTTCACCGTGCAGATCGGCGATCGGCTCTCGCTCGGTCACCGTGAGAAACCTGGGGTGTAGCTCGGCCTCGACCGTCGCGAGCGACGACTCCGCAGCAGTGGTGGTCACACCGGTCTGGTAGTCGATGCGGCGCCCGTCGGGGTACAGGCGCGAGTGGCCGATCTGCCGGATCCGTGGTCCCAGTCCTCAGCGGTGCGCTCGTGGACGCCGGCCCGCGCGGCGGCCTCACGGCGCCGGACTCCCGCCGCACGCAGTCGCTCGTGCTCCTCCCGGCCAGGATGCCCGGGCCTGCGAGGCTTGCCGCGACCGCGGAGCCGGCCTGCCGCGCCCATCCGAACGCCGTGTTGCGGTTCACTCCGACCGCACGAGCCGCAGCGGTAATACCGCCGTCCTCCTTGTTCAGCGCCTCGAAGAACCTCGCCTTCAGCACCTCAAAATCCAAGGCCCCCGCAACTCCTTGAACTCCAGGGTGTTGCGGGGATCAGAAGAACCGGCCCCCCTGGTGCCTGGGCATCGTCGCGCCCAGGACGCTCACCTCAGTATCTCCGCGCCGGGTGGGCCAGCTGTCACACCCAGGTGTAGTTCTCATCGGTGACGGCGGGCAGGGCGGCGTCGGTGACGGCGGCGCGGGGATCGGGCAGGGCGGCGAGGGCCGGCCCGATCGGCGGGAAGATGGCCAGCTCGGCGGTCTTGCGGTAGTCGATCCACTCGATGACGCCGGTCTCGTGGCTGCCGTCGGGCAGTTCGTCCTGCTCGGTCTCGGCGAGGGTGGCGCGGACCTCGGGGGTGATGTGGAGACGGTAGATCAGGTGGAGCTTGCGCGGGGGCGGGGTGGGGCCGGGGCGGGTGACGCGCTGGTCGACGACCCACATCAGGTCGCCGCCCTCGGCCTGATTGATGTCGAGGTCGAGTTCCTCGGCGAGTTCGCGGGCGAGGGCGGCGTCCAGGTCTTCGCCGTGTTCGACGTTGCCGCCAGGCGGGGTGTAGTGGGTGGAGTCCCGGCGGGTGCGGCGGATGAGGGCGACGTCGTCGCCGCAGAAGACCAGGGCCCCGGTCCGGATCTTGATCCGGGAGAACGGGACCGCAGCAGGGGTTTCGGGTGTGCTGGTCATGGCGGTCAGTATCGTGGCCGCCCCGGCGGCTCGGACGGGCTTTGCCCCTCTTTCACCCGCCCGCCCGGCGCCGTGGTTCAGGAGGCGGGCAGGCCGGGCAGCGCGAACGCGGCGCGGCCCTGGGCCATGCTGGTGTGCTCGATGAAGCCGTCCGGCAGGGTCAGCACGTGCCTGCGCAGGCGGCAGCCCGTGGTCCGCATGACCGGGGAGAGGTGGCAGGGGTCGAGTTCCTCGACAAGCAGGCTCGGGGTACTGGTGGCCTGGTTCTTCTTCCCGGCGACCGCGATGGGCAGGCGCCCGGCCTGGGTGAGGGGAAGCGGGGTGATCCGCCAGATCGGACCGCGGACGGTGGACAGGCTCGCCCGGCCGAAGCCGCGTTCCTCGCGAGGGGTCATCGGCTCGCCGTTGGTGCCGGTCAGCCCGCGGAACAGCTTCTCGGCGCGGCCTTGGTTGACGATCTGGCCGGTGTCGATGGTGAAGGCGCGGGAGAAGAACAGGCGCGGCGGGTAGCCGGCCCGCTCCAACACGGCCGCGTACGCGGCGATCTGCGGGTGGACCTGCTCGCGCAGGTGAGCGGCGGCCGCTGCGTCGACCGGCTCCAGCCCGTCGGCCTGGGCGGCGAGCGCGTCGACGACGGCGTCGACATCCGTCCCGGTGGCGTGCTCGAACTCGTCGCGACGGCTGATCCCGAGGGCCCGCTTGTGGGCGAGGAGCGTGTTGAGGAAGGGGCGGGTGGCGTCGGTATAGCCGGAGTTCGGGCGGACGGACGTGGCCGGGTAGAGGTGCAGGGCGGTGAAGGTGCCGTCGGGGTGGAAGTCGGGGTCGGCCGCCCAGTACGGGCCGTCGGCGTTGGAGAAGCGGTGGAGCCGCACCTCGCGGGCCCGGTGCGGCACGCCGAGGGTGCCGTCGAGCGCGGCCCGTACGGTCGCGGCCGTCGGCTCGGCGTGGTCGGAGCGGATGTGCAAGTACGGGGCGCCGGGGCGGGAGTAGACCGGCTGGGTGTGCTCGTCCAGGCGCTCGATGACGGTCTCCGGCAGCTCGCCGGCGTCTCGGTCGCGAGAGACGAGGAGGTGGGGTCCGGTGGCGAGGACGTGGTGGCCGTCGATGTGGGTGTCGGTCAGCTCGCCGATGCCGACGAGCGGGGCGAAGCGGAGTTCGCACGCGGCCGTGGCGGCGCTGTGTCCAAGGGCGTCGAGCAGCGGCCGGTACGTGCGCAGGCCGGCGGCGAGGTCCTCGACGTACGCCTCGCGGTCGGTACCCGAGCGGCCGGTGAAGCCGAGGGCGTACGGGGTGATGGAGAAGCGCACCCCGTCGAAGGAGCCGGCGTGCTCGGCCACCAGACGCTCGTGCATCGCGGCCAGGTGGGTGGAGCGGGAGGAGTAGCCGACCGTGGAGATCCGCAGCTTGACGTTCAGCACGTCGCGGGCGAGCTCGGCGTAGTGGTCGAGGTGCGGATAGGAGCCGATGTCGTTGTCCAGGTACGGGAAGACGACACGGGGGCGGTGGATCCGGCCGGAGGCGACGGGCAGGTTCCGCTCGGCGGCGACCTGCCCGAGCGCGGTGAACAGGCCGGTCAGTCCCTCGCGGGTGAGGCCCCAGGTGTCGCGGCCGGCTCCTTGCGAGCACATGGCGCACCTGTTGAAGCAGCCGACCTGCGGCGCGATGTACTGGACGCGGGTGAAGGCGTCGTCGGGCAGCGCCCGAAGCTGTTCCAGCAGGCCGGGTATCACGGTCGTGTTGGTGGTGATCATGACGGTGTCACCTCGCTGATGGTCGGGACGGGGGTGAGGTGGACGGCGAGCGCGTCGAGGACGGCGCCGCCGAAGGGGGACAGCCCGCGCGGGGCGGCGAAGGGGGTGCCGGGGCCGGTGGTGAGGGCTTCGGCGGTGCCGAGTTCGGCGCCGGGCAGACACACGACATCCTCGGCGGGCAGGTTCGCCAGCAGCACCTCGCCAAGGTCGGCGTTCGCGCACGCCGGGTGGGCGCCGGGCCGCACCCGGACGAGGCGGCCGCCCTCCGCGCGGTAGACACCGGGCCCGCGCAGCCCGCTCACCCGGACCGGCTCGGCTCCTCGGTGGCGGAGCTTGAGGTAGTACGGCCCGGGCCCGCCCCGCGCGGCCTCGCGGATGGTGGCCTGGTTGAAGCCGCCGGGATCCGGGAGCCAGTCGGGCCTGCCGCCGAGCAGCACGGTGAGGTGAGCGACGAGGAACGGAGGCAGGCCGCGCAACTGCTGGTTCACCGCAGAGACCTCGGTGGTGCCCTGGTTGCGGCAGTTGATCTCGTTGAACATCACCCGGCCCTCGGCCGTCAGCAGCGCGTCGAGCCCGAACAGCCCCGCCACCCGATGCTCGGCCCACAGATACCGACCAATCGGGACGGCCGCGTCCACCAGCTCGGCGACAGCCGCTTCGGGCCAGGGGCGCGACCAGTCGTTCCCGGCACTCTTGCCCGGCCCGATCCCGGCTTCCACGATCCCGATCGCCTTGTGCGACGGGCGGTCGACATACACCGCGACCCCGCCCGAGGTGTCGGGGACGGACAGGACCGTGGTGTTCGACGACCAGCCGGTGACGAACGCGGCGACCTTGTACGGACCGGACATGGCCGCCGCCCGCCGAAGATCCTTGTCGCCGTCGACGAAGACGGTGCCCCGGCCGCCGGAGTCCGCACCGGCCTGCACCACCAGCCGCTCCGACCCCACCAGCCGCCGCAGCTCGGCGAGCGCGGGCAGCGTCCCGTCGACCCGTACGCACGGGATCCGCATCCGTCCCGGCACCCCGGCCGCCTCCAGGAGCGCGTCGAAGGCTGCCTTGTCCTCGATGACGGACCGCAGCTGGCCGTCGATCGCGGCGACCGTGCCACCCGGCCCGGCCCAGCGGCGCAGGCGGCCGGTGGCGTACCAGGCGGCGATCACCGGCGGCTTCGGCAGCCCGGCGAGCAACCGGACCGCGTCCGCGTCCACGTTCTGCATCCAGCCGTGCCGCTCGGCGGGCCCGCGAAGCCCCGTACGGTCCTCGGCGGCAAGGACCCTGCCGGGTGCGGCCGGCTCCCAGCCGGGGTAGCAGCCGATGGCGAGCGCCGGCCGCGCCGCGAGCAGCGGTCCGGGTCCGGCGTACAGGGTGCGCATCGAGGAGCAGAACCGCTCGGCGGACACCAGTGGCCTACCGTCGAGCGCTCGGGCCAGAGCGGTCCCGGCCGCCTCGGCGAGACCGGTGTCAACCGGACTCATCCAGGTGGTCACGCGGCACGCTCCAGCTCTCCGAGCGCGGGCAGCGGCGCGGGCACGGCCGTCGCCCAGGTGCCGAGGAGGGCGTCGGCGATGGCGGTGGCCATCTCCTTCGGGTCGTGAGCGGAGGTGTCGAGGATCAGCAGCTTCCGGTGCCGGCGGCCCATGCCCTGGGTGAGCATCGCGGTGAAGGTGGCGGCGAACTCCGGGTCCTGGACCCCGCGGATATCGACGGCGTCCGGCGTCTGGCGTGTGCCGAGCCGAGCGCGGCGTGTGTCGGCGGGGGCGTGGAGGTAGACGGCGACGTCGAACGGGGCGAACACGCGCGGCCAGCGCAGCGCGAGGACTGCCGCCAGGTGGGGGCCGCCGGCCATGCCGAAGGCGACGGTGCGGTCGACGTACCCGTCCTGGATCAGGACGGTGTTCGCGGGCTCGGCCGCGCGGGTCCGCACGAGCAGGGAATCCAGCAGGTAGCCGGCGGTCAGGTAGGCGGTGGTGACGAGCGTGCTGTCGGGCTGCCGTACGAGCGGCAACTGCTTCAACAGCCGGCGCGCGGGGTGGCGGTCGGAGAGGAAGCCGCGGTGCTCGACCACGGTGCGGCCGCGGGCTTCGAGTTCGGCCGCGAGGGCGGCGGTGAGGGTGGTCTTGCCGGACAGGTCCAGGCCGTCGATGAGGACGCGCATCACGTACCTCCGAGAATCCGGTGGGTCGCCCGCTCCACGGCAGGCATACGCCACGATCAGCCCCGGCCGATCTCCGGTGAAGTCCCCTGGCGTTGCTGCGGGTTGCTCTCGGTTGCTTCCCGTTGCCTTCTCATGCGCGCGTACTTCCGTACTGGTCTGGCTGCGGTGGAGACTCGGCGGACCTGTATCGGGGAGGCTGTTTGTGATCACCGCTACCGCCACACAGACCCACCCGCTCACCGCGCTGATGGCCCGGCTCGGACTGACCGCCGCCGCCTATCTCAAGCGGCTGGCCGTCCGCCACGAGGAACTCGGATTCGGCGCGATGGCCTACCGCAAGGAGAAGGTCACCCGCTGGATCCGCGAAGGCGTCACACCCGAGAGGACCGCACTGCTGGCCATGGCCAGCTTCCACGGGCTCGGCTTCGCCGATGTCGACCGGTACGGATGGCCCGGCTTTCTGCTGCTGGCCCTCGACGACGACAAGGCCGTTCTGGAGTCGCCGTGGACAGCGGCGGGTACGGTCACATCACTGACGGATGTGGGAGGTCCCGTGGACCGCCGAAATTTCCTGATCGCTTCCACCAGCACGCTGGCCGCTGCCGTCGCGCAGTGGACCACCGCCGAACCGGCCCTCGCCATCACCGGCCGAGTCCGCCGCGTCGGCACCGAAGCCCCCGACCTGTTCGACACCCGTCTCGACGCCTTACGCCACCTCGACGACACCGTCGGCGCCGGTCAGGTCTACGACGCGGCTGTCCTCGAACTCCGCCTCATCACCGACCTCCTGAAGAACGCCTCCTACACCGAGGCGACCGGCCGTCGCCTCTTCGCCGCCGGCGCCGAAGCCTCCCGGCTCGCCGGATGGTGCGCGTACGACGAAGGCCGACACGCCGCCGCCGAACGGCATTTCATCACCTCGCTACGTGCCTCCGCTTCCGCCGAGGACCCCACACTCGGCGCGGTCACCCTCGCCTTCTGGGCCAACCTCCGCTACAACGCCGACGACCCCGCCGGCGCTCTGCACCTCATCGACGGCGCGCTCGCCGACCGGCGCAAGATCTCCTCGCCCCGGGTCATGGCCATGCTCCACGCCCGCGCCGCCCGCGCCCACTCCAAGGCAGGCGACCCCACCCTGGCCTGGCGCCAGGTCGACGCCGCCTTCGCCGCGTACGGCAAAGCCGACGTCCCGGAGACGGATCTCCCGTCGATGTACTGGATCAATGGCGGCGAGCTGCACCAGGTCGCCGCCAGCTCCGCCCTCGCCCTGGGCGAGCCGCGCAGGGCACTGGAGAATTTCGAGGCCGCCCGCACCCACACCGACCCGTACGACGCTGAACGCGAGGCTCGTGGCACCGTCATCTACCAGGCCCGCCAGGCTGAAGCCCACCTCGCCCTCGGCGACATCGACGCCGCCCTCGACGTCGGCCACCAGGTCATCGACGCCATGGGCGGCATCGACTCCGCCCGCACTACCAGCACCTTTGCCGAACTCCGCACCCAGCTCGCCAGCCACCAGCGCATCCCCGCCGTGGCCGACTTCCTCGACTACGCGGCCTGATGCGGCAACCACGACAACTGCGCCGACGATCTCCAGGCCTGCACCCAGAGATCGCCTCCACGCCTACCGCCTCCCGCCTACCGCCTCCCGCTGGGGGGCTTGTCCGGCTAGAAGACCGCCGAGCCGACTGTAACGGCGGTCCATACGCGGCGGGTTGTCGGCGCGAAACTGCACGTTTACCCGTGCCCTCCCCTCCAGGCCTCATGACCGGCCGCGCCCTGCTGCGCGGATCAACGCGGCGATCCGCCGGCTCATGCAGGAGCCGAACACCCCAGGACCGGGCAAAGGAGTACCAGCGGCTCCTGGTCGAGTGGGAGCAGGCGACACAGGCCGACCTGGTCAAGGCGGTGTGACGCACGAGCGCCCGCCGAATCGCCTTCCGACGGGGCGCCCACTCCAGGGCCCTCCGCGCCGAGCAGCATCAGCACGGGATACGGCGACCATGCGCCGCGGTGATGATCAGCCCCTCTCTGTCTCCCGCGTCCCCGCGCCCAAGGGACGCGAGGCCGACCCGGAGGCGGAGAGGCGCGAATGCGGTCACTGTCCCCTCACGCCCCGGCGGGGTCCCCGCTGCGGCGCAGCTCGCCGCCCGTCCGGGGCACGCTGTGCGCCTCACCTGTTCGACCTGGGCGGATCCGCGCGGCCAGGGCGACGGCGCCCTCGAAAGCGGCTTCGACGCTTCGGGCGAGCATCGGGCGAGCTAATGATCTTGAAGGAACAGAGAAGGCCCCCTCCGCGGAGGGGGCCTTCTCGCATGCGCAGGTCAAACGGGTGAATCTGCGGCGTGTCGCGGTGGGGCGGGTGGGACTCGAACCCACGGCCGACGGATTATGAGTCCGCTGCTCTAACCGGCTGAGCTACCGCCCCGAACACCACGGCGCGTACAAGTGTGCGCGCCGTCTGCCGCAGCATAGCCGCTCATACGATCTCCTGCTCCGGATGGTCGGCCATACCCGATCCTGAGGACTCACGGCGGCGCCGCATGGTTCCCCGGGAACGGAAAAAGGACCCCGAAGGGTCCTCTCTCGCTCGCTCCCCCGACTGGACTCGAACCAGTAACCCTCCGGTTAACAGCCGAATGCTCTGCCAATTGAGCTACAGGGGATCGCGCTCCCCCGACTGGACTCGAACCAGTAACCTGCCGGTTAACAGCCGGCTGCTCTGCCAATTGAGCTACAGGGGATTGCTGCGTTGCATCGAACGGACCCACCTCGGGCTTCCCCGGGCGGCGTTCCCTCGCTGCGACACATACATTAGCGCAAGTAGGGGGGTGCTCCGCCAATCGGTGTCCCCAGGACGCTCCAGGGAAGGCTCACAGGTGCGGTACAAGCTGATCTTCGTCGCCGGTCTGGCCCTCGGTTTCGTCGCCGGGACACGGGCAGGGCGGGAGCAGTACGAGCGGATGAGGAAGTGCGCGCGGCAGGTCGCGCGGAACCCCGTCGTACGCAACGCGGCCGAGACCGCCGCCCAGACCGGACGCCACACCGCCAAGAAGGCCGTGCGGGCCGCCGGCGAGCAGGCGAAGCGGATCAAGGAGCGGTGCGGGAAGGACGGGGAGTACGGGACCGAGGGGTCGTACGACGACGACTGGGGCACCAGCAACACCTGACGGACTCCGGACCGGACCGGACCCGCGCGGCGCCCCGTCCCACGACGCCCCCGCGACCCGCAGGCCCGTGCGCCCGTACGCGCACACGCACACGTACGCACGCGACCGCCCTCAGCACCCGGCCGCCCGGCGCCCGCCCCGGCCGGACCGGCTTGTCGCGGCCTCCCTCACATCGCCCCGTATCGCCGCGCATAGCGGGGTATCCCGGCGTATCCACGGTCCCGCGTACGGCAGAATCTTCGCCATGGGGATAGTCGCCGGTCTGGACAGCTCTTCCGACTCCACGCGCATCGTCGTCTGTGACGCCGACACGGGTGCCGTGCTGCGGCAGGGCCATGCCCCGCACGCGATCGAGCCCAAGGCCACCGACGTCGACCCGCAGGCCTGGCTGCTGTCCCTCGGGGAGGCCGCCGGCGGCGGGCTGCTCGAAGGGGTGCAGGCGATCGGGGTGGCCGCGCAGCAGAACGCGCTCGTCCCGCTCGACCCGCAGGGCAACCCCGTCCGGCCCGCGCTGGCCGGCAACGACAAGCGGGCGCAGGTCGCCGCCGCCGATCTCGTCGAGTCGTTCGGCGGGCGCCAGGCGTGGGCCGACGCCGTCGGCACCGTGCCGCAGGCACAGATGCCGATCGCCAAGCTGCGCTGGCTCGCCCGCACCGAGCCCGAGCACGC
Organism: Streptomyces sp. NPDC046203; assembly: GCF_040646255.1. Lineage (NCBI taxonomy): Bacteria > Bacillati > Actinomycetota > Actinomycetes > Kitasatosporales > Streptomycetaceae > Streptomyces > Streptomyces sp. NPDC046203. Next base: position 30,984 of record NZ_JBEYZX010000020.1, on the reverse strand, counting down.
CCAGCGGATCGGGATGGTCCTCCAGCCGCACGACTGGCTGGTCTGGCAGCTGCTCGGCCGGCCCGCGCGCCGCACCACCGACCGCGGCGCGGCCTCCGCGACCGGCTACTGGTCGGCCCGCGGCGGCGGCTACCGCCCCGACCTCGTCGAACTCGCCCTCGGCCACCAGGCCATGCTGCCCGAGGTGCTCGGCCCCGCCGAGGCCGCCGGCACCACCCCCGAGGGCCTGCTGATCTCCGCCGGCACCGGCGAGACCATGGCCGCCGCGCTCGGCCTCGGTCTCGGCACCGGCGACGCGGTGGTCTCCCTCGGCGCCTCCGGCTCCGTCATGGCCGTGCACCACGAGGCCCTCTCCGACCCGAACGGCATGATCACCGGCTACGCCGACGCCGCCGGGATGCATCTGCCAGTCGTGCACACGTCCAACGCGGTACGGGCGCTGCGCGGCACCGCCGAGATGCTGGGCGCGCAGTCCCTGGAAGAGCTGTCCGCGCTCGCGCTCACCTCGACGCCCGGCGCCTCCGGCCTCGTCCTGCTGCCCTACCTGGAGGGCGAGCGGACCCCGAACCTGCCGCACACCGCGGGCACCCTGAGCGGGCTGCGCCGCGAGTCGATGAAGCCCGAGCACCTGGCCCGCGCGGCCTTCGAGGGCATGCTCTGCTCGCTCGCCGACGCGATGGACGTCCTGCGCGGGCGGGGTGTGGAGGTACGGCGGGTGTTCCTGCTCGGCGCGAGCGCCGGGCTGCCCGCGGTGCAGGCGCTGGCGCCCGCGCTGTTCGGCGCGCAGGTCGTCGTCCCCCAGCCCGCCGAGTACGCGGCGCTCGGCGCCGCGCGGCAGGCGGCCTGGGCGCTCGGGGTGTCCCAGGGGACGCTCTCCCCGGCCGCTCCCCCGGCCTGGCAGGGTGCCGCCGCGCAGGTCTTCGAGGCCGGCGACGAGCTGGCGGTCGGTCAGGCCGTACGGCAGCAGTACGCGGCGACCCGGGAGCAGATCCACCCCGGGGCGTTCACCGGCTGAGCCTCCGGGTCCGGTCCGGGCCGGGCTGGGCCATGCCGCCCGGTCCCGTACGCACCACGGGGCCCACCCGGCCCGTACGCACCACCCGCCCCGTCCGGCGTGCCTCCGCGCGCGCCCCGCCGTGCTCCACCCACCTCGCCGTGCCTCGTCATGCCCCGCCGTGCTGCGGCGTGCCCCGAGCGGCCCGGCCGACACCGCCCCGGCCCCGGCCCGCCCCCGCCAGGCCTCCCGCCGATCCCCCGCGCGCCCCTGCCGTCCCCTGCCGATCTCCCCGGGCTCCGGGGCCTTCTCCCAGGTCAGCCCCGCGGTCGTGCCCGAGGCACCGCCGACCCCGTCCCCGCCCCGCACCCCGAACGGCCTCCAGCCGCCCCCGCTCCCCGGCAGCGCGCCCCTCCCCCAAGTCTTGGCCAAGGCTTTACGTGACGCGCGATAACCCCTCGTAACGACCCCTCGGCGCGGGCGATAGTAGAACCCGTGCTCATAAGACTTCTCCGAACCCACCTTCGGCCGTACCGGAAATCCATCGGCTTGCTGGTGCTGCTCCAGTTGCTGCAGACCAGTGCCAGCCTCTATCTGCCGACCCTGAACGCCGACATCATCGACCAGGGTGTCGTCCGCGGGGACACCGGCTACATCCTGCGGTTCGGCGCGCTGATGATCGGCGTGTCCGTGGTCCAGGTGTTCTGCAACATCGGGGCCGTGTACTTCGGTGCGCGCACCGCCTCCGCGCTCGGACGGGACGTCCGGGCCGGGGTGTTCGAGCGGGTGCAGTCCTTCTCGTCCCGCGAGGTCGGCCAGTTCGGCGCGCCGTCGCTGATCACCCGGACCACCAACGACGTCCAGCAGGTCCAGATGCTGGTCCTGATGGCGTTCACGCTGATGGTCTCCGCGCCGATCATGTGCGTCGGCGGCATCATCCTGGCCCTCGGCCAGGACGTGCCGCTGTCGGGTGTGCTCGTCGCGGTGGTGCCGGTGCTCGGCATCGCGGTGTCGCTGATCGTCCGGAAGATGCGGCCGCTGTTCCGGACCATGCAGACGCGCCTCGACACGGTGAACCGGGTGCTGCGCGAGCAGATCACCGGCAACCGGGTCATCCGCGCCTTCGTCCGCGACGACTACGAGCGCGGCCGGTTCAAGGGGTCGAACACCGAGCTGACCGATGTGTCGATGGCCACCGGCCGGCTGATGGCGCTGATGTTCCCGACCGTGATGACGGTCGTGAACATCTCGTCGATCGCCGTCGTGTGGTTCGGCGCGCACCGGATCGACAGCGGCGACATGCAGATCGGCGCGCTGACGGCGTTCCTCGCGTATCTGATGCAGATCGTGATGGCGGTCATGATGGCCACCTTCATGTTCATGATGGTGCCGCGCGCCGAGGTGTGCGCGGAGCGCATCGAGGAGGTCCTGGGGACCGAGTCCAGCGTCGTCCCGCCGGCCGAGCCGGTGCGGGAGCTGAAGCGGCGCGGGCATCTGGAGGTCAGGAACGCGGACTTCCGGTACCCGGGCGCCGAGGAATCGGTCCTGCGGGACATCGAGCTGGTGGCCCGGCCGGGCGAGACGACCGCGATCATCGGGTCGACGGGCAGCGGCAAGTCGACGCTGCTCGGCCTGGTGCCCCGGCTGTTCGACGTGACCGGCGGCGAGGTGCTCGTCGACGGCGTGGACGTACGGTCGCTGGATCCCGCGCTGATGGCGCGGACGGTCGGGATGGTGCCGCAGAAGCCGTATCTGTTCTCCGGGACGGTGGCGACCAATCTGCGGTACGGCAATCCGGACGCGACCGACGAGGAGCTGTGGCACGCGCTGGAGGTGGCGCAGGCCAAGGACTTCGTGTCGAAGCTGGAGGGCGGGCTGGACGCGGCGATCGCGCAGGGCGGCACCAATGTCTCCGGCGGTCAGCGGCAGCGGCTCGCGATCGCCCGCACGCTGGTGCAGCGGCCGGAGATCTATCTCTTCGACGACTCCTTCTCGGCCCTCGACTACGAGACGGACGCGCTGCTGCGGGCCGCACTCTCCGAGGAGACCTCCGACGCGACCGTGGTCATCGTCGCCCAGCGGGTGGCGACGATCCGGGACGCCGACCGGATCCTGGTGCTCGACGAGGGCCGGGTCGTCGGCAGCGGCCGGCACCACGAACTGATGGCGGACAACGAGACGTACCGGGAGATCGTGCTCTCCCAGCTGACCGAGGCGGAGGCAGCCTGATGGCCGGTCCTGGCGGACGAATGATGGCCGGCGCCGGCAGCCCGGACTCGAAGTCGATGGACTTCAAGGGGTCGGGCAAGCGGCTGCTGAAGCGGCTCGCGCCGGAGCGCCGCGCGCTGTGGGTGATGCTGATCACCGGTGTGCTGTCGGTGACGGCCTCGGTGTTCGGGCCGAAGATCCTCGGCCGGGCCACCGACCTGATCTTCGCGGGCATCGTCGGGCGGCAGCTGCCGGGCGGGGTCAGCAAGGACCAGGCGATCGAGGGGCTGCGCGCCAAGGGCGACTCGGGGATGGCGGACATGCTGTCCGGGGTGTCGTTCACACCCGGGAAGGGCATCGACTTCTCGGCCGTCGGCGAGGTGCTGGGTCTGGCGCTGGTCGTGTACGTCCTGGCGGGCCTGCTGATGCTGGTCTCCAGCCGGATGTCGATCAAGATCATCAACCGTACGGTCTTCCGGATGCGCGAGGACGTCCAGGCGAAGCTGGCGCGGCTGCCGCTGTCGTACTTCGACAAGGCCCAGCGCGGCGAGGTGCTTTCGCGGGCGACGAACGACATCGACAACATCTCGCAGACCCTCCAGCAGTCGATGGGCCAGCTGATCAACTCGCTGCTGACCATCGTCGGCGTGCTGGTCCTGATGTTCTGGATCTCGCCGCTGCTCGCGGTGGTGGCGCTGATCACGGTGCCGGTGTCGGTGGTCGTGGCGACGAAGATAGGCAAACGTTCGCAGCCGCACTTCGTGCAGCAGTGGAAGACGACCGGCGCGCTCAACGCGCACATCGAGGAGATGTACTCCGGCCACACGCTGGTGAAGGTCTTCGGCCGGCAGGAGGAGTCCGCGAAGGACTTCCGCGAGCAGAACGAGGCGCTGTACGAGGCCGGGTTCAAGGCCCAGTTCAACAGCGGCGTGATGCAGCCGGTCATGATGTTCGTGTCGAACCTGAACTACGTCCTGGTGGCGGTGGTCGGTGGTCTGCGGGTCGCGAGCGGCAATCTGTCGATCGGTGACGTGCAGGCGTTCATCCAGTACTCGCGGCAGTTCTCGATGCCGCTGACGCAGGTCGCCTCGATGGCGAACCTGGTGCAGTCGGGCGTGGCCTCCGCCGAGCGGATCTTCGAGCTGCTCGACGCGGAGGAGCAGGCGCCGGACGCGCCGGCGAGCGAGCGGCCGGTGGAGCTCAAGGGCAAGGTGGCGCTGGAGAAGGTCGCCTTCCGCTACGAGGCGGACAAGCCGCTCATCGAGGATCTGTCGCTGACGGTGGAGCCGGGGCAGACGGTCGCGATCGTCGGTCCGACGGGCGCCGGCAAGACGACGCTGGTGAACCTGCTGATGCGGTTCTACGAGGTGACGGGCGGCCGGATCACCCTCGACGGGGTGGACGTGTCGCGGATGCGGCGCGAGGACCTGCGCGCGGGCATCGGCATGGTGCTCCAGGACACCTGGCTGTTCGGCGGCACGATCGCCGAGAACATCGCGTACGGCGCTGCGCGCGAGGTGAGCCGGGCGGAGATCGAGGAGGCCGCGAGGGCGGCGCACGCCGACCGATTCGTCCGGACCCTGCCGGAGGGCTACGACACCGTCATCGACGACGAGGGCACCGGGGTCAGCGCCGGTGAGAAGCAGCTGATCACCATCGCGCGGGCGTTCCTGTCCGACCCGGTGATCCTGGTCCTCGACGAGGCGACGAGCTCGGTGGACACCCGTACCGAGGTGCTGATCCAGAAGGCGATGGCGCGGCTCGCGCACGGGCGGACGTCGTTCGTGATCGCGCACCGGCTCTCCACGATCCGGGACGCGGACGTGATCCTGGTGATGGAGAACGGCTCGATCGTCGAGCAGGGCACGCACGAGGAGCTGCTGACGTCCGGTGGGGCATATGCCCGGCTGTACGCGGCGCAGTTCGCGCAGGCGGTCGCCGAGGTCGACTGACGGACGCGCGCGGCGCGTACGCGGCACACGCGCGCGGGGCGCCCCGAGGGGAGGCATATGCCACTCCTCGGGGCGCCCTGTTTCGTGCGGTCGGTGCTGTCAGTGCGGGCCGTATGGTCGGCCGCGGGTCAGGGGCGGTTCCTCCTTGTGCTCGGGAGGGGCACTAGGTCTCAGGCGGACGGGTCGTAGCCGTCGCCGTACTCGTGTCCGTGGTCCTCGCAGACGTTGTCGCCGTACTCGCCGTACTCCTTCGGCGGGCAGACGGCGGGGATCCTGAGCCGGACATCCGGGCTGGTCACGGGGTGGCCCTCCGGGTCGGTCCCGGTGGCATGAGCCGTGTTGGTGACATGGCCGGCCTTGGCGTCGGCGACGGTCACCGTGTACGTCCCGGTGCACGTGGTGTGCGCGCCGGGGGCCAGGGTCGTGTCCTCGCAGGTGATGTCGGTGACCTTGTCGTCGGTGACGGCGATGTCGTGCAGCGCCGTCTGGCCGCCGTTGGTCACGGTGTAGGTGTACGTGATCGTGTCACCGGGCTTGACCGGGCCGTGCGTGTCGGCCGTCTTGGTGACGGTCAGTTGCGAGGCTCCGGCGACGGGCACGGTGACCTCGTCGGGCGGGCTCGTCACCGTGCCGCCCTCCGGGTCGGTGCCCGTGGCGCGCGCCGTGTTGGTGACCTGGCCCGCCGTGCCGTCGGCGGCGGTCACCACGTACGTCCCCATGCAGGTGGTGCTCGCACCGGGGGCCAGCGAGGTGGCCTGGCAGGTGATGCCGGTGACCTTGTCGTCGGTCACGGCGACGCCCGTCAGCGCCGTCTGGCCCGTGTTGGTGACGGTGTAGGTGTACGTGATCGTGTCACCCACATGGACCGGTCCGGGCGGGCTGGCCGTCTTGTGGACGGTCAGCGACGAGGTGCCGATGACCGGCACGGTGACCGAGTCCTCGGGGCTCGTCACGGTGTCGCCGCCGGGGTTGACGCCGGTGGCGTGCGCCGTGTTGGTGACACTGCCGGCGGTGCCGTCGGCGGCCGTCACCACGTACGTCCCCGTACAGGTGGCGCTCTCGCCGGGGGCGAGGGTGGTCCGGTCGCAGTTGACGCCCGCGACGTGGTCGTCGGTCACGGCGACGCTGTGCAGGGTCACCGTGCCCGTGTTGGTGACGGTGTAGGCGTAGGTGACGGTGTCACCGACATGGACCGGGCCGGTGGAGGCGGTCGTCTTGTCGATGGTCATCGAGGAGACGGCGACCACCTCCAGGGTGACCTCGGCCGGCGGGCTCGTGACCGGGTGGCCCTCCGGGTCGGTGCCGGTGGCCTGGGCGACGTTGCGCAGCGGGCCCGGGGCGTCGGCCTGGGTCACCACGTACGTCCCCGTGCACGTGGTGCTCGCGCCCACGGCCAGCGAGGTCGCCTGACAGGTGACGGTCGCGACATGGTCGTCCTGGACGGCGATGTTCGTCAGCGCCGTCTGGCCCGAGTTGGTCACGGTGTAGCTGTACTGGACGGTCTCGCCGATCTGCACCGGGCCGGGGGTGTTCGCCGACTTCTCGATCGTCAGCCCCGAGGCGCCGATGACGGGCACGGTGACCTCGTCCTCCGGGCTCAGGACGGCCCCGCCCTGCGGGTTGGTCCCCCGGGCCTGGGCCCGGTTGTGGACGTGTCCGAGGTCCCCGTCGGCGGTGGTCACCGTGTACGTGCCCGTACAGGTGGTGCTCGCGCCGGGGGCCAGCGAGGTCGCCTGGCAGGTGATGGAGGCGACGTGGTCGTCGAAGACGGCGAGTTCGGTCAGGTTCGTCTCGCCGGTGTTGGTCAGCGCGTAGGTGTAGGTGATCGTGTCCCCGATGTGCACCGGGCCGGCCGTGCTCGCCGTCTTCTCCAGGCCGAGCGAGGACGTGCCGACGACCTGGATCGTCGCGTCGGTCGGCGGCGACTCGATCGGGGTGCCGTTCGAGCTGCCGGCGGCGTGGGCGTGGTTGGTGACCGAGCCCGCCGTACCGTCGGCGGCGGTCACCACGTACGTCCCCGTACAGGTGGTGGTGTCGCCGGGCTGTCCCGCCGGGGCGAGGGTCGTCGCGGCGCAGGTGATGCCGGTGACCTTGTCGTCCACGACGGACAGGTTGGTGATCTCGGTGCCGCCGGTGTTGGTGACGACGTAGTCGTACGTCACGGTGTCACCGACGTTGAACGGGCCGAGGCCCTGGGCCTCCTTCTCGATGACGAGGCCCGGCGGCGCGTCGATCGGGACCGTGACGGTGGACTCCGGCGATTCGACCGGATCACCGTCCGAGGTGCCGGTGGCCCGCGCGGTATTGGTGACATGGCCCGCCGCGACATCGGCGGCGGTGATCACATAGGTGCCCGTACAGGTGACGGTCTCGCCCGGTTGGAGCACGCTGACGGGGCAGGTGACCGGACCCACCTTCGGGTCGACGACGCCGAGGTCGTTGATCGGGGTGTTGCCGGAGTTGGTGACGACGAAGTCGTAGTCGACCGGGGTGCCGACCGTCAGCTCGCCGGGCCGGGGCTCGTGCACCTGCTTGACCAGGTTGAGTTCGGGCAGCGGCTGGTCGGTGGTGACGACGACGTTGCGGATGAGGTGGACGTCGGTCCACAGGCCGGTGGAGCCCGCGAAGCCGAACTTGTAGGTGGACGGGACCGGCATCGGCGCGGGCGTCTGGAGCACCTGGTGGAAGCCGGTGCCGTCGTTGAAGTCCACGTCGATGGTCAGGACCGGCGCGGGGGCCGGGGTCAGGTGGACGTGCACCCGGCGGCGGGACGGCTCCAGGAGGGTCTCCGCCTGCTGCGGGGTCACTCCGGGCGGCATCACGGTGAGCGGGCCCTGGAGCTGGCCCGGCAGGGTGGAGGGCCACGGCGGGTTGGGGCCGAAGTTGCTGACCGTCGACGTCATGAAGCAGTAGCCGATGGTCCCGTCGCCGGGGCCCCGGACGGTGATCGTGTTGGGTCCGGGAGTGGGCACCCGGATCCCGGTGCCGGCCGGGGAACGGGTGGCGCAGCCGTTGCCGCGGTGCTCCCAGTCCCCGAAGTAGTTGCCGAGGACGTCGAGTCCGACACCGAGGTAGCCGCGGTCGACGCCGGGCAGCATCTCCAGGGCCGGGTTGTCGTCGTCGAGCTTCTGCGCGTAGCCGAGGCTGCCGCCGAAGGCCCCGGGGTGGGCGAGCGAGGTGTCGCCGTTGACGAGGAAGAAGGAGACGCCGTCGGCCGGGGTGTTCGGCGTGGTGCTGCCGTACTGCCACTGGTCGAAGGTGACGTCCAGACCGGCACCGGCCGGCAGGGCCTGGTCGAACAGGACGGCGCCGCTCTCGTCGTTCCCGGCGTCGGTGAGCCGGAGATAGCCGTGCGGCGCGGCGTCGAGCGGGGGCATCGGCCCGATCTCGATGGGCGGGCAGCCGGTGAGCGGGTGATTGCCGGAGGCCGCCGAGGCCGAGGGCGCGCCGCTCAGACAGGCGGAACCGACGGCGGTGAACCGGTCGTCGGCGCTGGCACCGGTGAAGGTCTCGTTGAGGAGTTCGCTGCCCAGGCGGGGTCTCGGGGCCTCGGCGGGCTTCGCGGCGGGTTTCGCGGCGGGGGCGGCCGGCTGCTTGGGGACGGCGGACGCGGGGGCTGCGGGCTTCCCGGCGGCAGGGGGCGCGGGCTTCCCGGCGGCCGGCTGCGTGGCGGCCGGGGTCCCGGCCGTCGGCTTGCCCGGCTTCCCCGCCGCCGGCTTCCCGGCGGCCGTCGCCGCCGCCGTCGGGTCGGGGGTGTCGGCCTGGGCGAACGTGGCCGCCAGACCGGTGGTCAGCAGGCCGAGCGTGGCCGCCGTCGATACGAAGCGGGCCACTCGGGCACGAAGCCGAGGGGGCCCGCAGTCTCTTCTCGTCATGTGACGTCTATGTGCACAGACCGTGACCAATTATCTCAAAATAGTATTAACGAGCGTGAAGTTACCTCCAATGAGCGACGGAGTGTCAGGCGCGTCCCGCGCCGGGCCCTGCCGGATCGTCAGTCGAGGTACCCGCGCAACTGGTCGGCATAGGCGTGGGACCGCAGCTTGCCCAGCGTCTTGGACTCGATCTGACGGATCCGCTCCCGTGTCACACCGAAGAGCTGCCCGATCTCCTCCAGGGTCCGGGGCCGGCCGTCGCCGAGGCCGTACCGCAACTGGACGACCTGGCGTTCGCGCTCACCGAGCGTGGACAGCACCGCCTCCAGGTGCTCGCGCAGCAGCAGGAAGGCGGCCGACTCGACGGGCGACGCCGCGTCCCCGTCCTCGATGAGGTCGCCGAGCGCGACATCGTCCTCCTCGCCGACCGGCGCGTGCAGCGACACCGGCTCCTGGGCGAGCCGCAGCACCTCGCCGATCCGCTCGGGCGGCAGGTCGAGCCGGTCGGCGACCTCCTGGGCGGTGGGCTCGTGGCCGTACTCCTGGAGGATGCTGCGCTGGACCCGGATGACCCGGTTGATCAGCTCGACCACGTGCACCGGGACCCGGATGGTGCGGGCCTGGTCGGCCAGGGCCCGGGACATCGCCTGCCGGATCCACCAGGTGGCGTACGTCGAGAACTTGTAGCCGCGCGCGTAGTCGAACTTCTCGACCGCCCGGATGAGCCCCAGGTTCCCTTCCTGGACCAGATCGAGCATGGTCAGACCCCGGCCGACGTACCGCTTCGCGACGGAGACGACGAGCCGCAGATTGGCCTCGATGAGCCGGCGTTTGGCGATCCGGCCGCGGACCACGAGCCGGTCGAGGTCGAGCGCGAGGTCCCGGTCGAGCCCGGGGACGCGGACCAGCTTCTCCTCGGCGAACAGCCCGGCCTCGATCCGGCGCGCCAGCTCGACCTCGTCCTCCGCGCTCAGCAGCGGGATCCGGCCGATCTCGCGCAGGTAGAGGCGGAACAGATCGGCCGACGAGGCCCCGCCGGCCGCCGACACACGCGGAACGGGGCGGACACCGGATTCCCGGGACGCGGACTCCCAGGAGGACGACTCATGGGAGGCGGGTCCCCGGGGCGCGGATTCCCGGGAGGCGGAGTCCCGGGACGCGGATTCCCGGGAGGCGGGCTCCCAGGAAGACGGCTCCCGGGAGGACGGTTCCTGGGACGCGGCGACGGTCTGGGTCTGCACGGGAGCGACCTCCAGGGCGGGTGATCGCTGCCGGTGCGGAGGGGGGATCGCGTGCGGGGGCACACGGGAGGGGGGCGTACGGGCAGCGGGGCGGCACCGTCACCCAGTGTGGGGTACGCCGTGTCCCGGCCACGAGGGGCGTGCGATGACTTTTTGGGTCCGGAAGGTGACCGACCGCACGCCGGGGCGGGAAAAACGAGCCGGTGGCGGCCGGTCAGAGCGCGGCGGCGCCGTGGTTGCGCAGCGACTGCCCGTACTGGGTGAGCACCCACAGTTCGTTCTGCACGGCGGCGACCTGCCCGGGGTCGCCGTGCGGCCCGAGCCGGGCCAGGGTGCCCTGGACATCGCGGATACGGCGGTCGACGGCCCTCAGCCGTACGGTCACCAGCTGGTCGCCCGCGTACGCCTCGTCGACGGCCTTCGCGAAGATCGTCTCGACGGCGAGTTCGGTGACGAGCGCGCGGACCGTGTCGTCGGGGGCGGCCTCGCGGACCGCGTCGAGGTAGTCGGCGGGCGCGCCGGTGGCGCCGCCCGCGTCCTGGACGCACTGCCGGACGGCGGCGTAGGGCGCGGCGGTGAACTCGTCGATGCCGTACGCGTCGAAGGCCGGGGAGACCAGGTCCGGGTACTGGAGGGCGAGCTTGAGCAGCTCGCGCTCGGTGCGGTGGGCGGGGCTGCGCAGGTTGAGCGCGGGCCCGGCGGGGGCGACGGGCGCCTGGATGTCGTACGTCCGGCGCTGCCGGCCCCGGTCGGAGTCCCGCTGGTCCGGCCCGCCGCCCTGGCCGCCCTGGCGCTGCCAGCGGGCGATCTGGGCGACCCGGCGCACCACGAACTGGGTGTCGAGGATGCCGAGCATGCCCGCGAGCTGGACGGCGACCTCGTGCTGGGAGGCGATGTTCTTGATGCGGGCGACGATGGGCGCGGCCTCGTCGAGGGCGGCGGCACGGCCGGAGGGGATCTCCAGGTCGTAACGCGCGGTGATCTGGCGCAGCGCGAACTCGAACAGCGGGATGCGCGGCTCGACCAGGTCGGCGACGGCCTCGTCGCCCTTGGCGAGGCGCAGCTCGCAGGGGTCCATGCCGTCGGGGGCGATGGCGATGTACGTCTCGGCGGCGAACTTCTGGTCGTCCTCGAAGGCGCGCAGGGCGGCCTTCTGGCCGGCGGCGTCGCCGTCGAAGGTGAAGATGACGCGGGCGGTGCCGTTGTCCATGAGGAGGCGGCGCAGGATCTTGATGTGATCGCCGCCGAAGGCGGTGCCGCAGGTGGCGATGGCGGTGGGGACGCCGGCCATGTGGCAGGCCATGACGTCGGTGTAGCCCTCGACGACGACGGCGCGGCTGACCTTGGCGATGTCCTTCTTGGCCAGGTCGATGCCGTAGAGGACCTGGGACTTCTTGTAGATCGGGGTCTCGGGCGTGTTGAGGTACTTGGGCCCGTTGTCGTCGTCGCGCAGCTTGCGGGCGCCGAAGCCGACGACGTCGCCGCCGACGTCCTTGATCGGCCACATCAGCCGGCCGCGGAAGCGGTCGATGGGGCCGCGGCGGCCGTCCTGGGAGAGGCCGGAGACGATCAGCTCGCGGTCGCTGAAGCCCTTGCCGCGCAGGAAGCGGGTGAGGTGGTCCCAGCCGGCCGGGGAGTAGCCGACGCCGAAGTGCTCGGCGGCGGCCTGGTCGAAGCCGCGCTCGGCGAGGAACTTGCGGCCGATCTCGGCCTCGGCGGAGCCGAGTTGGTCGGCGTAGTACTGGGCGGCCACCTTGTGGGCCTCGACCAGGCGGACGCGTTCGCCGCGCTGCTGGCCGGGGTTGTAGCCGCCCTCCTCGTAGCGCAGGGTGATGCCCGCGCGGGCGGCGAGCCGCTCGACCGTCTCGGAGAAGGTGAGATGGTCGATCTTCATCACGAAGGCGATCGTGTCGCCGCCTTCCTGGCAGCCGAAGCAGTGGAACAGACCCTTGCTCGGGCTCACCTGGAAGGAGGGCGACTTCTCGTCGTGGAAGGGGCACAGCCCCTTGAGGTTCCCGCCGCCGGCGCTGCGGAGCTGGAGGTACTCGGATACGACGGCGTCGATCGGGACGGCGTCCCGTACCGCCTTCACGTCCTCATCGTTGATCCTGCCTGCCACGCATGAATTCTACGGGGAGCGGGAAGGCGGCCCGGCCCGCGAGGTGCCGCACCGGGCGACCGCGCGGTCCGGACCGGCCCGGACCGGCCCGGCGGCGCGGCTACGCGGTGAGGCTCTCCAGCGGGATCGCGGGGTCGGCCAGGCGTTCGGTGTCCACCTGGACACGGGAGCGGATGAGCTCCTGGACGGTCTCTGTGACGTCCCACACATTCACGTTCATGCCCGCGAGGATCCGGCCGTCCTTCAGCCAGAAGGCGATGAACTCGCGCTTTCCGACGTCACCGCGCGTCACGATCTGGTCGTACGAGCCGGGCGGGGCCCAGCCCGAGTACTCCATGCCGAGGTCGTACTGGTCGGAGAAGAAGTACGGGACCCGGTCGTACGACACGGTCTTGCCGAGCATCGCGCGGGCGGCGGCCGGGCCGCCGTTCAGCGCGTTGGCCCAGTGCTCGACGCGCAGCCGGGTGTGCAGCGTCGGGTGGTGCGCGGCGGCGACGTCGCCCGCGGCGAAGATCTCCGGGTCGGAGGTGCGCAGCGACTCGTCGACGGCGACACCGCCGCCGTCGGCGCGGTCGACGAGGGCGAGCCCGGAGTTCTCGGCGAGGGCGGTGCGCGGGGCGGCGCCGATGGCGACGAGGACGGCGTGCGCGGGGTGCTCCTCGCCGTCGTCGCTGCGGGCGGCGAGGACCATGCCGTCCTGGCCGGTGATCTCGGTGAGCCTGGCGCCGAAGTGGAAGCGGACGCCGTGCGCGGCGTGCAGATCGGCGAAGACCTGGCCCAGCTCGGGGCCGAGCACCCGGTACAGCGGGGTGGGGTCGGCCTCGACGATGGTGACCTCGGCGCCGTACGTACGGGCCGCGGCGGCGACCTCCAGGCCGATCCAGCCCGCGCCCGCGATGACCAGGTGGCCGTTGTCGCGGCCGAGCGTCTTCAGCTCGTCGCGCAGCCGCTCGCAGTGGGCGAGGCGGCGCAGGTGGTGCACGCCCGCCAGGCCGGTGCCGGGGATGTCGAGGCGGCGCGGCTCGGCGCCGGTGGCGAGGAGCAGTTTGTCGTAGCGGATCACGGTGCCGTCGCCGAGCCGGACGGTGCGGCCCTCGCGGTCGATGGCGGTGACGGTCTGGCCGAGGTGGAGTTCGACGTCGTTGCTCGCGTACCAGGAGGGCTCGTGCACGAAGACGGAGTCGCGCTCGGCCTTGCCCAGCAGGAAGTCCTTGGAGAGGGGAGGCCGTTCGTAAGGGCGTTCGTGTTCGTCGCAGACGAGGATGACCCGCCCGTTGAATCCCTCCGAGCGCAGCGTCTCCGCCGCCTTGGCGCCGGCCAGGCCCCCGCCGACGATGACAAAGGTCTGATCTGCGTCGACCACGTTGATTCCTCCTCGTTGCGACCGGTTCCCTACGCTACGCCCCTGGACCCGGCCCGGACCGTACCGCCTCGGGACGTGCCGGAGCAGGGTCCCGCACCGGCCGTACGGGCGGAAGGGGGCGAACGGCCCCGGAGCCGGGCCCCGCGAGGGGACCTTGGTCACGACGGCGCCCGACCCCTTCCTTTTTCCTTTCGTACGGCCGGGTCCCGTTCCTTTCGTACGGCCGGGTCCCGCCGGACGGGCCGCGCGCCCCGGCCCGGGGGGCGGGGCGGGACGCGCGGATCGGTGGGGTGTCCGGTGGGGTGTCCGGCGCGGCGGAGGTCAGGGCCTCACGCCGTCTTCTCCTTCCGGGCGCCGTGGCGGCTGCCGTAGTCGGAGCCGTTCCCGTTGCCGTAGCCGTCGTGGCCGCCGCCGCTCACCCGGATGGTCGCGGTGGCGGTGTTGCTGGTGACCGTGTCGCCGGCGGTGTCGGTCGCCGTGGCGTGGGCGGTATTGGTGACCCGGCAGGTCGTGCCGTGGTCGCCGTAACCACCGTCGCCGCCACCGCGCGTGCAGGTGGCGTCGGCCTCGGTGACGGTGTACGTCCCGTGGCAGGTGGTGCTCGCCCCGGCCGCGAGGGTGGTCGTACCGCAGTCGACGTCCGCGACCCGGTCGTCCGTCACGGTCAGCCCGTGCACGGCGGAGTCACCGGAGTTGGTGACCGTGTACGTGTAGTCGACGGTGTCGCCGACGGCGAACGGACCGGCCGAGTCGGCCCGCTTGGCGAGCGTCAGCCCGGAGACGCCCTGCTGCTGGACGGTGATCGTGGCCGTGGCCTGCTCGCTGGCGACCTCCGCGCCGCTCAGCTCGTACGCGGTGGCCTGGGCCAGGTTCGACAGCGCGCAGCCGCCCCCGTCCGCCGGCTCGCACGGCGTGATGTCGGCGGCGGTGATGGTGTGGCCGCCCCGGCAGGTGGTGGTCTGCCCGGCGGCGAGGGTCGTCGCGTCGCAGACCACGCCGACCGTCCGGTTGTCGGTCACGCTCACGCCGTACAGGGGCGTGGTGCCGGTATTGGTCACCGTGTAGGTGTAGTCCACGGTGTCACCGACCCGGAACGGACCGGCGGACTCCACCTGCTTGGTCAGGCCGAGGGACGCCACCGGCGGCTCCTCGACGACCACCACGACACCGGTGGAGGTCGAGGCCGGGCAGTTCTCGTCGCCCTCGTACCGTGCGGTGATCGTGTGCGCGCCCAGGGGAAGGTCCGAGGTGGTGAGGGTCGCGTCACCGCTCGCGTCCAGGGCGACGGTGCCGAGCGCGTTCCCGCCGGCGTAGAACGTGACGTTTCCGGTCGGGGTGCCCTCGCTGCACAGCACGTGCGCGGTGAGGGTGACCGGCGCGCCGGGCGCGGCGGTGGTCGGGACCGCCGTGAGCGTGGTCTGGCTCGTCGCCGTCTCGGCGAGGGCCAGGCTGTGGAAGCCGCCCGCGGAGACGGCGGTGGCCCGGGTGTGGGCGGGCAGGTGGGTCAGGACCGGGGTGAGGCGGCTGGTGGTGGTGCCGTCGCCGATCGGCCCGTCGCCGTTGTAGCCCCAGGCGTAGATCCGCCCCTCGGAGGTCAGCGCCAGGCTGTGGCCGCTGCCGGCGTCGATCTCGGTGATCGTGACGTCGGCGGGGATGAGCGTCTGGACCGGGGTGCTGCGGTTGGTGGTGGTGCCGTCGCCCAGGAAGCCGGAGGAGGTGTTGAAGCCCCAGGCGTAGACGCGGCCGTCGTCGGTCAGCCCCAGGCTGAAGTAGTGGCCCCGGTTGGACAGGGCGGTGAAGCGGACGCCGTCGGGGACGAGTGCCTGGACCGGGACGAGGCTGTTGGTGTTGGTGCCGTCGCCCAGCTGCCCGTAGGCGTTGTAGCCCCAGCCGTAGACGCGGCCGTCGGTCGTCAGGACCAGGCTGTGGTACGGGCCCGCGGTGACGGACTCGGCCTCGGCGCCGTCGGGGAGGGTCAGCTCGACCGGCCGGGTCCGGGTGGTCGTGGTGCCGTCGCCGAGCTGCCCCCGGTTGTTGTAGCCCCAGACGAGGAGGCGGTGGTCGGAGGTGACCGCGAGGGTCTGGTTGCCTCCGCCGGAGATGTCCGTGATCCGCGTGCCGGCCGGCAGGTCGGTGTAGACGGGGGTCGGGCGGCTGGTGGTGGTGCCGTCGCCCAGCTGCCCGTAGTAGTTGGCCCCCCAGGCCAGCACCCGGCCCTCGGAGGTCAGCGCGAAGCCGAAGTCGAAGCCCGCGTCGATGTCGGTGATCTCGACCCCGTCGGGGATGTCGACCTCGACGGGGGTGCTGCTGTTGGTGTTCGCGCCGTCGCCCAGCTGCCCCCGCTCGCCCTGGCCCCAGGCCAGGACGCGGTGGTCGGAGGTCAGCCCCAGGCTGTACCAGCCGCCGCCCGCGGCGCCGGAGACCTCGGTGAGCCGCACGCCGGCCGGCAGATCCACCGGGACCGGGGTGAGGCGCCGGGTGGTGGTGCCGTCGCCCAGCTGCCCGTAGGTGTTCTGCCCCCAGGCCAGGACGTCGTCGGTGGGCGGCGCCTGCGCCGCGCTCCCGGGCGGCGCGGCGAGTCCGGCCAGACCGAGCGCGGTCGCCGCGGTCAGGGCCGCCGCCAGCGTCCGCACGGCGGCCCGGACCCGGCCGATCCCGCCCGGCCCCGGCCCCGGTCTCGGTCTCGGCCTCGGTCTCATCGCATACGTAGGAAGTCTCACGCCTCCTCTCCTACGGGGTCCCCGCCCGCCCTACCCGAGGACACCCCGAACCGCCACTCGAAATCACCCGAAACACCCCAAATGGGTACCAGCTGGATTCTCGTGGACGGTCATGGGCGCTTGTGGGCGCTTGTGGCTGCCTATGGCTGCTTGTGGACGCTTACTGGCGGTGCGGGGCGCGCAGGCGGGCGTGCAGGGCGCGGGCGGAGGCGTCGGTGAGGGAGGCGATCTGGTCGACGATCACCCGCTTGCGGGCCCGGTCGTCGGGTGCGGCGGCGAACAGGGCGCGGAACTGCGGGTCGAGCCCCTCGGGGGCGCGGGCGGTGAGCGCCTCGGCGAGTTCGGTGACGACGATCCGCTGGTCGGCGCGGAGCGCCTCCTGGTCGGCCCGCTGCATCACGTACCGGACGGCGATGGCCTTGAGCACGGCGCATTCGAGGCGCGCCTCGCGGGGCACGACGAGCGCGGCGCCGTAGCGGGTGAGCCGGCCGGGGCCGTAGGTGCGGCGGGTGGCGGTCTCGGCGGCGAGGCAGAACCGGCCGATGAGCTGGCTGGTGGCGTCCTTGAGGCGGGCCTGGGCGACGGCCGATCCGTCGTAGCCGTGCGGCCACCACTCCTGGTCCATCAGCCGGTCGAGGGCGGCGGCCAGCTCGGCGGGGTCGGTGTCCTCGGGGACGTACCGGCCGCGGGCGACCTCCCAGATGTCGGCCCGCTCGGGCTCGGCGAGCAGCAGGTTCGGGTCGATGTGCCCGGCGTGCAGACCGTCCTCGAAGTCGTGGACGGAGTAGGCGACGTCGTCGGACCAGTCCATGACCTGCGCCTCGAAGCAGGTACGGCCGGCGGGCGCGCCCTGCCGGGCCCACGCGAAGACGGGGAGGTCGTCCTCGTACACGCCGAACTTGGGCGAGGCCGGGTCGGTGGGGTGACCGCCGCGCGGCCAGGGGTACTTGGTGGCGGCGTCGAGGGCGGCGCGGGTGAGGTTGAGGCCGACGCTGAGCGGGGCGCCGGTGACGGGGTCGGCGATGAACCGTTTCGGCTCGATCCGGGCGAGCAGCCGCAGCGACTGGGCGTTGCCCTCGAAACCGCCGCAGTCCTCGGCTGCCTCGTTGAGAGCCTGCTCGCCGTTGTGCCCGAAGGGCGGGTGGCCGAGGTCATGGGCGAGGCACGCGGCCTCGACCAGGTCGGGGTCGCAGCCGAGGGCCGCCCCGAGTTCCCGGCCGACCTGGGCGCACTCCAGGGAGTGGGTCAGCCGGGTGCGGGGGCTGGTGTCCCAGGCGTGGGTGTACGAGCCGGGGGTGACGACCTGGGTCTTGCCGGCGAGCCGGCGCAGCGCGCCGGAGTGCAGCACCCGGGCGCGGTCGCGCTGGAAGGCGGTGCGCCCGGGGCGCTTGTCGGGCTCGGCGGCCCAGCGTTCGGTGTCGGCGGCGTCGTAACCGGGGGTGCCGGGGGCGGCGTCGGTCCGGTCGGGGGTCTGCGGGATCTGCGGGGTCTCGGGGAAGCCTTCCATGTCCTCGACGGTAACCGGCGGGACGGACAGATGGGCAGATTCAGGTATCGGTCTGACATCGGCTCAGTGTCCGTACGGGGCCGAGCCGGGGCGGTGGTGGTGGTACGGCGGCGACCCGGCTGCCTGGCTCGCGCCTGGGGGCGAGGTCCGGCGCCGGGGCAGGCGCCGGGCCTCAGGCGCCCGGCCTCAGGCGTCGAGCCAGATCCGCAGCGGGCCGATCGCCTCGCAGCCCGCCGCCAGCGCCGCGTCGAGGTCGTCGCCCGACTCGTAGCCGACGAGCGGCAGGGCCGGATCGGCGACGGCGAGGACCCCGGACCAGGCGGCGGAGGCGGGGACACCGTCGGCGGTGAAGAGATTGGAGACCCCGGTGACCCGGTCGCTCGCGGTGAGGACGGCGCCGCCGAGGATCCGGCCGTCGGGGGCGTGGCCCGCGACGATCGTGGTGGCGGGGTCGGCGAGGAGTTCCGCGCGGAAGAGGGCGGCCTCGTCGACATCGCCGCCGCTCCAGGCGAGCGCCCAGGCGGCGAGTTCGTCGGGGGTGCGGACGGCGCGGTAGGCGGCGGACCTGTCGGAGGCGGCCCCGGACGGCGAGCCTGCCGGCAGACCGGCCGGGCGGTGGATCCACTGGGCCTCGAAGAGCAGCCGGAAGCCCTCGGGCGCGAGGTCGAGCCGGGCGTGACTGTCCTTCACGGAGGCGCCGGGGGCGGTCCGGTCGATGCCGTCCAGGACGTCCCCGGGCCCGGCGTCCACGGCGAGGGTGACCGCGTCGGGGTAGTAGAGCGGGGTCCGGCGCGGGCTGGTCCAGGCGCGCGGGCCGAGGACGCCTTCGGACAGACCGTGCGCGCGGCACATCGTCCCGCACCACTGGATGTTGTTGTGGATGGCGTCGGCGAGGACGGCTTCGTTGATCACTCGCGGATGGTACGACTCCCCGTCATCTCCCTCCTCCGATTTTTCACCCGTCGGTTCCGGCATAACGGCCTTGCAGGAGAACGGAGTTCCGGGATGCGAAGCTGGACCGGGGGAAGGAGCCGAGGGAAGACCGGAGAGATCAGGAGCGCCGGGATCGCGCCAGGAGTGAACCGGAACCGGCCGAATCGCGTCGGACTGGGTGACATCCATTCGACATCACCCCCCGTATCCCTGTTCCCCCCCGGCTCCTTCCGCTCCCGTTCCCGACAGCCGACGACCACTCCGGAGGTCCCCCGCATGCGCGGCGTCCGACTGCCCCGACTCCCCCGCACCACCCGGGGCCGCCGCCGCGCCGTCCAGGCCGTCATGATCGGGGCCTGCCTCGCGCTCGCGCCGGTCACCTGGATGCACACCACCGCCGGCGACCGGCTGCGGACGACCGCCGACGTGCCCGCCGAGGACGTGGGCGTGGTCTTCGGCGCCGGGCTCTGGAAGGGCCGCCCCACCCCGTATCTCGCGCACCGTCTCGACGCCGCCGCCGAGCTGTACCGCTCCGGCAAGGTCAAGGTCCTGCTCGTCACCGGCGACAACAGCCGTACCGAGTACGACGAGCCGAGCGCCATGCGCGCGTATCTGGCGGCGCGCGGGGTGCCGGACGACAAGGTGGTCAGCGACTACGCCGGCTTCGACACCTGGGACTCCTGCGTCCGCGCCAAGAAGATCTTCGGTGTGGACCGGGCCGTCCTCGTCACCCAGGACTTCCACATCAAGCGGGCCCTCGCGCTGTGCGCGGCGGCGGGCGTGGAGTCGTACGGCGTCGGGGTCGGCGAACCCCACGACGCCACCTGGTACTACGGCACCACCCGGGAGATCGCCGCCGCCGGGAAGGCCGCCGCCGAGGCGGCCCTGCGGCCCGACCCGCACTTCCTCGGCGACCGGGAGGACGGGGTCGCGAAGGCGCTGACCGCCGCCCCGGCGCACCCGGCCGGGTAGTCCGCCGCCCGGTCCCGCCGAGCCGCCGGACGCGTCGGCGTCGTACCGCGACCCGGACCGTACGCGCGCCCGTACCCGCCCCGGCCTCTCCCCGACCCGTACCCCCGCGCCCTCACACCGTGTACGGGCGGACCGCCTTGGCCTCCCGCAGGGCCTCGCCCCACCAGGCGAGCCGGTCGAGCAGCCCGGTGGCGGCGGCGTCGGGGATCTCCGGGTCCTTGAGCGTGCCGTCCTCGGTGAAGCTGCCGTGCACCCCCGCGAAGGAGACGGTGTCCCGCAGGGTGACGGAGTGCATCTCGGCGTAGACCTGGCGCAGTTGCTCGACGGCGCGCAGACCGCCGGAGATGCCGCCGTACGACACGAAGGCGACGGGCTTGGCCTGCCACTCGGTGAAGTGCCAGTCGATCAGGGCCTTCAGGGAGGCGGGGAAGGAGTGGTTGTACTCGGGGGTGATCACCACGAAGGCGTCGGCCTCGGCCAGCACCGGCCTGACCTTGGCGAGTTCGGCCAGCACGGCGGGGGCGGGGTCGTGGGAGAGGGCGGTGGGCAGGTCGACGTCGGCGAGGTCGACGACGCGGGTCTCGAAGTCCTGGCGGGTCGCGGTGTGCCCGGCGAACCAGTTCGCGACGACGGGGCCGAAGCGGCCCTCGCGGTTACTGGCGACGATGACGGCGAGCCGGAGCGGGCGCGGGGCGACGGCGCCGGCGGCGTTGTCGGTGGCAATGGTGACGTGGGTGGCGTTGGCCTTGGTGTCCATGCCGAGAAGAGTGGTACCTCAAGTTTGGTCGAGGTCAAGCGCGGATCGCCCGCGATCCCGCTCACCCGTTCGGCGCGAGTCGTCGCCGGCCCTCGGGAGTCCCCTCCGACCCGCGCCCGACCTGCGCGAACACCCGGATCCACGTACCCGCGCGGTCCCTCGAACGGAGCAGTTCTGACGCTCGCTCATCAGGCGGGGAGTCCGGGCAGCGTCTTGTCTCGGTCCTACGGAAGACCTTTTCCGCAAGCCGTTCGTGTGCCCCGGAGGACCCTCATGCGCCGCACCCCTGTCCGTTTTCTCACCGGGAGCGCGCTGACGATCGTCGCCCTCACCACCTTCGCCGCCGCACCCCTGGCCTTCGCGAACGACGGCGGGGAGCGGGACCACGACCGGGGCGGCGACGGGGGCTACGGCCGCGACTGGGACCGCGACCGGGACCGGGACCGACGGCTTGAGATCTTCCCCTCCCCCGCAGAGCCGGGCACCACCGTCACCGTGAACACCGCCGCCTGCGGCGAGCACGGTCACGGCAGGGGCGACGCGAACTCGGTCGGCGCGGGCGAGTTCCACCTCAACCCGAGCACCCACAAGAACGTCGTGGTCGGGCAGTTCACGATCCCCCACCACACCCGGGGCGGCTCGTACGAGATCCGCGTCGAGTGCGACAACGGCAAGTCCGCCCGGGGCGAACTGATCGTCGAGCGCAGAGGAGGCCCCAGCGGCCATGTGCACAGCGGTGTCGGCGGCAGTGTGGGCCCCGACACCACCCAGATCGCGGCGGGCGTGGCGGTGCTGGCCGCGGCCGCCGTGGGCGGGACGTGGCTCCTGCGCCGCCGGGCGAGCGGCGCCGCGCAGGACGGCTGACCCGTTCCGCCTCACGTCCTGCCTCCGCCGCGTGCCCGCTGACGGCCCGGCGGGGGCAGGGCCATCTCCGTCCCCCGCCCCCGTCCCCATGAGAGAACGGCGTACGACGGACAGGCACGGACGACGACATCGAGCGAGCGGCAGGTGGACAACGGGGTGAGCGACGGGTGAGCGGCAAGTGAGCGACCGGTGAGTACGCGGAGCAAGGGCTGGCTCATCGCCGCGGGCGCCTGCCTGGGCCTGTGGATGATCCACAACGGCTCGACGGTGGTCACCCCGCCCGTCCCGTCGGCGGCGCAGGCGTTCGCCGCCGGGCCGAGCGTCCACACGGACGCCGCCGCCGACCCCCTCCCGCCGTCCGATCCGGTACGACTGCGCATCCCCGAGATCGACGTGGACACGCCCCTGACGGGCCTCGGGGTCGGCAAGGACGGCTCGCTCGACGTACCGCCGGCCACCGACCGCAATCTCGCGGGCTGGTACGAGGACGGCACCCGGCCCGGCGCCAAGGGCACCGCGATCGTGGCCGGCCATGTCGACAACGCGGACGGGCCGGCGGTCTTCTACGCGCTCGGCGCGCTGAAGAAGGGACACCGGATCGAGGTGGACCGGCGGGACGGCCGGACGGCGGTGTTCACCATCGACGCGGTCGAGGTCTACGACAACGACGCCTTCCCCGACGCCAAGGTGTACGGGCAGGCGGACCGGGCCGAGATCCGGGTGATCACCTGCGGGGGCGGCTTCTCCCGGAAGTCCGGCGGCTACCAGGGGAACGTCGTCGCGTTCGGCCACCTCATCGGCGTACGGCCGGCCGCCGCCCCGCCCACGGCCACACCCACGGCCTGACCTCGCCCGGCCCGACCTCCCCGGGTCCCGGCCGCCGCCACCGCCGCTCTACGGTCACGCCCACTGGTCGAAGGCGAGCTTCGCGACCAGCGAGAGCACGACCACGAGCAGCACCCCGCGGACGAACTCCGAGCCCTTGCTGAGCGCCATCCGCGCGCCGGTCGTACCGCCCACGAGGTTGAAGACGGCGAGCAGGCCCGCCAGCTGCCAGATGACGTTGCCCTGGGAGGCGAACATGACGAGCGCGCCCGCGTTGGTGCAGACGTTGACGATCTTCGCGGTGGCGGAGGCCGTCACCAGGTCGAGGTGGAGCACGGCCGTCAGGGCGAGGACGAGGAAGGTGCCGGTGCCGGGCCCGAACAGACCGTCGTAGAAGCCGATGCCGCCGCCGACCACGACGATCGCGGTGACGATCCGGGCGCGGGTGAGCTCCGGCCGCTCGGCGCCGTCGGCCTGCACGCCGAACTTCGGCCGGAGCAGGACGAACACAGCTACACCCAGCAGCACCACCATGATCACCGGGCGCAGCACCTCGCTGCTGATCCCGGCCGCGAAGAAGGCGCCGCCCATCGACCCGGCGAGCGCGGCAAGGCCGATGCGCAGCGCGGTGCCCAGTTTCATCGGGGCCTTGCGCAGATAGGTGACGGCCGCGCCGGACGTACCGACGATGGACATGGCCTTGTTCGTACCGAGGATCTGGGCGGCCGGCAGGTGCGGCAGCCCGAGCAGCAGCGTGGGCAGCATCAGCAGCCCGCCACCCCCGACCACGGCGTCGATCCAGCCCGCCGCGAAGGCGGCGACGCAAAGCAGGGCAAGGGTGGTCATGGATATGTCAGGCATGGCGCGAGCCTAGGAACGGGATAGCTGTGGCGTCCATCGATCTCGGCCAGTCTTGAGCAACGTCAGAGCTTGGCGCCCGGGACGCCGGTCCGGCGGGCCGGACGGGAGACGGGCGGTACGGGCAGGAGGCTGCGGATCAGCCCTGGCCGGCGCCCTCGCCGCCGCCCTGCGCCATGGCCGGGTTCATCCAGAAGACCTCCCAGTGGTGGCCGTCGAGGTCGGTGAACGAGCGGCTGTACATGAAGCCCATGTCCATCGGTTCCTTCGCCGGTCCGCCACCCGCCGCCAGCGCCGCGTCGGCCAGCTCGTCGGCCTTCTCCCGGCTCTCGGCGCTCAGCGTCACCAGCACCTCGGTCGTCTTCGTGGCGTCGGCGATCTCCTTGCCGGGCGCGGTGAAGGCCCGGAACTTCTCCTCGGTCAGCAGCATCGCGAAGATCGTGTCGCTGATGACGACGCATGCGGCGGTCTCGTCCGTGAACCGCGGGTTGGCGAAGAAGCCGAGCTTCTCGAAGAACGCCTTGCTCGCGTCCAGGTCCTTCACCGGCAGGTTCACGAAGATCATCTGCGGGGCCATGAGGTCACTCTCTCTTCCGTCGCGGTGCTGTCGAGGGGGAAGACCTCCGGGCTCACCGGAACTCATCGCTCTCTCGCACTTTTCTTCGAAGAGATGTCCGGTCGACGGTCGACGGGCAGGCGGACCTCAGCCGGCCGACCGCAGGGTGAGTGCCGCGAGCGGGATGAATCCGCCCGTCTCACCCCGGGGCGCGTCGGTGGACACGTCACGGCCGCCGAGCCGCCGGAGCAGGGCGAGCGCGATCCGTTCGCCCTGCGCCTTGGCCCGGTCGGCCAGCGGGCCCTCGTGCAGTCCGTCCACGGTGGCGTGCCACAGCTGCACCCACCGGCCGAAGTGGGCCGCGGTCAGCGGCTCGACGGAGTGGACGGCGGCGTGCGGGGCGAAGGCGTCGTGCCGGTACGCGGCGGTGCGGAACAGCGCGCGCTCCCAGAAGTCGCCGATCCTCGGCAGATGGGCCTCCAGGTCCGTGCCCGCGATCTCGGTGAAGAAGCGGCCGATGAGCGGGTCGGCGAAGGCCGCGGTGTAGAAGCGGCGCAGCAGGACGTCGAGGTCGGCGCGGCCGCGGATGTCGTGGACGTCTCGGGTGACACGCATGGCTCCAGGGTCCCGCGCCCGGCGCCGGCCCGGCCAGAGCCGAAGGTCCCGGCCCGGGCGCGAGGGCAGGACCAAGCGGCCCACCCCGGCTACGTCACAGGGCCGGGCGCCCCGCCCCGCTCACGGCGCGGCGCTCCCGCCCCGTACGAACACCCGGCCCCCGGCCTGTGCCGGCACCCGCCCGCCGGGCCCGCCGCCCGGCCGCACGCCCGTACCGGCTCCCGGACCGGCTCCCGGACCGGCCCCCGTGACGGCCCCCGGACCGCCGCCGGGACCGACGCCCGCCGCGCCGCCGGGGCCCACGCCCGGACCGCCCCGCGCGCCTCCGTTCCCCGTACCGCCGACCGTCCCCGTACCACCGCCGCCGTTCCCCGTACCGCCGGCCGCCCCCATCCCCGTACCACCGCCACCGCCTCCGCCGCCCGTACCGCCCGCCGGTCCCTCCTCCCGCCGTGCCCCGCCCGTCCGGCGGGCGGGCGTCCCGTCGTGGGTGCCCCGGCCGCCGCCGAGGAGGGCCGCGCCCAGCGGGGTCAGGGTGTGCAGGACCGCGTTGCCGTTGCGGAGCGTGGCGATCAGTCCGGCCTCGCGCAGCACCCCGGCGTGCTGGCTCGCGGAGGCGAGGGACACCCCGGCCCGGCGGGCCAGCTCGCTCGTCGTACCGCCGTCGCCGATGGCGTGCAGGACCGCCGAGCGGGTGTGGCCCACCAGTTTGGCGAGCGAGGGCAGACCGGGCGGGCGGACGGTCGGGGACTCGCCGTGGGTGATCGGGTAGACGAGGACCGGCGGCAGCGCGGGATCGCACAGGACGACCGGGGTGCCCCGGCAGAAGTACGAGGGCTGGAGCAGCAGCCCGCGCCCGTCGAGCCGCAGGTCCCGGTCGACGGGGTAGTCCGCCTCCAGGACGGGGCGGTGCCAGCGGATCATCGGCGGCAGCGAGGCGAGCAGCTCGTCCGCTCCCCCGTCGAGCAGGGCCCGGCCGCGCCGGGCCCGGTCCGCCTCGACGCGGGCCTGGATGTGGGTCCAGTACGGCTCCACGGCGGCCCGGTGGTAGTCGCGCAGCGCCCCGGCCAGCCGGCCGAGCGGCTCGGCGCCGCCCTCGGCGAGCGCGCGCAGCGCGGCCGGGACGGCGGGGCGGCCGGAATGCGCGGCGCCGATCCGGGCGAGTTCGGCGCGCAGCCGGAAGGCCGGGGTGGCGCGGATCGCCTCAAGTCCCTCGTCGAGTCCGAGGATGCCCTCCGGCGGGTTGAGGAAGTCGGGGAAATAGCCGTGTGCCGGGACCAGTGCGGCGAGCTGCCGCGTCTCGGCGCCCAGCCGTACGCGTGCTTCCGACCGCCATTCCCGGAACACGACCGGACCGCGCCGGTCCCGTATCCGGTGAAAGCTCAGAATCGTTTCCCACAACACGTCCGGCTGGGCGGCCATCCGCACCCCGGCCAGATCGGCCCCGGTGAAATGAATCCGCAGCATGGAACCCCCACCTGTGCACTCGCAACCACCCCCGACGACGAGTATGCACAGCATCACTGCACGTTACCAGGGTGTTTCAGCCAGACTTGAAAAGCCTCGCGATGAACGGCCGGAAACCGAAAAGCTGTGATCGGCCGGGCGGCGAACCTTCGAGGACCGAGGTGACGCGACGAAGACCGTGGGGGGCTTCGGCGCGTCCGGCGGCGGTCGGCGAGGTTGCGGCTCATCCGCCCGGCTACGGGAATGGGCGTGGCCTCCGGGTGGGGATCCGGGGGCCGCGCCCATCCTTTTGTTTGCGAAAGTTCAAATCCGAATTTCCGGCGGGCCCGGCCCGCGCACAGGAAGCCACCTTTCCCCACTCCGGACCCCTCGGAATCCCAGAAATCCCTACACTTCCCAGGCGCCACCCAGGCGCCGCCCAGGACCCCATCGGGCACTTCCGGCACATCGCCACCGCCACCCCCTCCAGCAAAACCGAATGGTTTTACGGAAACACTCTCGGGGGTGAAATGCGAAAACGGCAGAAGTACGGGAAAGGCCGGTGAAACGCGACGGGGCGGACACCTCCGCACAAAGGTGTCCGCCCCGTCTCCTTGCGGAAACCGGCAACCGCCGCCCATCGGTTTTCGAGGGTCGGGGACGAGCGGCGGCTCCGGTGGTTCACGGCCCCCTCCGCGCGCATCCGGCGGGGGCCCGTGAGATCAGCGGCTGTCGCTGCCCTTCGCCTCGGCCGCCGCGCGGCCGGCCTCCAGACGCGCCACCGGGATCCGGAACGGCGAGCAGGAGACGTAGTCGAGACCGACCTCGTGGAAGAAGTGCACCGACTCCGGGTCGCCGCCGTGCTCGCCGCAGACGCCGAGCTTGATGTCGGGGCGGGTGGCCCGGCCGGACTCGACCGCCTGGCGGACCAGGGCGCCGACGCCGTCCTTGTCGATGGTCTCGAAGGGGCTGACGCCGAAGATGCCCTTCTCCAGGTACGCGGTGAAGAAGCTGGCCTCCACGTCGTCGCGGGAGAAGCCCCAGACCGTCTGGGTGAGGTCGTTCGTGCCGAAGGAGAAGAACTCGGCGGCCTCGGCGATCTGGCCGGCGGTCACGGCGGCGCGCGGCAGCTCGATCATGGTGCCGAGGGCCAGCTTCAGGTCGACGCCGGTGCGCGCCACGACCTCGGCGATGACCGTCTCGGCCTCCTCGCGGACCAGCTCCAGCTCCTGCACGGTGCCGACGAGCGGGATCATGATCTCGGCGCGCGGGTCGCCCTTGGCGTCGATGCGCTCGGCCGCGGCCTCGGCGATGGCGCGGACCTGCATGGTGAACAGGCCGGGGATGACCAGGCCGAGCCGGACGCCGCGCAGACCGAGCATCGGGTTCTGCTCGTGCAGCCGGTGGACGGCCTGGAGCAGGCGCAGCTCGTTCTCGTGCGGCTCCTTGCGGGCCTCGGCGAGGGCGACGCGCACCGACAGCTCGGTGATGTCGGGCAGGAACTCGTGCAGCGGCGGGTCGAGCAGCCGGACGGTGACGGGCAGGCCGTCCATCGCCTCGAACAGCTCGACGAAGTCGCCCTTCTGCAGCGGCAGCAGCGCCTTCAGGGACTCCTCGCGCTCCTCGTCCGTGTCGGCGAGGATCAGCCGCTCGACGTACTGGCGGCGCTCGCCGAGGAACATGTGCTCGGTGCGGCACAGGCCGATGCCCTGGGCGCCGAAGCGGCGGGCGCGGGCGGCGTCCTCGGCGTTGTCGGCGTTGGCGCGCACGCGCAGCCGGCGGACGCGGTCGGCGTAGGCCATGATCCGGTGCACGGCCTGGACGAGCTCGTCGGCGTCGTCGGCACCGGCGTGCATCCGGCCCTCGAAGTACTCGACGACCGGCGACGGTACGACGGGTACCTCGCCGAGGTAGACCTTGCCGGTGGAGCCGTCGATGGAGACGACGTCGCCCTCCTCGATCACCATGCCGGCGGCGGTGGTCATCCGGCGGCGCTTGGTGTCGACCTCCAGCTCCTCGGCGCCGCAGACACAGGTCTTGCCCATGCCTCGGGCGACGACGGCGGCGTGCGAGGTCTTGCCGCCGCGGGAGGTGAGGATGCCCTCGGCGGCGATCATGCCGTCCAGGTCGTCGGGGTTGGTCTCGCGGCGGATCAGGATGACCTTCTCGCCGGAGCGGGACCACTTGACCGCGGTGTACGAGTCGAAGACGGCCTTGCCGACGGCGGCGCCCGGGGAGGCGGCGATGCCGCGCCCGATCTGGTCGACCCCTTCCCCGCCGCGAGCGTAATCGTCATCGAACTTCGGGAACATCAGCTGCGCCAGCTGGGCGCCGTTGACGCGCTGGAGCGCCTCGGCCTCGTCGATGAGGCCCTGGTCCACGAGCTGGGTGGCGATCCGGAAGGCGGCACCGGCGGTGCGCTTGCCGACCCGGGTCTGGAGCATCCACAGCTGGCCGCGCTCGATGGTGAACTCGATGTCGCACAGGTCCTTGTAGTGCGTTTCGAGCGTGTCCATGATCTGCATGAGCTGGTCGTACGACTTCTTGTCGATCGACTCCAGCTCGGCGAGCGGCACGGTGTTGCGGATGCCGGCGACGACGTCCTCGCCCTGGGCGTTGGTGAGGTAGTCGCCGTAGACGCCCTGGTGGCCGGAGGCGGGGTCGCGGGTGAAGGCGACGCCGGTGCCGGAGTCGGGGCCGAGGTTGCCGAAGACCATCGAGCAGACGTTGACGGCGGTGCCGAGGTCGTGCGGAATGCGCTCCTGGCGGCGGTACAGCTTGGCCCGGTCGGTGTTCCAGGAGTTGAAGACCGCCTCGATGGCCAGGTCCATCTGCTCGCGCGGGTCCTGCGGGAAGTCGCGGCCGGTCGCGGTCTTGACGATGCCCTTGAAGTGCTCGACGAGCGCCTTCAGGTCGGCGGCGTCCAGGTCGGTGTCGCTGGCGGCGTTCTTGGCGGCCTTGGCCTCGTCGAGGGCGTCCTCGAAGAGCTCGCCGTCGACATCGAGGACGGTCTTGCCGAACATCTGGATGAGGCGGCGGTACGAGTCCCAGGCGAAGCGCGCGTTGTCGGCCTGGGCGGCGAGGCCCTCGACGGAGGCGTCGGAGAGGCCGATGTTGAGGACGGTGTCCATCATGCCGGGCATCGAGAACTTGGCGCCGGAGCGGACCGACACCAGCAGCGGGTCGTCGGCCTGGCCGAGCTTCTTGCCCATGGTGCGCTCCAGGGCGTCGAGGTGCGCACTGACCTCGTCGCGGAGCGCGGCCGGCTCGGAGCCGCTGTCCAGGTAGACCTTGCAGGCCTCGGTCGTGATCGTGAAGCCGGGGGGAACCGGGAGGCCGAGATTGGTCATCTCGGCGAGGTTGGCCCCCTTGCCACCGAGAAGGTCCTTGAGGTCCTTGTTCCCCTCGGTGAAGTCGTACACGAACTTCTGATCATTGAATTCCGACACGGGCCACGACTCCTCGACGACTCGGTTGGCTGCCCTGACGGCGAGGAACATACCCAGATCGAAGGCTTCTGGGGAGGTACGCCTACCGGTCACCCGGTCTTAACCACCCGTCCGCCAGCACATCGAAAGTAACTGGCCAGTAGCTTGCGCGTTCGGCCCCCGAAGCCGCCTTGACCCAAACCAGCACTCAAGCGCTCACATGAGCGCACATTCCGGCACTTGAGTTCAAGCCTTGAACGCAAGAAGGGTGGCACGCAGTGCCACCCTTCAAGCCGGAGAGGGTCGATCAGACCGCTCATCTGAGCGCTACCCCTATCAAGGGTGGCGAGAATCACTCGCCAAAAACGCCCGAGAGAGGCCCCTAAGGACCCTTGGTCTCACCCTCCGGACGTGTCCAGCTCGGCCTCTTCACTCACGCCGGCGCAGTCGTAGGGGTCCTTCAGCCAGCCATCCGGCAGGACAACTCGGTTGTTTCCGGACGTACGACCCCGGGGGCCGTCCGCGCCCTCCGGCCACGGCTGGTCCAGATCCAGCTCGCTCAACTGAGCGGCCAGCTCGTCCAGGGACGAGGTGACGGCCAGCTTCTTGCGCATCTCCGAACCGACCGAGAAGCCCTTGAGGTACCAGGCCACGTGCTTGCGGAAGTCGATGACACCCCGGGACTCGTCGCCGATCCACTCACCGAGCAGCCGCGCGTGCCGCACCATCGTGTCCGCGACCACGCGCAGCCCCGGCCGCGTGTAGTTCTCCGTACCCTCGAAGGCCGCCACCAGGTCCCCGAAGAGCCACGGCCGGCCCAGGCAGCCCCGGCCCACGACCACGCCGTCACAGCCGGTCTCGCGCATCATCCGCAGTGCGTCGTCCGCCGACCAGATGTCGCCGTTGCCGAGCACCGGGATCTCCGGCACGTGCTCCTTCAGACGCGCGATGGCGTCCCAGTCGGCTGTGCCGCCGTAGTGCTGGGCGGTGGTGCGGCCGTGCAGGGCGACCGCGGTGACGCCCTCCTCGACGGCGATCCGGCCCGCGTCCAGATACGTGAGGTGGTCGTCGTCGATGCCCTTGCGCATCTTGATGGTGACGGGCAGCGCGCCCGCGTTGCCCACGGCCTCGCGCAGGATCGCCCGCAGCAGCGGCCGCTTGTACGGCAGCGCGGAGCCGCCGCCCTTGCGGGTCACCTTCGGCACCGGGCAGCCGAAGTTCAGGTCGATGTGATCGGCCAGGTCCTCGTCGACGATCATCCGGACCGCCTTGCCGACGGTCACCGGGTCCACGCCGTACAGCTGGATCGACCGAGGCTTCTCGCTCGCGTCGAAGTGGATCAGCTGCATCGTCTTCTCGTTGCGCTCGACCAGCGCCCGCGTCGTGATCATCTCGCTGACGTACAACCCCTTGCCGCCGCTGAAGTCGCGGCAGAGGGTGCGGAAGGGGGCGTTGGTGATGCCGGCCATCGGCGCGAGCACCACCGGCGGCTGCACGATGTGCGGGCCGATGGCGAGGGGGGAGAACACGGTCATCCGCCCATTGTCGCGCACCGGGCCCGCGCACCGGGAGTCGTGAGGTGGGAGAGGGGGGTGGGGGCGGGGTGGCCTGGGCTGGGGCGGGGCTGGGGGCGGGGGCTGGGGGTGGGGCGGGGCGGGGCGCCTCCGACTCCAGGCCGATGTACCGGCTGTAGCGCTCCTTCGGTTGGGGCAGATCCGCCGCGGCCAGCTCCCATAGCGCGAGAGATCGGA